>CAZYWA010000014.1:0-31280 GCA_964650975.1 uncultured bacterium
GCGTCGGAAAGTGTGCAACCGAGCCGTCTTGGATCCAGTACATGACGCGACTCATGTGATACGAGACCGCGTCCCATCCGTTCGGCGGCGACAGGACGGCGATGAAGAAGGTCGTCCCCAGGATGCCGACCACGGACGCCGGCAGGGACGGCAGGCTCCACTCGAAGCGGTCTCGCCAGAAGACCAGCAGGGCCGCCACGACCGCCCAGGAAATGGAAACCGTCGCACGGTTGAGGCCGTGGACCAGCGACAAACCTTCGGTCAGCGCCACCGTGATGACTCCGAGCGCGAGCACGGCGTCCAAGCTGCGCAACCTCATCGTGTCCTCGCGCCCCGGTCGGCGTGCGAATCGTGTGTCAGCGCTGGTGGGATGGTCGTCGAGGGCAGCCACGTTCGGCATCGAGGTGGAGGCGTGGCCCGAGCGCGGTGAGGGATTACCACCGGGTTGGCGTCCCGGTCGATTGGGTGGCCACTGCGACGCGAAGTGGGAGCGGACCGACGGGCTCTCGGTCGGCGGGGCGTGAAGCGGGCGCGATAGCGGCTGGCTTGTCGTCGAGCGCTTGGAGGGCGCGCGGTCGTTCGCGCGCGAGGCCCAACGGATGCACGACTGCGCGCGGAAAGGGCGTGTCCGCTAGCGACCCTCCACGCGCTCCACCGAGCTCGCCGCGTCCTGGCGGACCGACCATGAATCATCGTTCGCCGCGGCGTTCTTGAGCACCGGCAGAACCGAGCTCACTGCAGGTCCCATCAGGCCCAGCACCCACACCGCGCAATCGCGGGCGTCGCTGTCGGGGTCGCCGCGCACGATCTCGGTGAGCCGCGGCACCGCGTCGGCGCCGATCCTCGCGAGCGCGGAGCCGGCCGGCCCGCGGATCTGCCAGTCGTTGCTCTTGCAGTGCGAGATCCATTCGTCGACGGAGAGAAGCCGCTCCTGACCCGATTGCTCGAGCGCCGAGAGCGCCTTCGCCTGCACGCCATGATCGGGATCCTGCGTGAGCGCGCGCAGCGCCGGCACCAGGTCCTTCGCCTTCGATTCGAGATCGGTCGCGAGCCCGGCGGCGCGCGCCCGCACCTTCGGGTCGGGATCGCGGAGCGCCGCTCCCAGATCCGCGATCACGTGCTTGAGCGCCGCGTTCCACTGCGGCTCGTGCTCGTGGAAGATCGGTTGGGTCTTGAACTGGCGATAGGCTGCGGCGACGGCGTTGGCGCGCGCCCACGCGTCGCTGTCGTCGACACCGCCGTAGAGCAGCGGTGCCGTGGTGTCCGGTAGATGAGGGGCCCACTCGTTCAAGGCCTCGTAGGCGCGCGCGCGGCGCGACGCATCCGAGCCGTCCGCTTCCTTCTCTAGGACGCCCAGCATCTCCGCCGTGGTGGTCGGCGGCAGATGGATCTCGTCGTGGCCGATGCCGCGCGCCAGCTTCTCGGCCGCCGTGAAGCGCGCGTCTTCGTCCGCGCTGGGGCTCGCCACGTCCTCCATGAGCCGCTCGGGACCCTTCGGACATCCGGCCAGCGACACGCAGCAGAACAGCACCGCCCACCGGGCGACCGATCGACCGTGACGCATGACGAACACCTCCAAATGGCGCGCGCGCCCGTGAGCAGACCAACCCGGGGGTGCGCCAGAGTACCGTGAATCGATCGGCCACATTTGAACGCTTCGGACGCGAGGGACCGCGTCCCTCCGACCGACAGCGCCGGCAGTCGGAGGGCTGCGGTCCCTCGCAGCCGAAGCGGACGATCGCGTCCATCGACCGACGAGGGATTCCGCTTGGAGGGCCACCGGTCCCTCGGTGGCCAACCGACGAGCGAAGACACCTACTCGCCGGAGCTATGCTCGGCTCGATGGACGCCGAACGAACCGCGCTCGCCGCCGAGGTCGAGAAGCGCTGGCGCGATTACGAGAGCGGCCTGCCGGCGGCCGGGCTTCTCGCGCGCCGCGACGGCTCGGTGCGCGAGATCCTCGACGGCAACGAGGATGCATTCGCGCGCTGCCGGTCCGCCGGCGCGAGCACCACCCTGGCGGAAGCGCAGCAGCGAATCGTCGACAGCATCCAGCGGATGCAAGAGTCGACGCTCGGCTACCGGGCGATCGTCGACCTGCTGCTCAAGTCGGGTCGCCGGCGCATGCGCGCCCGCGGCGCCGCGATGGCCGGCCTCGACGCTCGCCCGCTCGCGATCCTCGAGGTGGCGGCGGGCAGCGGCTGGTTCATGCGCCACGTGTGGAACGTCGCCAACCAGGAGGCGATCCCGATCGCGCTCTGGGCCGGCGACATCAACCCGGATTTCGTGAAGTCGCTGCAGCAACGCCTGGCCGCGCAGGACGTGCCGTGCCGCACCACCGTCGCCGACGCGCGCCACATGACCGGAATCGAGGACGGCGCCTGGGACGTGGCGTTCATGTCCTACACCCTGCACCACTTCGCACCGGCGGACGCGGCGCTCTGCCTGCGCGAGCTCGACCGGGTGTCGGGTGGCGGGCTGGTGGTGGTGGACATCGCGCGGAACCTGGCGGGGCTGGCGTTCGGCCGCGTCGTCTACGGCGCGCTCGACCGGGACGGCGCCCGTTTCGCCTACCACGACGGCATGGCATCGGTGCGGCGCGGGTACACCGCGCGCGAGCTCGAGCTGCTTCTCGAATGGGTCGGGATCCGCGATCGGTATCGGGTCGGGGCGCTGCCGACGTGGCATCCGCAGCGCCTCATCGCCAACGCGATCTGGCCCGTTTGACGCGCGGCGGGCCAGCCATGGCGGGCGCTCGTCGAGCCGCCGGATACCGTCTCAGTTTGGCCTCGCGCGCGAAGGACCGCGCGCGTTCCAAACGGCATCGGGCCAACACAGGTTGGAGGGCCACGGGTGCCTCGGTGGCCAGCCCACGAGTCGGGACACCGCGATCCGCCGCCACGGCTTGCGTGCTGCTCGCGGCGCTCGCCGGGTCCGTAGCGTCCGCCGCGCCGGCACCCGCGCCGCCACCCGCCGCGGCCGCTCGACCCAACGTGCTGTTGGTGGTGATCGACACGCTCTCCGCCCGCCATCTCGACGCGTACGGCTACACGCGCGTCACCGCGCCCTTCCTGAGCGAGGAGGCGAAGAAGGGAGTGCTGTTCGAGGACGTGATGGCCGCTGCGCCGTTCACGGCGCCGGCGATGGCGTCGATCTTCACCGGCCTCGACAGCATGCATCACGGAGTCGCGGGCCACGTCGCGGATCTCAAATTCTCGCGTGCCAATCACACGCTTGCGGAGGCCTTTCACGAGGCGGGCTATGTGACGTTCGCGGTGGTCACGAACCCGTGGCTGACACAAGAGCGCGGCTACGACCAGGGCTTCGACCGCTTCGACCAGCGTGGCACCGATCCGGCGGGCGCGCTCGGCGACTTGCTGCTCAAACGGGCGGCGCAGGTGCCGGCGGGGCGGCCGTGGTTCGCGTGGCTGCACATCCTCGACGTGCACATGCCGTATCGCCCCGCGCCCGCGGACCGGAACCATTTCCAGGCCGGCGTGGCGGACGCGCTGCCGATCCGCCAGTTCGTCTCGCACGAGCTCGAGGCGGACCAGATCTTCTTCGCGACCCATTATCCCCAGGACGAGATCGAGCGAACTCGCACGCTCTACGACTCCGCGATCTGGAGTATGGACGCGGTCGTGCGCCGCACCGTCGAGGAGCTGCGCGCGGGTGCCGGCGGACCGGACCTGATCACCATCTACACCGCGGATCACGGTGAGGCGCTCTGCGAGCACGGGCTCTGCTGGTCGCACGAGTTCACGCTCTACCAGGAGCTCCTTAGCATTCCCTGGATCGTGCGGGCGCCGGGGCGGCTGCCGGAGGGCGTGCGGGTCGCGACCACGGTGCGCGCGATCGACGAGGCGCCGACCGTTGCCGAGCTGGCGCAGATTCCGCTCGCCGGCACGGTCGACGGTGTGAGTGCCTTGCCGCTGGCGCGCGGCACCGTCGAGCCGTCGCTGTCGCCGCGGATCTCGTTCGCCGAGAGCGCGCCCTATCGCGAGAAGTACAAGCGCAACCCGCGCATCTTCCTTCCCGGCGACGAGGGCCGCTGGAAGAGCGCCCGCGACGGCCGCTGGAAGCTGATCGTGGTGCCGAAGCCCGGTGGCGACGAGACCGAGCTTTACGATCTCGCGGCCGATCCGCACGAGACCAAGAACCTGGCAGCCAAGCAACCCGAGGAGGTCGCCAGGCTCCGAGCGTCGATCGATGCGTGGGTGAAGACCCGCCGCGCGGCTCCGGCCGACGATTCGGCGCCTCCCGTGGTCACGCCCGCGGAGGCCGAGCAGCTTCGCAGCCTGGGCTACACGGCGAAGTAGGCGGGTACGCCGCGCTGCGCTATACGAGCGTGCTCGACCTTCACGGCGCGGTGGTACGAATCCCCCGCGCCAAACGGAACTCGCCATGCCTCTCGTCATCCCTTCTCGCCGCCACCTCGTGGTGGACAAGGCTTCCGGAATTTTCGCGATCGCCGCGCGCGCCAAGAACGCGGCCGCACGCCACGGCGCCGACCGCGTCGTCGACTCGACGATCGGTGTCGGCCTCGACGAGAGCGGCAAGCCGTTCGTGATCCCGACGTTCCTCGCGACCCTGCGCGAGCTCCTGCAAGCAAAGCCCGAAGCGCTCTGTGCCTACACGCCTCCCGGCGGCGCCGCGTCGCTCGCCGACACCTACGCGGCGTCGGTGCTCGACGGCGTGACGCTGCCCGACGACCTGGTCCGGAAGGCCATTCCCAGCCACGGAGGCACCGGCGGTCTCACGCTGAGCCTCACCAATCTGGCGTCGCGCACGGTGATCACCCACGCGCCCTACTGGGAGAACTACGCGCTGATCGCCGCGCAGTGCGGAAAGGAGCTCGCCACTTTCAACTGGCTCGACGAGGAGCTCCGGTTCGACATCGCCGACTTCGAGCGCGTGGTGAAGCGAGTGGCCGCGGCCGAGGATCGGGTGTGCTTGATGATCAACAGCCCGTACTCGAATCCGATGGGCGCCGCGATCGCCGCGCGCGACTGGAGCGCGATCGGCCGGGTGCTCGCGGCGGTGCGCGGCGACAAGGTGCTGATCCTCGACCTCGCGTACATCGACTTCGGGCCCAAGGGCCGCGATCCGCAGGACCTGGCGTTCCTGGGACCGCTCTTCGAGCAGGTGCCGGAGCTGCACGTGGTGATGGTGCCGTCGCTCTCGAAGTCGATGATGGCCTACGGCTGGCGCTCCGGTGCCGCGATCCTGCTCACCCGCGACAAGACGGAAGCGGCGATCTGGTTCGACGTCATGGAAGGAACCATCCGCGGCTCCAATTCGAACGAGGTCACCGCGCCGCAGCAAGCGCTCGCGTCCATCCTGGCGTCGGACGCGAAGCGCGCGGCGGTCGCCGCCGAGCGGCAGCGCTGCAACGAGGTGTTGCAGCCGCGTTTCGTGCGCTTCAACGAAGCGGCGCGCGCCGCGGGCCTCAAGGTGTCGAAGCCGGTGGGCGGCTACTTCGCGGTGGTGTACGTGCCGCGCCCGCTCGAGGTGGCCGCCAAGCTCGAGCAACGAGACGTCTACACGATTCCTGTGCTCGAGCCGGGCGGCCTGCGCATCGGGCTCTGCGCGCTACCGCTCGACAAGTGCACGCGCGTGGTCCACGAGATCGCCGCGGTGCTCGGCTGAGCACGCCTCGCGTCCCTCGATCGATTCCGTTCGCTCGCGCCCGCCGGGGACCGGCGGGCTCCACCGACTCCATGGAGCGCGCCGTCTCCGGCGCGGGGCTTTCTCGGGCGGCCCGTCAGTGAATCGTGAGCTCGGTCCCGATCCGGCGCGCTACTTCTTCGGCGAAGTTGAGCAGCGGTAGCGCCGCGCTCTGGCGGAAGAAGCGGGTCTTGCGCATGAAGTCGAGCGCGCCCGAGTAGTAGACGAAGCGCTCCGAGAGATCGCGGTAGATCGGCGCGTCGGTGCTGGCGATCATCGACTCGACCTCGGCGACCCGTCGGTAGGAGCGCTGCCCCTCGCGCACGTACTGATCGAGCGACGCGTGCTTCTCGACGAAGTCGCGGAAGAGCCCGCTCATGAAGAGCGTGAAGTCGCCGATGTAACGGCGGAAGTCGCGGTGCCTGGACTCGCCCGACTGCTCGGCGATCGAGTCGCCGACCAGCATCTCCACCAGGTTCTCGATGGGACGTCCGGCCAGGTTCGTGATGCGGTAGAGGCGTTCGTGATGCGCGAAGTCGGCGAGCACTCCAGCGACGTAGTTGGCGATCCCGGTGTGCTCGATCGCGAGCTCGCCGAACACTTCCGACGTCAGCTCACCGAAGAACGCCTTGAGGGATCGTGGATCCGAACCGGGGACGCTGATCACTTGGCCAGCCATGGCGCATTACCTCCGTTGTGCCTCCCACGTCGTTGGTGACGCATCCCTGTTAGTAGCAAGGCCCATACCACGGCTCGGCAGCACACCTCAAACCAAATCGCGGCCGTGTACACACCGCGAAGCGCGCGAAAGTCCGGTGATTTCGGCGCGACGCGGAGCGTCGAACGGACGGAGTACGGCGCGTTGCGCCTCTCACCCGAGATGGCCGCGGCGCAAATTCGCTTGTCAGGTTGGACGGGCCATCGGCCGAAATTGGTCACCGAGCAACCGGTGGCCCTCATCGGAAAGTGTCTTCCGGTCGATTGGACGCGATCGTCCGCTCGGCTGCGAAGGACCGCAGCCCTCCGACTGTCATCCTCACCGTTTTTGGAGGGACGCGGTCCCTCGCGTCCGAGTCGTATCGATTCGTGCTCGAGCACGCGCCGCTGCAGCTGGTCACCGGGCGCCAGCACTGCGCCGGTAGCGCCGGAGCCGCAGCACGGCCACGAGCGGAGCCAGCACGCTCGCCAGCAACGATACGCCGGGGTGTGCGGCCGTTTCGTTCGATGCGACGCGGCCGCACACCTTCACGGAGTCGTCGAGAACGATGTCGGTGAAGCTGCGGTTGCCGCCGGCGACCACCGTGACCGGCACCGCCGTCGCCACGTCACCGGGGTTGGGCTCGGTGCCGGTCTCGGCGTCGCCGCTGTAGTAATCGGCGGGAAACGACGTGAAGCGCGTGAACTGCGTGAGCGCGCTCACCTGCAAGCTCGACACGGGTCCGTCGAGCGGCTCGACCCACACGTTGTAGTCGCCTGGCGGAAGTCCCGGGATTCGATAGACGCCGAACTCCGGGCGGCTGTAGGTGCCGACCACCATGCGATTGGTGGTGCGGTCGCGCGCCACGACGTGCGTGCCGCGCGGGCCGTAGAGCCCGAGCGGCGCCGAGCCCAGCACGATCCGTCCGTCGATGCCGCCGAAGGTGGTGGCGGCGGAATGATCGGGATAGATGTTCGAGACCCACGCGATGTCGTCGGGCTTGAGCGTGCGGCCGGCGATCACGTCGTGGCCGATGAACGGGTACATCACCGCTTGCTCGGCGGGGCGCGGATTCTCGTCGTCGGGATCGTTTCGCACCGCGGAGTGGCTGAGTCCCAGGAAATGGCCGGACTCGTGGGTGACGATCGCCTGGATGTCGAGGCTGCCTGGGGTGCCGTCGGTCGAGTACTGCGGCTTGGGCGTGTCGTAGCCGAACGGGATCGGGTTGAAGAGGATGCTCGCTTCGGAGATCTCGCCGGTATTCAGATCCGAGAGCGGCAGCGTGATCGCGAGCACGCCGATCGGGATGCCGGCCGGCAGGAACGCGATCGGATTGACGCCGTCGAGGATGAAGCCGTTGGTCACGTCGGTGTTGGGACCGCGGAAGAACTGGATGCTCGCGGTCGGGACGTTCTGCCAGCTCTGGAACGCTCCCGCGATCGCCGCCTGCCACGCATTGACCGGATCGGCGCCCGCGACGTTCTCGGTCACCCGATCGAGGTTGATGTTGTACATGACCGGATCGGGCCGCCCGTCGCCGTCCTTGTCGGGCCAGAACGGCGCGACCGTCTTCGATGTCGTGTAGAGACGGCCACCCGCGTGAGCGGAGGTGGCGACGAGCGCGAGCGCGAACGAGAGCACGGCCTGTCGGCGGGAGCGCGCGCGGTCCCTCGCGCGCGAGCGCTCGATCGCGCTCATCGCGCCGCTCCAACGCCGCGCGCGATCGCCTCGGCCACCTGCTCGTGAAACGCGTCGATCGAGATCCGGCCATCCGGCCCCACCGCGCGAAGGCGCAGCATCCCGATCGAGTCCGCGGTGGCCGGCGCGGCGCCCCCGTCCTCACCGATCCCCTGCGAGCGACTCAACCACACGTTGCCCGAGGCGTCGTGCTCGAGATCGAGCTTCCCCTGGAAGAGCCCGATGATCCCCCACGTGCCGTCGTGGAAGTCCTGCAGAAAAAGCACGCTCTCGCGTCCCGGCTCGAGGGCCGCCGCTCCCGGTACCAGCGCCGCGCGCTGCCCCTCGACGCCGCCGAGCTGCACGACGGGGATGACGGCCGGTGCCGATCCCCCCCAGGTGTCGAGCCGCGTGAAGCGCGCGTTGGTGCGCAGCACCTTCGGGCCGTCGGGCCGCGCCGCGTCGATCGCCGCGCGCTCGAAGCGCAGCTCCTCGCAGCGCGCGATCACGATCGCGTCGGCGTAATGCGCGAGCTGATCGAGATCGAGCGCCAGGAGCGTCGTGGCGCGCGCGAGGTCACCGACCGCGCTCGTGGCTACCGCCAGGGCCACCGCCACGCACACGAGCCGCGCGCCAGCGCGCCACACGGTCTTCCACGTTCGCCCAAGCATTCGATCGTCTCCAGAGCGATCCCGTTCACACGAGCCTCTCGCAACGCCTCAATCCCCGCAAGCGCGCCATCGCGCGCCGACGCCGGCCGCGTGCGGCGCCGGCACGCCCATGTGCTATCTACCCCGCCGGGCGCGAATCATGCGGGAAACGATCGCGAGCGAGGTCCGGAACGCGATCCGGTATCTACGCGCGTACTGGCTGGTGGCGCGCGTGCTCGCGAGCTACGTGTCGCTCTACCTGCTCTACAAGATCTTCGGCGGCGAGCGGCTCGCCGCGCGGATCGCGCGCACCCACGAGAAGAACGCCGACCGGGTGCTGACCGGCATCCTCGAGCTCAAGGCCGTCTACATCAAGCTCGGCCAGGTGCTGAGCGTCCTGGGTGGGATCCTGCCGCAGGCCTTCTCCGACAAGCTCGCCGGGCTCCAGGATTCGGTGCCGGCGCATCCGTATCGCGACATCGAGCGGCGCTTCCGCGAGGAGTTCGGGAAGACGCCGTCCGAGATGGGGCTCGACTTCGAGAAGGTGCCGGAGGCATCTGCATCGCTCGGGCAGGTGCACCGTGCGACCGACGCGTCCGGCCGCCAGCTCGCGATCAAGGTTCAGTACCCGGACATCGAGCGCATCGTCGAGATGGACCTGAAGGTGCTCGAGCGCGTCACGCGTTTGCTCGACTGGTTCTTTCCCGACTTCCACTATCATCGGATCCGCGAGCAGATCGCCGACGTGGTGCGCCGCGAGCTCGACTACCGCGCCGAAGCCCGCAACATGGCCGCGATCGCCGCGAACTTCGCCGGCGATCCCGACGTGCTCTTCCCGGAAGTGATCCCCGAGTACACGAGCGGCCGGGTCCTCGCGATGACCTTCATGCAGGGCATGAAGATCGGTAACCGCAAGGCGCTGATCGAGGCCGGCATCGATCCCAAGGCAGTGGTGAAGAAGCTCGCGGAGACCTTCTTCAAGCAAGTCCTGAAGGACCGCATGTTCCACGCCGATCCCCATCCCGGGAACTTTCTGGTGCAGCCGGGACCGAAGCTCGTGTTCCTCGATTTCGGCGCGGTCGAGCCGGTGCGCGAGCCGCTCATGCGTGGCATGCGCAAGGTTTTCCTCGGCTACATCTCGAAGAACGACCAGCTGGTGCTCCAGGGCGTCGAGATTATGGGCTTCAAGTCGCTGACCGGCGACCGCGCCGTGTTCGAGCACGCGGTGAAGCACTACTTCGAGAAGATCCTGCGCTACAAGCCCGAGGATCTGGCGAAGCTCAATCCGGAGACCATTCGCGACTTCGCCGACCTGCGCCAGCTCGACGTCTCGTTTCGGGATCTGGCGCGCGCCTTCCAGTACCCGGAGGGCTACTTCTACATCGAGCGCAGCATGCTGCTTCTCTTGGGGCTCTGCATGATGCTCGACTACACGCTCGATCCGCTGATCGTCGGCGCGCCCTACGCGATGCAGCTCATCCTCGAGACCGCCGGTCCCGGCGAGCTCGTCATTCCCTCCGCGCCGGCCTGAGCCTGATGCGGCGCTGGCTCCGCGTCGGCGCGGCGCTGGCCGCTCTCGCGGTCGTGTGCGTCGCGGCGCTCGAGGCGCTGCTCTGGGTGGCGGCTCCGATTCCGCTCAATTCGCCGCGTTTTCAGACCTCGGCGCGTTACTGCACCGAGCTGATCCCGTCCAACGAGGGGGTGCTGCGGACGGTCGACTTCCGACACGCGTTTCACGTCGACGAGCGCGGCGAGCGTCGCGGGGCGGGCTCACATTCGCCGTCGCCGGCGCAGAGCGATCGCACGGTCGCGGTGGTCGGCGACTCGATGGTGTTCGGCGAAGGCGTCGACGACGGCGACACGTTCGTGGCGCTCTTGCCGCAGGCGCTCGGGAAGCGCGGCGGCGGCTCCTGGGATGCCTGGAACCTCGGCATCGGCGGTCACGGGACGGGTCAGCACGTGGCGCGGCTCGAGGATCTGGTGGCGTCGGGACGCAAGCCCGGCGTGGCGCTGGTCACGTTCTTCGCGAACGACCCGCGCGACGATCGCGAGTGCCGTCCGTTTCGATTCACGGCCAACGGCAACGATCTCGAGCGTGTGATTCCCGCGACGATGGCGCATCCGCCGCCCCGGCGGCTGGCGTGGCTGGTGGCGCGGCCGTGGTATCGGTGGATCACCGGTCACTCGCAGATCGTGGGCCGGGTGCGGTTGCGCGCCGCGCGCACCGAGGGTGAGCCCGAGCACGAGGCGAAGCGCGCGGGAGTCGTGAATGCCCTGGACGCGCCCATCACCGCCGACGAGCTAGCGCTCACGAGCGCTCTCTACCGGCGTCTCGCCCGCGACGCGGAGAGCTGGTCGATTCCGGTCGGCATCGTGCTGGTGCCGCACAAGGGTTGCTTCGTCGATGCGGCACGCCGCGCCTGCGACGAGAAGCTCGAGGCGGTCGCCGCCGCGGCGCGTGCGGCCGGGCTGCCACTGCTCGACCTGCGCCCGGTGCTCGCGGCCCAGCCGATCGATCGGACCTATTATCCCCACGATCTGCACTGGACCCGCGCCGGCCACCAGGCCGTGACCGGTCCGATCGCCGATTTCGCGGTGTTCCTCTGGAACTCGGCCGACGCCGCTCAGCGCTGAGCGGTGTCTCAGATCGCTCGCGCCCGCCGGCTGCGCCCTGCAAGTTTCCGCCGGTTCTGTGATCTCATGGTGCCCGAGATTCTACGAGGCGACCCATGATCCCGTACTTCGTGCAGCCGAGCCTGCATCTCTTCGGGAAGTTCGAGATCCACGCCTGGGGCATCGCGGTCTGCGCCGGCATCCTGCTGGGCGCCGAGATTGCGGAGCGACGGGCCGTGACGCTGCGGCTCGACCCGGAGGTGGTGACCGACATCGCCCTGTGGGGGGTCGTCTGGGGCTTCCTGGGCGCCCACCTCATCGAGACGCTCTTTTACGAGCGCGACCTCCTCCGCAAGGACCCCTGGGAGATTCTCAAGGTGTGGGAGGGCTACTCGTCCTACGGCGGGTTCCTCGGCAGCTTCATCGGCGTCCTGATCCTCGGCAGAATCCGCAAGATCCGCTTCCTCGACTACGCCGATTCGATCGCCCTCGGCATGGCACCGGCCTGGATGCTGGGACGCATCGGCTGCTTCATGGCTCACGACCACATCGGCGTGCCCAGCCACTTCTTCCTGGCGGTCAAGTTCCCCGACGGGCCGCGCCACGACCTCGGGCTCTACGAGGCCATCCTGTCGGCCGGTTTAACCTTACTGATGGTCGCGATGCGGAACGTCCGGGGCCGCGGTGTGTCCGCAGGCACGCTCATCGCCGCCTACTCGTTCGCGCGTTTCTACTTGGATTTCCTGCGAATCGGCGACACGACCTACTTCGGGCTCACACCCGCCCAGTACGGGACGTTCGTGGTCGCGGGGCTCGGTATCTACTGGGTCGTTCGCGCTCGCCGCCGGCGCTCCGCCTGCCGTCGTCCCGCCCGTCACCGAGCCGGCCGCTTAGGCTGGCGACATCTCCGGCCGAGCGCGTCCCTCCGCCGGCTGGCCGTTCGGCGCAGCGGCTTCTCAGCGATCGGTGGCGGCAGGAAGAATCGTCGGCGCCTTGCCGGCGAGGGCCGTGCTCAGGAAATCCGCGACCTGGTCGTGGACGTCCTTGGCGCTAGCGACGCCGGTGTGGGTGGCGGTGCTGCCGTCCTGGAACGTCCGGTACTGGACGAGGCCCACCGTGAGTCCGCCCGGGCCGTTGGCGGTCGCGGGATACGCCGCGCGCGCGGCGCCGACGATCTCGCGGTGCGCGGGCTCGAGCTGCGGCACGGCGATGGCGCGCGCCAGCGACTCGCTGGTTGGATTGGGCACCACGGTGTCGGCGATGACCTCGATCTGAAGCAGCGGCATCGCGGGCGCGGCGCCCGGGAAGCGGCCGGTGAGCGCGCGACGCGCGTAGACCAGCGGGTCGCCGGGCGCGATCGTCTGCTGCGCGATGGCGATGTCGGTGTAGATCTCGCCGGTCGGCAGGTCGAGGCCGTGCGCGAGTTCGGAGAGGAAGTCGAAGCCGCCGAAGCCCGGCTGTAGCTCGAGCTCCTCGGTCGCGATGTCGGTCCAGGTCCCGCCCGCGATCAAGAGCGCGGCGGCGCGCAGGCTGGGATCGAGTGCCACGAAGATCGACCCCAGAATGCCGCCGAACGAGGCTCCGGCGTAGCTGATCCTGCCGCCATCGAGATCGGGCACGCCGTCCGGTGCGCCGAGCGGCAGCAGGTCGAGGTTCCCCAGGCCGGTGGCGACGCAGCGCTCGAGCTGCACCAGGTCTGCGATCGTCTGGCGGACGCTGTCCTTCATCTCCGGCAGATCGTCGACGTTGATGAACGAGAGCGCCGGCAGATACGGGCCGGTGAAGCGCGAGCCGTGCTGCACGAAGTCGATGCCGATGGTGGCGAGCCCCTTGGCCGCCATCGAATCCGAGTACTGAAGGAGCTCTTCCTTCGAGGAGTCGATGCCGTGCCCGAAGATCGTGACCGGTGCGCGCGCCGCGTGGACCGGGAGGGAGAGCAGCACCTCGAGCTCCACCGGCGGAGCGGTGACCGGCACCGAGGCGAATCGCGACGGCACGAGCCGGCCGTTCGAGCCGCGGAAGTCGTAGGTGCTCAGGTGGCCGCGGACCACGACCTCGTTGCCGCGGGTCTCCGTCGAATCCACCCGGAAGCGCGGCGGCACCAGCGCCGCGGTCTTCACCTCCGCGTCGATGAGACGCGTGGTTCGCTGGGTGAGCGCCTGCTCGGTGGCGGTGGTGAAGACGGTCATTCCAGCGATGTCCTCGGTGCCGAAGGGCAAGACGTCCGAGAGTGCCGCGGCGGTGTCGCGCAGTGTCGCCGCGTAGGCGTCGAGGTGCGCATCGCCGGCTGCTCGTCCGCCGAGCGCCGCGTCGAGCGCCGCCGATGGCGCAAGCTCACTCCCGTCGGACCCCCGGATGCGCTTCGTGAGCACCAGCGCGTGCCGGGTCGCCGGAGCCAGCGGCACCAGCGCGCGGATCATCAACGTGTAGGTCGGCGGATCGAGGGTGAGGCCGAGCGGCTCGTAGCGCGCCAGGAAGGGGATCGGCACTCCGAAGCCCGGGGCGGATGGGTCGGCCACCGTGAGGATCATCGACGCCGCGGGATCCGACGAGCCGTCTCCCGGGGGCAGCGAACCGAGATCGATCGCACCGGTGAGCGCCACCATCATCCGGCTCGAGAGATCGAATCCGTCCATCTCGTCGTCGCGCTCGATGCCGATGAAGGACGGCACGGTGGTGTTCCACACGTCGAAGCGACGGCCGCTCGGGCGTGAGTCGTCCGCCGCGGTGAAGAGATCGCTCGGCCAGGGCCGGACCTCGCCGGCGAGCGGATCGAAGACCACGGCGGGACCAGGTCCGTTCGCCGTGGTCCGGTACGAGAGTGCGATCGCGCGACCCAGCACGGTGCCGCTCTTGGTCGCGATGCCGGGGTCGAGCCGCACCTCGATCGCCGCATCCGCGGGCAGCGGCTCGCTGGGATCGATCACGATCGAGGACGAGGCCGCGTACCCGTGAACCCGGACCGGAACGTCGCGCCCCTCGGCGCGCACGTGGACGCGGCGTGCGAGCGTGCTCTCGTCCGCGGGTGTATCGAAACGCACGCGAAAAACGGCCGCCGTCGAAAGCCCGGCGCTGCCGCTCGGTGGCTCGACGGTGACCACCGGAGGGGCCGATTCGAGCGCCGCGCCGCCGCCACTCGAGCCGCACCCGACGGCGAGACCGAGCACGCCGCACGCGAGCGCCGCGCCGAGCCGTCGAAGCGCCGGGGGCCGATCGCCGGCCAGCACGTCAGTTGCTCGACGGCGGACCCTTGGGCCCGGGCGTGTAGATCGGAATCGACGGCGAGGACGTCTTCCCGGCGGCGGTGCCGGTTGCTAGCGCGATGATCTTGCCCGCGCCGCTCTTCTCGACTTCGTCGATCCGCACCAGCGAATGCATCGGAATGTGGATCCGGGTGACGCCCGCGAACTCGTTTCGCAGCTCCTGCTCGCCGGGATCGATGATGATGTCGGACTTCGAGCCCCACACGAGGTCCGCGACCTCCACGAAGCCGAACAGGTGTCCCTGCGTCACCTCGCGAGCGTAGATCTCGAAGATCCGGCTCTCGTTGGTGAACCGCACCCGGTACACCTTCTTCTTGGGGGTGGATCTCGGCGTGGGCATGGTCAAAAGATGTCCGGATCGACGTCGACGCTCACCGGGCAATGGTCGGAGCCCTTCACGTCGGGATGGATCGCCGCGCCGCGCACCAGCTCCATCGCACCCGGCGAGGCGAGGATGTAATCGATCCGCCAGCCGATGTTCTTCTCGCGTACGCCGAACCGCTGGCTCCACCAGCTGTAGTGCCCGGCTCCCTTTTCGAAGTGGCGGAAGGTGTCGATCCAGCCCGCGCGCAGCCAGCGCGCGAGCTCCTTCCGTTCGATCTCGGTGAAGCCGCTGGTCTCACGATTCTCCCTGGGGCGCGCGAGATCGATCTCCTCGTGCGCCGTGTTGAAATCGCCCATCACCAGGATGCGCGCGCCGGTGCGCCGCTCCTCCTCCAGCGTATCGAAGAGCCTGCGGTAGAAGCGCAGCTTGAACGGGATCCGGCTCAGGTCGCGTTCCTTGCCGTTGCCGTTCGGGAAGTAGCCGTTGACCACGGTGAGCCGGCCGTAGCGCGCGATCTGCAAGCGCCCTTCGCAATCGAGCGAGCGCACTCCGAGCGCGTCTCGCAGCTCGTCGTGGGGGCGTCGAGCGAGCAGGCCGACGCCGCTATATCCGGGGCGCTTCGCGGCCACCCAGTGCGAATGCCAGCCGTGGGCGTCGCGGATCTCCTCCGGTACTTGCTCGGGCGCAGCGCGCACCTCTTGCAGGCCGACCACGTGGGCACCGCTCGCGTCCAGCCAGTCGCGAAAGCCCTTCTTCGCGACCGAGCGAATGCCGTTCACGTTCCAGGAGGCGATGCGGAGTGTTTGCTTGCGTGCCATGAGCGCTCGATCACGTTCTCGCGAAACCTTTTGCAGCCTCGACGGGTCCATCCGATGCGGGCAAGATGGCCCCTCCCGATGAGAAACCGACGGCTCCTTCGGTGCGCGCTCGCGGGCGCCGTGTTGCTCACCCTGCTGCCGGCGCTGGCTCGCGCGCTGCCGCCGGCGCCCGCCGATCAGCCGCCGAACCTGCGCGCGTGCTGCGCGCTCGGCTACAACTTGGCGCCGCGGATCGGCTCGATCGAGTTCCCGATTCGGATCGGGAACGTGTCCGCGGAGCGGCCGTTCGGCAAGCACAGCTACGCGGGCGCCTTGCGCATCGAGGAGCGGAATTCGCACGTGTATACCTGCCGCGGCGGGTTCATCGACCTGGCGCACGTTCGCGACAACGCCGACTGGACCGCGTTCCTGATACCGCGAGTGCGGGCGCTGGTGGGATCGGGGAAGACCCTCGAGCTCCCCGACGAGGCCGGCCAGCGGCGCGTTCGGTTTCCGGAGCGCGACGTCGGCGCGGACCTCGACCAGCTGAGCGAGTCGCTGGCGCGGCGGATCACGCTCGATCTCTCGGTGTGGCACGAGATCGCGAGCTGGTACGGCTTCTCGCTGGTGCCGATCTTCCCCGAGCGGCTGTCGGCGTTCTCGCCCGAGGACTTCTACTCGAACGTCATCGGCACCGAGCTGGGCGTGCGTGCCTACCGCTCGAAGAAGCCCTATGACGACGCGATGGAGGACGAGATCATCGCCGCCACCCAGGCGCTCGATCCGGTGCCGAGCTCGGCCACCAAACGCGCGTTCCAGATGATCGACGGGCTGTGGTGGGACAGCCGGCGCTTCGTTCCCGACAACGACCTCGTCACCCGCCGCTACCTGAACGTGGGCCCGGTGGTGATGCCGTGGCGTGTTCCCGGGGGCGATCGTGAGCTCTGCTCCGGCAAGAACGTGCCCGCCCAGCCGCAGGTGACACCCGACCTCGCGCCGGACGGCGAGCCGCTTTCGTCCTTCTACCGGTTCGAGGTGGACATCGACCCGAAGACGATCCACGACGAGCCGTTCACGCCGCTCGGAGTCGAGCGCGTCACCGAGCGGGACTTCGACTGGATCATCGCGGTGGTGCGGAAGCAGATGCGGAACGAGCTCGGTCCCGAGTTCGAGGACCCGGACGCGCCGGCCCAGCGGCACTCGCCCTCCGCAGCGGCGGTCGCTGGCGACGTCACGAGCACGCCGGCGCCGGCACCGTCGGCCGGATCCGTGGCGTCCGAGAAGGAGGGCCCGGCGTCCGCGGCCTCCCCACCGCGGGCCGGGTGCGGCCCATCGGATCCGATCTGCCGGATCCAGATGGAGGGGCGCGTGGCCGGCTTCCACCTCCTCGACCTCAAGGTCACGCTGGGCGCATCGGTGAGCACCGAATCCACTCTCAGCGAGTCGCGGCTGGCCGGGGGCGGCGAGATTCGCGTGTTCGACGCCGACATTCCGGGCGGCGACATCCGAGCGCTCATGTTCGACATCGACGACGACCGCGGCCGCCGCGATCTGGTGGCCCGTTTCACCGTGGCCGAATCCGACGCCGTGTGGTTCTGCGAGGATCAGGAATCGGGCGAGCTCCACCCGCCGATCGCCGCGTGGTTCCGCCCCTGCAAGAACGAGGGAATCTGGGGCCTGGGAGGGTCGGTCGGCGAGTTCCAGTACGACGGTGCCACCGGGCGCAGCGCGATCCGCGCGTTCGAGTTCGACGCGGTCGCGAACGCCTTCGGCAACGCCAACTCGCGCGACTACCTCACCCGGCGCCTGCTTCCCTACCTGGGTCTGAGTCTCGACAGTGTGTGGCCGGGCAACACTCCGGCGGGCCGCGCCGAGATCCGCCCGCGCACCGACGTCTCGCCGCGCGCCGTGCTCGGCATCCGCGGCCTCACGCGTACCCCGAGCATGCGCTGGGAGCTTCAGGGCTACGCGGGCTACCGCCAGGACGTCTCGGAGGCGCGCGACCTGACCTTCGAAGGTGGGATGCGCCTCTACCGGCACTTCCCGCTGGGGCTCGCCGACGGCAGCGCGGGCGTCTTCGATCCGGATCCCAGCCAGCCCTCCCACGCCGAGCCGCACGGCTGGGGTCTCCTGAGCCTCGGGCTCGAGACCGGCTTCAGCTACTGGGCCAAACCGGAGAACCAGATCCAAGGCTGGGTGGGTCCGTTCGTCTCCGACCGCAATCCACGCTCCTGGCAAGCACTGCTCACCTTCCGCTACCGCCCCGGCGAAATGACGTTCTGAGTCGACGAACCCATCAACCGAGGCTCGCGACGCGACGGGCGAGCTCGGCGAGCGCGACGCCGGACTTCGCGTGCAGGAACACACCGCCGAGCCCGGTGAAATTGTTCTCGTGCGGATTGACGACGATGATCCGCCCTCCGCGCCGCCGGCAGGCCGCCGGTAGATCCGCGGCCGGATAGACCATCCCCGACGTGCCGATCACCAACATCAAGTCCGCTTCTTGAGCGAGCTCCACCGCCTCGTCGAGCCGCTGAACCGCCTCGCCGAAGAGCACCACGTCGATGCGCTGCAGCGCGCCGCACGGCGCGCAGCGCGGTAGTCGCGCGAGGATCGCGTCGAAGCTCAGGTCGCCGGAAAAGGCACGCTCGAGCCACTGGCGGATGTTGGGCCGGGTGAGCAGCTCGGTGGTCCGGCAGCCGGTGCAGCGCAGCTGGCGCACGTTGCCGTGCAGCTCGATCACCCTGGTCGAGCCCGCCTCCTGATGGAGGTTGTCGACGTTCTGGGTGATCACGCCGGCCAGCCGGCCGGCCTGCTCGAGCGCCGCCAGCGCCACGTGCCCCGGGTTGGGCGCCGCGTCCAGCACCGAGCGCAGCGACTCGCGCAGAAAACCGGCGAGCCGCGACGGGTCCGATCGCAGCAGTGCCAGGATTCCGGGCACCGTTCCGACCTCCTCGGGATCGAACCGCTCCCAGATGCCGCCCGGATCGCGGAAGGTCGCGATGCCGCTCTCGGCGCTGACGCCGGCGCCGGAGAACGCCACCACCCGCTCCGATTCGGCGATCCATTCGGCGGCGCGATCGTACGGGTCTTGCACCCGAGGCTCCCGGGAGTGACGTCTCGGCGGCGAGGCTATCATCGTCGCATGAAGCCGGTGCGCGTCGCGCTGATCGGTTGTGGAAATCGCGCCCGCGACTACTACGCGAAGCTGCTCCGCCTTCTCCCCGGCTTCGACGTGGTGGGCTGCGTGAGTCGCCGCACCGAGAGCGCCGCGCCGCTCGCCGAGCAGCTCACGGCGCCGGTCTTCCGCGATCTGGACGAGCTCGCCCGAGCTGCGCGCTTCGACTTCGCGGTGCTGAGCGTCCCGTATCACCAAAACGGCGCGGTCGGCCTCGAGCTGGTCGAGCGTGGCATCTCGTATCTCGGCGAGACGCCCATCGCGCACCAGCTCGCGGACGGCGACGTGATCGTGCACCGCGCCCGCGAGCGCGGGCTGGTGGTCGGCGTCGCCGAGCAGTTCCCGAGCTTTCCGATCGAGGCGCTGAAGCGGAGCGCGATCGAGAGTGGTCTCTTCGGAACCATCTTGCACGCGGCGAGCGACTTCGCCGGACACGGCTACCACGGCATGGCCCTGGTGCGCGGTCTGATCGGCCTGGGAGTGCGGCCGGTTCAGGCGCTCGGGATCCAGCGCTCGTTCGCGGTCGCGCCGCACTGGTCGCGGATCGAAGGCCGCGCCGGGCGCGATCGCGAGCGCTGGGACTTCGGCACCGTCGAGTTCGCGAACGGCGCCTTCGCGAGCTTCCTCTTCACCGACCACGGCTACGATTCGCCGCTGCGCTGGCATCGCGAGGTGCGTTTCTTCGGCTCGCGCGGCATGGGCGTGAACGACCGGCTCGCCGTGCTCGATCCCGACCGTCGCGAGCCGCTGCCGCTCCCGATCCAGTGGGAAACCGATGAGATCTCGGGGCAGACGGTGGCTCGCGCGCTCTCGGTCGCCGTGTCGGCGCATCTGGGTGGCGGGCGTGTCGAATGGCGGAACCCGTTTCCCGGGATCGCGCTACGCGACGACGAGATCGCGGTCGCCCAGTGCCTTCACGACATGGCCGAGGCGGTCACGAACGGAACGCCGCTCCGCCACGACGCCACGCAGGGCGTGCTCGATCAGGAGTGCACCCTCGCCATCGAACGCTCGCACGAACGCGGAGGAGCGCCGTGTCCGTTCCCGCTCCAGCGCTGAGCAACCTCGCCGCGGAATCGTGATCCGCGAGAGGCTACGCCTCGAGCCCGAAATCGGCTCGAATTTGCACACCTAGACCCCGAGCCAGCTCGTCCATGAGCCCTCGCCGATGGTCCCTCAGCGGGGATCGAGGGGCGCGGCTAGGCCGTGGTTGGGGCCGACTCGGGGCGAAGGCGGCGCAGAAAGAGGCGCGCCAGGTGGCCCGGCATCGCGTGAACGGGAGTGGCCCGTGAGGACTCGGGCAGCCGCGCGGCGCAGTAGTTCATGAAGCCCACCAGGCTCGAGAACTCGGGGCGCAGGTAGGCGGGCTGTAGGTCGTCGGGCGGGTAATCGAGACGCGCGGCGCGGTCGATCCAGCCGCGGGGCTCGATCAGCTTCGAGCGGTACTGGTCGGCGTCGGGGACGATGTCGCGCGCGAGCTGGCGCTGGCGACGCCGCTCGGGCGTCGTGCCGTCCTCGATCTCGCGGGTGTAGCGGCGGAAGCGCTCGAGTCCGTCGGGGACCGTCTGGATGAGCTGGAGGTCGTAGACCGGATAATCGACGTGCAACACGAAGTTGAGGTGCTTGAAGAGACCTTCGGGGCTCGCGTCGAGGCCGTGACCGATGCGCAGGTGGTCGATGCCGATCTCCCGTAGCAGAAATGGCTGCCGCACCACCGGATGGCCGAATCGGGCACCGCGATAGCGCGCGGCGTCGTTCGCGTCGGGCAGCACCACGTAGAGCACCATCTCCAGCTGACCCTGGAGGAGCTGCCACGAGGTGGGAACGCGCGGGATGAGCCCCGCGTCCAGGAACACGCGCAGCCGCTCGCGCGGATCGTGGGAAAGCGCTTCTTTCGCCATGCGACCGGACCTCGCAGCGAAAGGGTGCAAGAATAGCCCACGATGCCCGCCGCGAAGACGCGATCGATCGCTGGCCACCGAGGGACCGGTGGCCCTCCAAACGAGATGCGCTTTCCGGCCGGTGGCCGCGATCGTCCGCTTCGGCTGCGAGGGACCGCAGCCCCAAGGCGGCCATCCATGTCGTTCGGAGGGACGCGATCTCTCGCGTCCGCAGCGTTCGAGCGTGATCGATCGATTCACACGTGTGCCCCCCCGGGAAACCGATGAAGAGGGACACGCGGGGTTTCGAGGACCGCCGCTCCCCGCACCGGCGACGCGATCCTCGCGATCGGGCGCGTTCGCCGCGCGACCAGCAGCGCGAGACCGAGCTCGCGGCCCTGCTCGCGAACATCGGCGTCCCCGAGGTCGCGCCCTTCACGGCCGATCCGTTCCAGCTCGAGGCGCTCGAGGCGATCTGCACCCGCGACGTGATCGTGAGCGCGCCCACCGGCGCGGGGAAGACCTGGATCGCGGTCGAGGCGATCCGCCGTGAGCTCGAGGCGGGTGGCCGCGCCTGGTACACGTCGCCGCTCAAGGCGCTCTCGAACAGCAAGTACGTCGAGCTCAAGCGCACCTTCGGCGAGGATCGCGTCGGCATCGTGACCGGTGATCGCCAGGAGAACCTGACCGCGCCGGTCTTGGTGGCGACCGCCGAGATCTACCGCAACCGGCTCTACGACTTCCTGCGCGGCGAATGCGGCATCGATCACGGGCTGGTGATCTTCGACGAGGCGCACTACCTGGCCGACGTCGATCGCGGCGTGACGTGGGAGGAGGCGCTGATCTTCTCGCCTCCCACGGTGCGTTGCCTGCTGCTCTCGGCGACCATCGCGAACGCCGAGGAGCTCGCGGCCTGGATGGCAGGCGTGCGCGGCACCGCGGTGCGGATCGTGTCGACCCGGCATCGTCCGGTGCCGATGGAAGCACTCTTCGTCTACCCCGACGGATACCGCCTCGGCCCGTTCTGGGCGAGCGGCAAGCGCATCCACGAGGACGTGCGTCGCGCCGCGAGTGAAGGCAGCGGCGGCAACGCCGGGCGGCGCGGTCCGCGCCGGTTCCGCCGCGGTGTGCTGCCGACCCATCTGGTGTCGCTTCTCAAGCGCCACGACCTCCTGCCCGCGCTGGTCTTCATGGGCTCGCGCGCCGCGTGCGACGAGGCCGCGGAGGCCTTCGCTCGCCACGGCGGGCGTGTGAACGCGAACCGCGAGCGGCGCATCCAGGAAGTGCTCGACGAGATCGTGGGAGAGGTTCCCGCGCTCGCCGGTCACCGCCACATGGAAAGTGTGTTGCGCGCGGGCGCGGCCGCCCACCACGCGGGCCATCATCCGGCGTGGAAGCTGGCGCTCGAGACGCTCATGAGCGAGGGCCTGCTCGACGTGCTCTTCTCCACCACCACGATGGCGGCGGGAGTGGACTTCCCGACGCGCTCGGCCTGCATCACCCGCTCGATCGTGTGGGACGGCCGCGACGAGCGGGTGTTCCTCGCCCGCGAGCTGCAGCAGATGACCGGGCGCGCGGGGCGGCGCGGCAAGGATCGCGTGGGGTTCGCGGTGGTGGTCCCCGGGCCGGCGATGGACGTGGACGAGATCGCCCACTCGCTGCGCAGCCAGTCGGAGCCGATCGAGAGCCAGTTCAAGCCCAGCTACACGATGGCGCTCAACCTGCTCGCGGCCTTCGAGCCCAAGCGCGTGCAGGAGCTGCTCGACAAGAGCTTCGCCCAGTACCAGCGCGCGATCACCATCGGCGAGCTGCGCGGAGAGGCCGACTCTCTCGAGAAGCGCGTGCCCACCAGCGGCGAGACCCGCGCGGTGGTGCGCCGCCGCCACAAGCACGCCGCGTCGCTGCGCACCGAGGCGGAGCAGCTCGAGGAGGGCTTACGGCGGGCCTTCGAGCGCTACGTCGCGGTGCTACGCGTGTTCCACTACATCGGCGAGGATGAGCGGCCCACGGCGGACGGCGCCTGGGCGGCGTTGCTGCGCCTCGACCATCCGCTGCTCCTGGCCGAGGCCATCCGCAGCGGCGCCGTCGCCGCGGACCGCACCGTGGTCGCGATCGCGGCGGGGCTCGCGGGCGGCGATCGCGAGTACAAACGAAACCTCGAGCTCTCGCCCGAGGTCGAACATGCGATCGTGAGGATGGTGGCGATCGCGCAGCACATCGAGCGCGTCGAGCGAGAGCATGGCGTCGCCGAGAAGCCCACCGTGAACGTGAGCGCCGCATGGACCATGGACGCGATCGTCGGCGGCCAGGGCTGGCCGGCCGTCGATTGCGACGAGGGCGATCTGGTGCGGCTCGCGTGGCGCACCGTCGACGTGCTTCGCCAGATCGGCAACCTCATGGACACACACCCACAGCTCGCCTTCGAAGCGCGCCACTGGATGCACCGCCTCCAGGAAGATCCGACGCTGGTGTTCGAGTAATCCGGCGCGATGCCGCGCCGAGGGGCGCGAGTGGCGGCTCCGGTCGTTCCTCGGCCGTTCGGCGCGAGCAGCGGCTGAAAACGGCCCGCGCCGCGAGGCTACTTGGCATTCGCACGCCGCAGGCGGCTCAGCGGGTCGCCGTGACCAAACGGACGGACGATCTCCAGCGAGGCGACCGCGAGGAACGAGACTTCGACGACCACGAAGTATCCGAGCAGCAGGCTCATGACGTTCTCCCTTTCGATGCACGTGGGTCACGACGGTTTCGTGCCTTCGAAAGAAGAGGCGTGACGGTGGCCGGAACGGAGTTCTGCTTCCGGCGCGGCTCACGAGCCTCGCCAGTGAACCGGAGGCGGTGCCCGAAGTCGCTGAAATTGCGCCGCTAATCGGCCGGTTTGTCGGCCACGGAACAATGTTCCACGAGCTGCGCGACGGCCCGCGACGTCGGATGCGCGTCGCGTGGGGCACGACGGATTTGGAGGGCCGGATCCAGCGGTTCTCGGATCGACAGCCGCGAACGGAGCAGAGACACTTTGCGCATGGCGCCACCCACACGTCCGTTCGTGGGCCGCGAGCGCGAGCTGGCGCAGCTCGTGAGCGCGATCGAGGAGAGCCGCTCGGGCGCGGGTGCCTTGTGGCTGCTCGCCGGTGAGCCCGGCATCGGCAAGAGCCGCCTCGCGAACGAGGCCGCTCGCGAAGCGCAGCAGCGCGGCATGCTCGTGCTCGCCGGCCATTGCTGGGAAGCGGGGGGCGCGCCCACGTTCTGGCCGTGGGTGCAGATGCTGCGCGCGCTCATGCGCCATCTGGGATCGAGCGCGGTCGCCGATCGGCTGGGCGCGCGCGCCGCGCACCTCGCGGCGCTCTTGCCCGAGCTCGCAGCGACGGAGCCCACTGTCAGCTCGCAAGCGCCCGCGCTCGATCCCGATCAAGCGCGTTTCCAGGTGCTCGAGGCGGTGAGCGGGTTGCTCGTCGACCATGCGGCCGAGTGCCCGCTGCTGCTCTTGATCGAGGATCTGCACGCGGCCGACGTGTCGTCGCTCTTGCTGCTCGATCTGCTGGCGCGCGAGCTGCCGCGCGCGCGCATCCTGGCGATCGGGACCTATCGCACCGCCGAGCTCGATCCTCGGTCCACCGGTCCCTACCTCGCGCGCGTGGAGCGCGCGGCGCACCACATCGACCTCAAGCGGATCGGGCGCGACCCGGTCACGGCGCTGCTGGAGCGCACGATCGGCGGAGCCGTTCGTCCCGATCTCGCGGCCGCGGTCGACGCCGCGACCGAGGGCAATCCGCTCTTCGTGGTCGAGATGGCGCGGCTCCTGGCGAGCGACCCGGAAGTGGGACAGCGCGTCGCCGGCCGCACCACGCTGCCGTTGCCGTCGACCGTTCGCGCGGCGCTGCGCGAGCGAATCGCGCGCCTCGACGCCGACGCCCGCGAGGTGCTGCAAGTCGCGGCGGTGCTGGGGCGGGACTTCGCGGTGCCGGTGCTGGCCGAGCTGCTTCAGCGCTCCGAGGCCGACCTCGAGGCGCCGCTCGCGCGGGCGGCCGAGACCGCGCTGGTCGGGCGCGTGGGGCCGAGCGTGCGCCGCTTCAGCCACATCCTGATCCGCGAGGTGCTTCACGACGAGCTGCCGGACGAGCGGCGCTTTGGTTTGCACCGCCAGCGCGCCGAGCGGCTCGCGGGCGCATCGGGATGGGGCTCGCCAGCCAGCTGGTCGGAGATCGCGCACCACTGGCTGGAAGCGGGACCGAGCGCGCGTCGTGAGGCGGAGCAGGCGCTGGTGCGGGCGGCGGAGGAGGCGACAGCGCGGATGGCGTTCGACGACGCGGCGCTGGCGCTCGAGCACGCGCTCGGCTGCCTCGACTCGTCGTCGTCGCCGAGTCCCGCCGAGGGCACTCGGCGCCGCTACCAGATCGCCCTGGCGCTCGGTCACGCGCGGAACCTCGCGGGCGACGTGCTCGCGGCGCGCGAATCGTGCGTCGCCGCCGCCGCGCTGGCGCGGTCCCTGGCCGATCCCGAGCGCTTCGCGATGGCGGTGCTCGAGTACGGCGCGGTGTTCGTCCACGGCAACGTCGATCCGTTGCTGCTGTCGCTCCTGCAAGAGGCCCTCGGGGCGCTCCCGCCAGGCGACGGCCCGCTGCGCGCCCGCCTCATGGCGCGCTACGCGGCGGCCCTGCAGCCGTCGCCCGACCCGCTCGAGCCGGGAAAGCTTGCGCGCGAGGCGATCGCGATGGCGCGCCGGGTGGGCGAGCCGCACACGCTGCTCGCCACGTTGCGCGATGCCTGCGGCGGATTCATGGACGTCGAGGCACCCGAGGAGCGGCTCGCGATCAATCGCGAGACCGTGGAGCTGGCGCTTCACCTGGGCGAGCCGGTCTACGCGCTGCGCGGCACGATGCGCATCGTGTTCGACGAGTTCGAGCGCGGCGAAGTGGCCGCGGCGCACGCCGCCATCGACGCCGCGGAACGGATGGCCGAGCGCCTCGCTCACCCGCACTACCGCTGGCCGATCGCGGGGCTGCGCGCGATGTGCGCGACTCGCGAGGGGCGCTTCGCCGATGCGCGGCGGTGGCTAGCCGCGGCGCGCGAGCTGGCCGACGGCGCCCGCGATCCCAACGCCTTTCGCGCGCTCACCCTCCACGAGATGTGCCGGCTGCGCATCGAAGGACGCGACGACGAGGTGCGCGCGCTGCTCCCCGAGCTGGTGCGCGGGGCCGCCGGCTCGTGGTTTGCCGAGACGCTGACACGGATCTGGGCCGCTGTCCTGGGGCTCGGGCCGGAGATGTGCGGTCCGATGACCGACGCCGATATGGCGGTGGCGGTCGCGTCGATCGACAGCTCGCTCATCCGCACGCTCATCGAGGTCGCGACCCAGCGTCGCGACGAGCCGACCTTGGCCGCCATCGCCCAGGTCCTCGGCCCGCGCGCGCACCGCGTGGTGAGCTGGGGGATCTTCGGCTTTTCGGTGGAGGGTCCGGTGAGCGCGCTCCTGGGACGAGTCGCGGCCGCGCGCGGCCGGATCGCCGAGGCGCGCGAGCTGTTCGAGGATTCGCTGGCGCGGGCTCGCACGATGGGAGCGCGGCCGCACGCGGCGTGGATCGCGCATCACCTGGGTTGTGCGATCGCCGAGGGTGCTGGCGACGCTCGTGGGAAGGCGCGCGAGCTGCTCGAGCTGGCTCGATCCGAGGCACTCGCGATGGACATGCCCGGCCTCGTCGCGAAGGCCACGGCGAGGCTCGGGGCGCTGGGAGCTTCGTCGCCGGCGACGTCGGCTCGCGGAACGGCGATCGCCGCGCCGCCGTCGAGCCCCGCAGGGGTGCGCATGACGCTCGCCGGCGAGCTCTGGACCATCGAGCACGGCGCCGCCCGGGTTCTCATGCGCGACACCAAGGGCCTGCGCATGCTGGCGGCACTGGTCGATCGCCCCGGCACCGACTGGCATGTCCTCGATCTCTCGCGGCCGGAGGGAGCACCCGCGGCCGCGCAAGGCGGTCTGGGCGCGACACTCGACGCCCGCGCTCGAGCCGACTACCGCGAGCGGATCTCGACGCTGCGCGCGGAGATCGAGGAGGCCGCGAGCTGGAACGACCCCTCCCGCGCCGAGCGCGCGCACGCCGAGCTCGATGCGATCACCGCCCAGCTCGAGCGAGCGATGGGGCTGGGCGGCCGCGCACGCCGTAGCGGTGCCGACGCCGAGCGGGCACGCGTCAACGTGCAGCGCCGGGTGCGCGACGCGATCCGCCGCATCGGCGAGCAGGATCACGCCCTGGCCCGCCACCTCGAGCGCTCGGTCCGCACCGGCACGCTGTGCCGTTACGATCCGGAATAGCCATCACGGTCCGGCCGGCCGCAGCGATTCCAATGCCGTGAGCAGCGATTCCAGGAGCTCGAGGCGGGGGACGGGGACGCGGTGGCGCTCGGCGATGCGGATCGGGCGGCGCAGGATCGGCTCGAGCTCCATCGGGCGGCGGTACTCGAAATCGAGGCGCATCGAGGTCACGTAGGGCGTCGAATTCACGTCGCCGCCGAGGTTCTTGTCGACCCAGTCGGCGGGCATGTCGATTCCCTCGGCGCGCGCCACGGCGCGAACCTCCTCCATCACGCTCCGCAGGCGCTCGCGCATCGCTTCGTTCGACAGCAGGTCACGGCAGCTGCCGCCCACCAGGGTGTTGATCGAGTTGAAGGCGGCGTTCCACATGAGCTTGCGCCACAGCGTGGCCGCCACGTCGCTCACGGTTCGCACCGGAAACCCGCCCACCGCGAGTGCCTCGCAAAGTGCCTCCGCCAGCGGGCTGGGCGGGCCTTCGGGCTCGCCGAACAGCACGCGCCCCTCACTGGTGTGGCGGATCACGCCGGGACCCTCGATCGACGAGCCGACGAAGGCCATGCCGAGTAGCAGGTGGCCATGCGGCACGAGGCGGCGGAAGTCCGGCTCGTGCCCGATGCCATTGAGCAGCGAGAGCACCGCGCCGCCCGGGGTGAGGAGCGGTGCCGCGGCGGTCAAGGCACTCGCGAGGTCGCGGTGCTTGACCGCGACCACCAGGGCATCGACCGGTGCCGCGCTCTCGCCGGGCTCGATCACCTGCGGCCGCGACAGCAGCTCCCGCCCTCCGCTCAGCACTCGCAGCCCGTGCTCGCGGATCGCCGCGGCGTGCGCTCCTCGCGCCAGGAACGCCACGCTGCCGCCGCGGGTGGAGACAGCGCCGCCGAAAAAACCGCCCACTCCGCCGGCGCCGACGAACAGAAGCCGCATGCCGAGCGGGATATAGCTCAAAACGTCAGCGATTGTCGGGTCGGGCTCCGTGACAGGTGCGAGGCGATTCCCGTAAAATGACACCAGAAATGCGGATGAAGCGATCTTGGTTGCTGGTGGCCCTGGCGGTGGCCTTCGGCGCGGCGAACGTGCAGGCCACGCAGCTTCCTGACGGGTATCAGGCGAGCGCGGTGTGGACCGGGCTCTCCTTTCCGACCGCCGTCCGGTTCGCGCCCGACGGGCGGGTGTTCGTCGCGGAGAAGGACGGACGGATTAAGATCTTCAGCAACGTCTCGGATCCCACGCCCGACCTGCTGATCGACATCACCACCGCGGTCAACTCGTACTGGGACCGTGGGCTCCTGGGGCTCGCGATCGATCCGCAGTTCCCCGCTCGCCCGTACATCTGGATCCTCTACACGTACGATGCGCCGCCCGGCGGAACCGCGCCCACCTGGAACGACGTCTGCCCGAGCAACCCGGGCGGGACCACCGACGGCTGCGTCGTCACCGGCCGGTTGTCGCGGCTCACGGTGGCCCCGGACAACACGCTGGGTGCGCCGGAGCAGGTGCTCATCTCCGGCGAATGGTGTCAGCAGTATCCGTCGCACTCGATGGGCGACCTGCACTTCGGCGCGGACGGCGCGCTCTACGTGAGTGCCGGCGAGGGCGCGAGCTTCACCTTCGCCGACTGGGGCCAGGGCGGCGGATCGCCGGGGAGCGTCACCCCGAGAAACCCGTGCGGGGATCCGCCCTCGGGTGTCGGCGGTAAGGAGAAACCCCCGTCCGCCGAGGGGGGGGCGCTGCGCGCCCAGGATCTGCGCACCGCCGGCGATCCGTCGGGGCTCAGCGGGTCGATCCTGCGCGTCGACCCCGACACCGGGCTCGCGCTACCCACCAATCCGCTCTACGGCGGCAGCGTCGGCGACGACGATCGAACCATCGCTTACGGGCTCCGGAACCCGTTCCGGTTCACCTTCCGTCCGGGCACCAACGACCTGTGGGTCGGCGACGTCGGCTGGAACAACTGGGAAGAGATCAACCACATCCCGAACCCGATCGACGGCGCGGTCCGGAACTTCGGCTGGCCCTGCTACGAGGGTCCGACCGCGCAGAGCAGCTATCAGTCGGCGCACCTCACGATCTGCCAGGACCTCTACGCGTCGCCGGGCGCGGTGACGATGCCGTTCTACGCCTACAGCCACGACGCGATCCCCGATCCGGACCGGTGCGGAGGCGGCACCAGCGCCTCGATCACCAGCATCGCGTTCGTCACCGGCAACGACTTCCCGCCCGCGTTGAACGGGCACTTGCTGTTCGGCGACTACTCCCGCGACTGCATCTGGTACCTGGGCAAGGATGCGAACGGCGACCCCGATCCGAGCTCGGTGACCACCTTCGCCTCCGGGATTCCGGGGCCGGTCGACATCCAGTTCGGCCCCGACGGCGACCTCTACTACGCCGACCTGGTCGGTGGGACGGTGCAGCGGATCCACTACATGCCCGGCAACCAGCCGCCGGTGGCGCGGATCGTCACCGACGCCGACTCGGGCGCCGCCCCGCTCCAGGTGCACTTCGACGCCTCGACGTCGAGCGACCCGGACGCCGGAGACACGCTCTCGTTCGCGTGGGACCTGGATGGCGACGGCCAGCTCGACGACTCGACCGCCGTCGCGCCGGTCTGGACCTTCACCGAAGCCGGCGACCACACCGTCACGTTGCAAGTGACCGACTCGCACGGCGCGTCGAGCACGGCCACGACGGTGATCCACGCCGCGAACACACCGCCCGTTCCTTCGATCGTGACGCCGCTTCCGAGCCTCACGTGGCAGGTGGGAGACACGATCTCGTTCTCGGGCACCGCCGCCGACGCGCAGGACGGATCACTTCCGCCGAGCGCTTTCCACTGGAACCTGGTGCTCTATCACTGCCCGAGCGACTGCCACCAGCATCCGCTTTCGAGCTTCGACGGAGTCGCCTCGGGCGAGTTCGCGGCGCCGGACCACGGTTATCCGTCGTACCTCGTGCTCACGCTGACGGTGACCGACTCCAGTGGTTTGCAGGGCACCACCAGCGTCACGTTGCAGCCGAAAACCGCCGTCGTGTCGATGCGGTCGAACCCCACCGGCCTTTCGCTCTCCTTCGACTCGGACACGCTCACGACGCCGTTCGACGAGACCGTGATCCTCGAGTCCACGCACTCCGTCACGGCCAGCTCGCCGCAGACGCTGAGCGGCACGACCTACCGGCTCTCCGCCTGGTCGGACGGCGGTGCCGATTCACACAACATGGTTGCGCCGGCGGGCACCACCACCCTCACCGCGTCCTACATCGCCGACTTCGACGGCGATGGAATCCCCGATAACCAGGACAACTGCTGGGCCGTCTACAATCCGGACCAGGCCGACTCGAACGGCGACGGGATCGGTGACGCCTGCCAGAACGCGGGCTGTCACACCACTTCCGGCGCCTCGGGTGGGCAAGCCCAAGCCGTCTCGCCCGTGGCGTTCGGGTTACTGGCCTCGCGGCTCCTGCGCCTGCTCCGGCTGCGGCGTTCTCGCGCGTAGCAGCCTCACCCGGGAAGCGAAGAACGGGTGATCCTCGACGACCTCGAAGTGCTCGGCGATCGCCTGCTCCAGGATCTCGTGGTGGAAGTCGACCGCCACCGCCGACCAGATCGTGTCGGTGACCAGCCAGAACCCGGTGCGATCCGGGCCAGCGGCGCGAATCGGCTCCATCACTTGGGCTTCGGAGTGGAGCTGCGTGTCGGTGAGGCTCCAGCGGTCACGATCGGTGGGTTTGGGGATCGGAATGATGCGGTTGATGCCATGGTAGTGAACCGAGAGCGCCAGCTCGACGGGTGCGCGGAACACCAGGATCGGCTGATCGGGCCGCTCGCGCGCTTCGAGCAGCCGCGCCACCGCCAGCCAGTCGCCGCGCTTGGCGGGCCGCGGCAGGTAGACCGTGGCGAGGTCGGCGCAATCGAAGAGCAGGATCACCGCCACGGCTGCGTGCACGGCGCGCGGTCCACCGAGCCGGGAAACGAGCAGCAGCCCGAGCAGCACCGTGGGCAGGAAGAGCGCCACGGTGTGCCTCATCATCACCAGATCCTCGGTACCGACCAGCTGCACCGCTACCACGAACGCGACCGCGACCAGGGCGACGATGACTGCGAGTGCCTGGAGCGAGCGGTTGCCCGAGCCGTCGGCGGCGCCGGCGACCGCGACGGCAACCCCCCCCCGAGAACCGGCGAACTTCACGATCCCCGCCGCGACCGCGAAAGCGATCACCAGGTCGCGCGC
>CAZYWA010000015.1:0-30985 GCA_964650975.1 uncultured bacterium
TGGGTCGGTCGGTCGCTGGCGGGGGACGAGCCCCCGCGCTACGGGTGTGTGTGTCGTACGTCGTGGTGCTGCTGCTCGGGATCGCGGCGAGCGGCTGCGCGCCGTCGGTGAGCACGGTCGATCCCAATCCGGCCGCGCCTGGCGATACCGTCACCATCACCGGTGCCAACTTTGGCGCCGACGGTGACGGCAACACCTTCACGGTCAAGTACGACAACGCGCCGCTGACCGTGGTTTCGCGCACCGCGACGCAGATCGTCGCCAAGCTGCCGACGCCCAAGCAGGAAGGGACCTACGACCTCATCGTGCAGGTCGGCGCGCTCGCGTCGCCGAGCTACGGCCACACGATCTTCACCGCGCCCCAGCCGTGGCAGAACGCCACCGCCAAGGCCGACGCGTTCAAGCTGCTCTACAAGGAGCGGATGGAACGGGTGGTGCGCGCGCACAACCGCTACATGCTGATCGACGACGTGGTCCCGGCGATGACGCTCGGCGCGGTGTTCGTCTCGCACCACGGCATCGACTGGGAGATCGAGGCGCATCCCAAGGACAACAACGACATCGGCTGGAGCGCCTTCAACACGTGGCAGGCCTACAAGCTGTTCCACAGCCGCGAGCTGGCGCTGACGCTGATCCGCATGCTCGAAGGGCAGGTGATCGGCGGAAGCGTGTCCGGTCATTCCGGCATCACCTCGCGCGAGTGGCAGCCCGGCTGGACCATGACGATCGACGGCCAGGGCGGTGGCGCCGTGAGCCGCGTCCACGACGGTCACTCGGTCGAACCAGGTGAAGCGTTCCCCAGCTCGCTCGAGCACGAGATTACGTCCACGTTTTTCGGCGACGGACGCTTCACCTACCGCGTCGATCCCACCGAGACCTATTTCACGGCCGAGCCGCTCTTCGCGCTCGGCTCGTACGCGGTCACGTTCGTGTTCTCGGGGCTGCCCAATTTCCTGCGCATCTCCGATTGCTGCTCCTCCTTCATGGTGAGCCAGGAAGGCCCGTACACCGGCTATTTCTGGGGCAATCACGACTCCCGCGACAACTTCCCCGATCACGCGTACGGCTACATGGCCGCGCGCGAGTGCGCGGCCGACCCGACCATCGACGCCGACCTGCGCGCCACCTGCGCTCGCGCCGCCGCGGTCGGCAACCAAGTGGGCGATGCCGTGGTGAGCAACGGCTACAACCTGATGACCGTGGGCGAGTCGACGCCCTACGACCAGCTCATCGTCGCGGGCTCGGTACGGCCCGACGGCACCGTCGAGAACGAAGACCTGGGCTCGATGGCGTCGTGTCAGATGTCCTACATGGCCAAGGCGCTCTCGACGGCCGGCCTCTCGTCGCCCACCGAGGTCGTGCAGGCGCCTGGCTCCTACGACAACTACTTGATCGATCTCATCTTCCAGCTCCTCAATCTGCCGCCGCCCGCGATCGTGCCGACCTGCTCGCACCTCGACGACGCGTACTTCGGCCTGAGCTGGGGCGACATCCTCAACCTGCAGCTGAACGGCACCAAGCTGATCGACCTCTTGCCGAGTGTGCTGGCGGGCGACCCGAACACGTGGCTGCCGCTTTTCCACCAGCTGGTCGATGCCGTGTCGCAGCCCGAGGGCGCGACGGCCGTGCTCATCTACTACGGCCGCCAGACCCAGAACCAAGCGGTGCTCGCGTCGTCGCAGATGACGCTGAGCGAGCTCACCGAGCTACACCGCGCGGTCGCCCAGGCCGTGCTCGACTGGGCGAGCGGCGCGGGAGCGAATCCCTCCGAAGCCTCGTGGGCGGCCGACCAGCTCTATCGCGCGGACATCCTCGTGCACCCCTTTGGCATCGGCAGCGCCAGCTACGCCATCTCGAGCTTCAGTCCCGGCCTCAACGACGCGAATGCCTACGAATCGATGCTGACCACGGGAGAGACGCAACCGTGGGGCCTGATGAGCGATGCGCAGATCCAGTCGTCGATCGCCTCCGAGGTCGCGAACGCCAAGCAGGAAGACCAGGACCGCTACCACGCCCGCTTCCCGGACACCCCGCCGCTCGTTCGCGCCGGCGATGCCTACCAGGCCGTCGGAGCGGACGGGCTCTACCACGACATCCCGAACGTCTCGCACATCTGGATGGGCGGCGTGTACCTGATGCGCGAAGTGCCGATGTGCTCGCTCGCCTCGGGCGCACTCGACTGCACGTGGGCCGAGCTGGGATGCGCGCGGCCCGACCTCGACGGCAGTCACTCCGTGGACGGCGCCGACTCGGCCCTCTTCGAGCAGGCGTGGTCGATTTACGGCCCGCCCGCGTCGGTGGCGTGCAACGCCGGAAACAACTGGTGCAACGGTGCCGACCTCGACCGGAACGGCACCCTCGACGCGGACGACCGCGCCTTCGAGCAAGCCGCGCAGGGGTGTTGGTACTGAAAGGGCTGCCGGTAACGAAGCGGGCCCCGCGCAGTCTAGGTTTCCGCGGGGCCGACGAGCTCGCAGAACTTCGCGAGGTCGATGTTGCCGCCCGAGACGATCGCGACGATCGGGCCGGAGCCGGCCTTTCCGGTCAGCGCGGCCGCCAGCGGCAGCGCGCCCGCGCCTTCCGAGATGACGCGCGCCTTCTCGGCCATCAGCCGCATCGCGCGACGGGTCTCTTCGAGGCTGACGACGATGCAGCCGTCGAGCAGTGGCTGCATTCGCTGCCACATGCGCGGGAAGACGCTCTTGCCGCCGGCGCCGTCGACGAACGACGCCTGCCACTCGGGAAAGCTCTGCGCTGAGCCCATGTCGAGCGAGCGGCTCACGGGGGCGCCGGTCTCGGGCTCGGCGCCCCACATCTTCGTGTCGGGTTTGAGTGCCTTGATCGCGCTGCCGACGCCGGTGATGAGGCCGCCCCCGCCGATGACCGCGGCCACGTCGGGCGCATCCTCGAGGATCTCGAGCCCCATGGTGCCGTGACCGGCGATGAAATCGTGATCGTCGAACGGGTGCACGAAGGTTCCTTCCACTCCCGGATACGCGCGCTCTTCGAGGGCTTTCCAGGCGACGTCGAAGGTCACGGGGATCAGCCTGGCGCCGAGCGCTTTCATGCGCTCGAGCTTCGCGGTGGGCGCCGTCTCGATGACGACCACGGTGCACGGGACGCCCGCCTGGCGCGCCGCGTAGGCCACGCCTTGCCCGGCGTTTCCGGCGCTGATGGTCCACACGCCACGGCTGCGCTCGGCGTCCGGCAGCATCGCCACCGCGTTCGCGGCGCCGCGCAGCTTGTAGGCGTTGATCGGCTGCAGGTTCTCGAGCTTGAGCCGGATGTCCGGCTGGCCCGCGCCCAGCTCGAGGCGGATCAGCGGCGTGCGCACGATGGTCCGCGCGATGCGCTCGCGCGCGGCACGGATCTCGTCGAGAGTGATGGGGCGAACGGGTTCGAGAGCGCTCGGCATGCCGCCGTTCTGCCACCTCGGCGTGGCGATGTCACGCGGGCCGCGGCGCGGCGCCCCCCACAGCGCGTTCGATGATCGAGGGAGGGCCGCGCTTCCGCGCGGCCGGTAGTTACGAACAGGCCGAGACCCCGCCCGCGGCGCCGCAGAAACTCACCGCCGCGCGAGGTCGAGGAACAGCTCGTGGCGCGGGCGTGCGGTGATCGAGCCGCGCAGCTCGAGCGCGTCGAGCGCCGGGGTGTCCGAAGACGGGCGCACGTGCCAGCGAGTCAGGAGCTCGGTGAGCACCACCTCCATCTCGATGGTCGCGAACTGGGCACCGATGCACATGCGCGGGCCGTAGCCGAACGGCAGGTACGACGCGTGCGAGAGCCGCTGCTCGAGCTGTGGCGTCCAGCGCTCCGGGTCGAACCGCCGCGGATCCGGAAAGGTGCGCGGATCGCGGTGGATGACCCAGATGGGGATGACCACGTTGGCGCCCGCCGGGATTCGATAGCCGTCGATCACGTCGTCCTCGATCGGCTCTCGGCCCACTCCCCAGGCAGGCGGGTAGAGACGCAGCGATTCGCGGATCACCCTCCGCAATGGCTCGGTGTTCCCCTCCGCGAGCTCGCTCGCGGTCTGCTCCTGCACGTCGGGATGGTGAGCGAGGAGAAAGAGCGTGGCGTTGAGCGCGAGCCCGGTGGTCTCGTGGCCGGCGAGGAACAGCGTGAAGAGCTCGTCACGGAGCTGCTGACCGGTGAAGCTCGAGCCGTCGTCGTCGCTCGCCGCGAGCAGCATTCCCAGGAGATCGGTGGAGCGCTCGCCGTGCCACGTGCCTGGATAGCGGGCGGCCACGAATCCGAGCACGATCTCTTCCAGCTCGCGGATCGCGCGCAGGTAGCGGAATCGCGCGGGAAACGGCCATTTTCGGAGCAGCTGGCCGGGAGCGCTCTGGGTGGCCTCGAAATACTCGGTGAGCCGCGCGAGCGCGGCCGAGGCGCGCGCCACGGTGTCGGCGGGGATGTCGCGGCCGAAGAGCGTCCTCGCCACGATGTCGAGCGCCAGCCCCATGAGCAGCCGCTGCACCGGAGCTCGCCCGCTCTCCAAGCCCTCGGCGAACGCCCGTGCACAGGTCTCCATCCGCAACCGGTACTCGGCCAGCTGGTCGCGGTGAAACGCCGGCTGCATGAGCCGCCGCGAGCGTTTCCAGACCGGCGCGTCGGCGGTCAGAAGTCCCTGGCCGAATGCCTCGTTCCAGCCGCGAAGGACGCTGTTCTTCCGGTAGTTCGAGGCATTCCTCGCCATCACGTGATCGACGGTGTGAGGCGCGTAGACGAAGAAGAACTCGAGCCCGAGGAACGAGAAGTGGACCAGGTCGCCGTGCACCTCGCGCAACCGCTCCATGCACCGGAACGGGTTCGACTGGAACTCCGCGAGCATCGCGAGCTGCTCGCGCAGCCGGTGCGGACCGGGCGGGCGGGCTTGCGCGGCGCGAGCGCCGCGATCGGATGTCAGGCCACGGTCGAGCTCGGCGCCCGGCCTGAACACGGAGACAGCGTCGTGCGCGGCATCGATCCCGCGCGGGGTGAGCGTTTGCATGGCGAAGGGAACGGGTCTGCATCGATCGTGCCCGCGACGCGATCGAAAATGTCGAGGCGATTCAGGGAGCTGAGGGCCTTCTCGCGGGGCGGATCGTCCGCCGTTCAGCCTTCGCCGTATGGAGACCAGACGACGTCGCGCGCGGCGCACGGGGATTACACTCGCGCGCTGGAGGACCGGTCATGCCCGAACCGACCAAGACCATCCCGAGCCTCGCGACCTATTCCTTACTCGGCCGCAGCGGCCTGCGCGTGAGCCCGCTCTGCCTCGGCACGATGACCTTCGGCACCGAGTGGGGCTGGGGAAGTCCCAAGGAAACGGCGTTCCAGGTGATGTCGCGCTACCTGGAGGGGGGCGGGAACTTCATCGACACCGCCGACGGCTACACCAACGGCACCAGCGAGACCTTGATCGGCGAGTTCCTGGCCGAGCGGAATCTCCGCGATTCGGTGGTGCTCGCCACCAAGTTCACGTTCAACGCGCGCGCCGGTGATCCCAACGCCGGCGGCAACGGCCGCAAGAACATCCATCGCGCGCTCGAGGGATCGCTGCGCCGGCTGCGCACCGACTACGTCGACCTCTACTGGCTGCACGCGTGGGACGGGCTGACGCCGGTCGAGGAAGTGATGCAGACGCTCGACGCGCTGGTGCGTGCCGGCAAGGTGCGCCACGTGGGCCTCTCCGACGTCCCCGCGTGGTACCTGGCGCGCGCGCAGACCATCGCCGAGCTGCGCGGGCTCGAGCGCGTGATCGCCCTGCAGCTCGAGTACTCGCTGGTCGAGCGCAACATCGAGCGTGAGCACGTGCCCGCGGCGCTCGAGCTCGGCATGGGCATCTGCCCGTGGAGCCCGCTCGCGAGCGGCATGCTGACCGGAAAGTACCAGCAGCGCGGCGCCGACATGGACGGGAAGGGCCGCCTGCAGATGATCCGCGGCGGCGGCAATCCCGGCTTCGAGAAGCTCTTCACCGAGCGCAACTGGGCGATCGTCGATCAGCTGGTCGCGATCGCGAAGGAGCTCGGCAAGAGCCCCACGCAGACGGCGCTCAACTGGATCACCAGCCGTCCCGCGGTGACGTCCACGATCATCGGCGCCACCAAGATCGAGCAGCTCGAGGAGAATCTCGGCTCGCTCTCGTTCACGATCCCGATCGAGCTGGCCGCGCGTCTCGACGAGGCCGGCCGTCCAGAGCTGGTGCACCCGTACATCTTCTTCGCGCCGGAGCTGCGCGCCCGCATCAACGGCGGAACCACGGTGGTACGTCACCGCAGCTGAAGATTGCGGCGGGCGGCCACCCTCGCCGCGCCGTGATCGAACACGGATCGGCGGGAGCCGGTCCCTCCCTCGTGATCATTTGCCGGTCGGTCGCCGCGCTGGCACGCTCGGGCGCCATGAAGCCAATCGCTGACAAGTATCGGTACCTGGGCTTTGCCGGGGCCGTGATGCTCTCCCTCGTGCAGCTCGGTACGCCGCTCGCGCGCGCCGACGACGCCTTGCTCCTCGACGCGATGAAGCAGGAGCTCGACCGCAGCATGAAGGAGCTGACGCTCGAGCATTACGAGCGCCCGTACTTCGTGTCGTACATGCTCGAGGAGGAGCAGGTTCGGCGGATGGGCGCCAGCGCGGGGGCCATCAACGAGGACTCGCAGTCGCGTCGCCGGCGGCTCTTCGTGGAGGTGCGGGTGGGCTCGCGGCACCTCGACAACACCATGATCGATCCTCCCGAGCTCGATCTGGAAAGCGAGTCGAGCGACGTCTACGGGTTCCGCCAGGCGCCGCTCGACGACGATCCCGACGCGCTGCGCACCAATCTGTGGCGTCTCACCGACGCGGCCTACAAGGACGCACTGGTCGAGTTCGAGGCCAAGAAGGGGAAGCGTGTCTTCGAGGTCGATCCCAACGAAGCCGTCGACGATTTCGCGCCCCGCGACGCGGTGAAGGTGATCGAGCCCGCCGTGCCGCTCATCTTCGACGACGCTCGCTGGAGTGCGCTGCTCCGGCGCGAGACCGGTTACCTGCGGTCGTTCCCCGATCTCACCGAGGGATCGATGGTGCTCGACGTGCGCAGCGAGCGCCGCTACTTCGTGCAGAGCGACGGCACACGCCTCGCGACCGAGGACCGTTACTGGTCGCTCTACGCCGAGGCCGACGCCACCGCACCCGACGGCATGAAGCTCTCGCGCACACGGACTTTCTATCAGCGCGAGCCCGAGATGATGCCGAGCGACGAGGCGATCCACGCGAAGATCGAGACCATGGCGCGCGAGACGCTCGACCTGCGAACCGCGCCGGTCTTGCCACCGGAAAACGCGCCGGCGCTGCTCGATCCGTCGGGTACCGGCGTCTTCTTCCACGAAGCGGTCGGCCATCGCCTCGAAGGCGAGCGGCAGCGCAGCAAGTCGAGCGGCCAGACGTTCACCGCGAAGGTCGGCCAGCAGGTCGTGCCGACGTTCCTCTCCGTCGCCGACGATCCGACCATCCCCGCGCAGCAAGGCATGGGTCTTTACGGCCACTACCGCTTCGACGAGGAGGCGACGCCGGCGGCGCGCGCGACGCTGATCGAGAATGGCATCCTCAAGGGTTATTTGATGAGCCGCACGCCGGTTCCCGGTTTCCTCCAGTCGAACGGGCACGGCCGCTCCGACGGCAAGCGCGATCCGATCGGCCGCATGGCCACGCTGATCGTGAGCGCCAGCGAGTCGGTGCCCGAAGCACGCTTGAAGGAGATCCTGCTCGAAGAGGTGCGGAAGCAAGGAAAGCCGTTCGGTTTGATCCTGAAGGACGTGACCTCGGGCGAGACCAACACCTCGCGCGAGAATTACCAGGCGTTTCGGGCGACGCCGGGGCTCGTCTACCGGGTGGATCCGACGTCGGGCGAGGAGACGCTGGTGCGCGGCGTCGAGATCGTGGGCACGCCGCTCAGCGCCATCTCGCGCATCCTCGCGGCCGGCGATCAGATCCAGGTGATGAACGGCTACTGCGGCGCCGAGTCGGGCTACATCCCGGTGACCGAGATCGCGCCGCCGGTGGTGGTGCAATCGATCGAGCTGCAGCGGCTCAGCACTCCGTTCCGCCGCCCGCCACTCCTGGCACCTCCGGCGCTCGCGCAGCAGTGATGGAACGAGATCGACCGCTCCCGCCGGAGACCGGCGGGCTCCAGCCGATTCCCTGGAACGCGCGGATCCACGGAATCCACGGGTTGGAGCGCGCCGGTCTCCGGCGCGTCGGGATCGAAGGAGACCGATGCCATGAATCGTTTCCCTGACCGCTCTTCCGTGTTGCGTCGTTTCGCGCCGGACATCCTCGTGCTCTCGATGGTCGTCGCCGCCTCCACCGCCCACGCCGACGACTGGAAAAAGCCCGGTAAGATCCAGCAGCCGCATGGAAACTGGCAGGTCCCCGGCGAGATCCAGCAGCCCAAGGGCCCGTGGCAGCAGCCGGGTGAGATCCAGAAGCCCGGCGAGATCCAGAAGGTCGAGGAGAAGTGCCGCACGCGCTTGGTTCTGCCCGCGGACACGTTCTTCGAGTTCGACAAGGCGGAGCTCACCGCGGCGGCCGAGCAATCGCTCGCGGCGATCGAGCCGGCGGTGCGCGACCCGAAGGTCCAGCACGTGGCGATCGAGGGCCACACCGACGGCAAGGGCAGCGACGACTACAACCAGAAGCTGAGCGAACGCCGCGCCGCGGCCGTGAAGAGCTGGCTGGTAGGAAAGGGCGACGTCCCGGCGAGCACCACCACGGTCGGCTACGGAAAGTCGCACCCCGTCGCGCCCAACCAGAAGCCAGACGGGAGCGACGACCCCGAGGGCCGCGCCAAAAACCGTCGCGTCGAGATCGTGCTCTCGACCTGCGCGGGCTGATTCGGGCGCCCTTCGGGCCGTGCCTGCCCTTCGGAGGGCGGCGGTCCCTCGCCGCCGCGGCGTCACACCACGATCGAACGCTGCGGACGCGAGGGACCGCGTCCCTCCGGGCCGTTCCCGCCGCAGAGCTCGCCGCTCCGCTGGCGGCTGTGAGCGCGGGCGGTTGCGGTATCCTCTCCTCGTGCGAACCCGCGAGGCCTACGAGCAGCTCGAGCTGGAAACGCTCGCGCCCTACGCGTCGCGCGCTCACGAAACGCACGGCCGCCGCTATCCCGAATCCGAGGACCCGGTCCGCACCGCGTTCCAGCGCGATCGCGACCGGGTGATCCACTCGGCCGCGTTCCGCCGCCTCGAGTACAAGACCCAGGTGTTCGTGAACCACGAGGGCGACTACTACCGCACCCGGCTCACGCACACGCTGGAAGGGACGCAGATCGCGCGCTCGGTGGCGCGCGCGCTGCGCCTGAACGAGGAGCTGGCCGAAGCGGTGAGCCTCGCTCACGACCTCGGGCACACGCCGTTCGGTCATTCGGGCGAGCGGATCCTCGACGAGCTGATGCGCGATCACGGCGGCTTCGAGCACAACGTGCAGAGCCTGCGGATCGTCGAGGTGCTAGAGGCGCGCTATCCGGCGTTTCCCGGGCTCAACCTCACCTGGGAGGTGCGCGACGGGATCGCCAAGCACTCGAAGCGCCCCGATCACCCGGCGATCGCCGAGTACGACGCGACGAAGTCACCGTGCCTGGAAGCGACCATCGCCGATCAAGCCGACGAGATCGCTTACAACAACCACGACATCGACGACGGCATCACCTCGGGGATGCTCACCTTCGAGCAGCTTGCGTCGGTGCGGCTGTGGCGCGACGCGTACGCGGCGGTGGTCGAGCGCGATCGCAAGCTCGAGCCGCAGCTGGTCCTCTACCAAGTGATCCGCGCGATCATCAACTGGCAGGTCACGGACCTGATCCGAGCCACCGAGGAGAACCTCCGGAGGCACAAGATCGAAAGCCCCGAGGACGTGCGCAATTCGCGCGAGCACCTGGTCAGCTTCGGCGCCGAGATGGCCGAGCTCAATCGCGAGCTCAAGCAGTTCCTGAAGCAGAACCTCTACGACCACCACCGCGTGATCCGTATGTCGGCCAAGGCGCAGCGCTTCGTGCGCGAGCTCTTCCAGGCGTATTGCTCGGACTCGCGCCAGCTCCCGCCCGACGTGCAGCGGCGCGTCGAGAGCGAAGGCCTCGAGCGCGCCGTGGCCGATCACATCGCCGGCATGACCGATCGCTCGGCCCTCGACGAGTACAAGAAGCTCTTCGACCCGTACGAGCGGGTTTGACCGCTCTCGATCGACGGCGGGTTGGAGCGCGCGCGGTCCCTCGCGCGCGGGCGCTGGAACGGGCACCAGGCGATCGCTTGCCCGCCGAGGGACCGGCGGGCCTCCACAGCTTCAAACGCGCGACGGGCGAGTGGGTCACCCCACTCGCCCGTCGCTACGCGAAACCGATCTGCTACTCAACCCAGAAGGAGAGAAGGGCGGCCCCCCAAGACACCACCAGAGATCCCAAGGCCCCCCTTCGCGAAACCGTTTATTGTTTATTTCCCCAGGATGACTAACGGGGCCTTGGGGAGCACGCAAGCGATCCTTTAGCGAGCGACATGCCAATCGTGCGGAGTGTCGCCGGAACGCCTTCATTTCGGCACACATCCCTGGAATCACGATCGATTGGCGCGATCGATGGGAGTCCATGGAACGCCGCGTCATCGCGCGCGCTTGCCGTGCCTCCTGTCGCAGAATGCGATGGCGTTGCAGAACGCCGCGCAACACCTGCGACAAACCCGGTCCTGGGCGTTTAATCTCCGGTGCGCCCGAGGGATCTGTCGATGTCCGACCACCCGCCTCCCCCGCCGCCTCGGTACGAGGACGTGCAACCGGGGGAGGAGTTGCCGACGGTCATCAAAGGGCCGATCGAGCGCATCCAGCTGGTCCGGTACGCCGGGGCCTCTGGCGATTTCAATCCGATCCACGTCGACGAGCCGTTCGCGAGGAGCGCCGGGTACCCCTCGGTCTTCGCCCACGGGATGCTCTCGATGGGTTTCCTGGGCGAGCTGCTGACCAGCTGGGTCGACCCCCGCCAGGTTCGCAAGCTTGGCGTACGGTTTGCCGCGATCACCTGGCCCGGCGACACCGTTCGGGCTCGCGCGCGCGTGACGCGCAAATTCGAGGAGCAAGGCGAGCGCCGCGTGGAGCTCGAGGTGTGGACCGAGAACCAGGACGGCAAGCGCACTCTTTTCGGCACCGCCATCGTCGCCTTCCCCTGATCGTCCTCGATCGCCTCTCATGCGCTCTTTCGACGTCGTGGTGCTGGGCGGCGGCTACACCGGCCCGCTCACCGCGCTGGTGCTGGCGCGGATGGGGCACTCGGTGTGCCTGCTGGAGCGAGGCCCGGTGCCGCGGCTGGCGCTCGGCGAGAGCACGCGCAACGAGCAGAACCGCATCCACGCCGATCTGGCGCGCGCCTACGACCTGCCCGAGCTCCTGCCGTTCACGTCGTACACGAACCTCAAGAAGAGCGGCCTGCCGATCCCGACCTGGCCCAAGGAGGCGTTCTACTTCCTGACCAATCCGGCGCTCGGTCCAGATCGTGGTGGCGTTCCCGCCGAGCTGGTGCACCAGACCACACCCTGGCCGGTGGGTCCCGACTACCACGTGCGGCGCGATGCGTTCGACGTGTGCCTGCTCGACCTGGCGCGGCGCCGTGGCGCCACGGTGATCGTGGGCGCCGAGATCGCGGCGCTCGAGCTCGGAGACGACGAGGTGCGCTGCGCGTATCGCGTCGCCCCGGCGGGCGAGCGACGAAACGGCGACGACCCCGAGCTGCGCGCCAAGTTCTTCGTCGACGCCACCGGGCACGGCGCCTTCCTGGCGCGGCACCTCGGCGTGCACGACGCCGATCCCTCCTTCATCGAGCTCCAGAGCCGCACCATTTACGGCCATTTCATGGGCGTTCGCTCGCTCGACGACGTCATGCGCTCGGCACCTTGGGCCGCGAGGCACCAGCGGCTGCCGATCCCGCGCGACCACGCGACCATGCACCATCTCGATCACGAGGGCTGGACGTGGGTGATCCCGTTCGAGGGCGGGCTCACCAGCGTCGGCCTGGTGCTCAATCAAGAGCGCGATTTGCTCGATCACGACTCGCTGTCGCCGAGCGAGGCGTTCTTCGGTGCCGTGTCGCGGAACCCGGCGCTCGCGGCGGTGCTCGACGGAGCCGAGCCGGTGGCGCCGCTCCGGCGCAGCGGCCGCCTGCAGTGGGCGGCGCGAGCCATGGTCGGGCCGCGCTGGGCGATGCTGCCGCCGGCGTGCGGATTTTCCGATGCGCTCTTGAGTCCCGGGATGACCACCAGCGCCGCGTCGGTGGCGCGCTTCGCGCTTCGTATCGGCGCGGTGTTGCGCGGCGAGCGTGTGGGCACCGAGGCGCTGGCCGACGTCGAGAGCCGGTTCCGCATCGAGCTCGAGTACCACGCGCGGATCCTGCACTCGCTCTTCATGGCGGCGGGGAACGCCGAGCTCTTCGCCGCGATCCAGACCGTCGACCGGCTCGCCACCCATCTGGGCGGGCTGCTGCTCGCGGGTCGCGAAGGCGGGGCCGCCGGTGACGTGCCGGTGCTCTTCGGGCTCGGCGAGGAACCGGTCCGGGCGCTGGTCGACCGGGTACACGGCGCGCTGCTCGCGGCCGGCGGTACGGCGCGAGCCCCCGAGGGGTTGGAGCGCGAGATCCGCGAGATCGTCGCAGATGGAGATCTCTACGGATTCACCCGCTCACGCTTCGACCGCACCCAGCGCGCGGAGGTACACGTCCACGAGCTACGCGGCCTGGTGAGCTGGGTCAGCGGACTGAGGACCGCGCCGGATTCGCGGGTGAGCGATGGCGTGCGCGCCTCGTCGCGGCGCTGGCTCGACTCGTTCTCAGGATTGCTGCTGCGCGCGCCGCGGATGCTGCTCGCTTCGCGGCGTGCACCGCGTGCCCGGACCCGCGGCCTCGCGTGGCGGCACCTGCTGATTCAGCTCGGCATCCGAACCTGACGGCTCCCTGGGGTCAGCGAGCGTAAGAGGGGCGGTGTCGCCGTTTGCCGATCTCCGGCTCGGGCGCCGGCCGTCCGATGGCCGTGCTCGGGCACGGCTCGGCTGCGATCGAGACACGATCGTGCGTTCGCCTCGCCTGCATTCGCCCGCGCGACGGGGCCTCACACCCGGCGAGTGCATCCGGTTGGCGCGGGCTCGAGCACCCTCGCACAGCCACCGGACGTCCGTCGCCCGAGCCGACTCGGGGGTGGGGCCGGCCCCGAAAAAGTCGCACCCGTTGGGGTCTGGGGTCTTCGCAAGACCCCAGGGACGCGTTCGGGGCGGGGGTCTGGAACAGACCCCCGAGGAAGCTCAGAACAGGATCTGGCCCGAGTTCGTCGCACTGAAGGAGACCGCGCCGGAATCGTAGGTGGCGAGTGCGGTCAGGTCGATGACGCTGCCCGAGCCGTCGGCCGTGAAGTACCCGTTTCCGGAGTTGGACGTGGTGATCGTGGTGACCGCCGAGAGGTCGAGATGACCCCCGTTGATGGCTTCGCCGCTCAGGCCATAGCTCACGCCGGAGCCGCCGCTCGAGGTCATCGTCGTCAGGTTGGGCAGCGAGAACGTCGAGCCGGCACCGTTCGCGCGCAGCTTGTAGCACCCGGGGAGGTCGCAGCGGGCGGTGTTGAAGGTGAAGGACGTGACCGAAGCCAGGCTGAGCGTCGAGCCGCCGTCGGCCGAGATCTCGCTGTTGTCGATGTTCGCGAGGCTCGGAGCCGTGACCGCCGAGGCGGCCCCGCTCACGGTGAGGTCCCCGGTGGTGAAGCTCGTCAGACTGGGTGCGTCGAGCGTTCCGCCGGTATCGATCTGCACGACGTAGACATGCAAAGCGTCTCCGGCCACCGACGCGAGGTTGGGGGCGTGGAAGGCCGTCCCGGCGCCGGAGATGTAGATGAAGCTGTTCCCGGTGAGGCTGGTCAGCGCAGGCATGGTGACGGTTCCACCGCCGCCGAGCTGCATGTTGATTGCGTCGATGCTGGTCACGCTGGTGAGTGTCAGGTGGCCACCGGTGGTGCCTCTGGGGGATCCGTTGTCGAAGGAGGTGGGGCCGCTGACCGTGACGTTCGCGGTGGCGCCCGAGGCGGTGATGCCCCCGCCGCCGCTGCCGATCGAGAACCCGCCGTCGAGCTCGCCGGTCCCGGTCACCGTGATCGACCGGCCGATCGACGGCGTGATCATCGTGTGCGCCACGAAGTCGTGCACGTAGGGAAAGCCGCCAGCGATCGAGACCGTCCCGCTGAAACCGTCGAGGTCGATGCCGACGTTGACGTAGTCCGCCGGCCAGGTCCCGTTCCTCCAGTTGCCGTTGGTGTACCACTCGCCGCCCGCCGGGTTGGCCCAGCACCAGACCGTGGGCGCGGTGTCGTTCCAGTGGCAGGTGGTGCCGGTCTCGAAGTCGTTGGAGAAAATCGCCGCGGCCGCGGCGGGCCGCGCGGCGCCAGCCGCCAGGAGCAGGAAGGCAAGCAGGACCGACGGGCGCACGCGGGTCGTCGTCAGCATGAGGCTCCTGAAACCACTCGGGTGGGGCGGCGGAAAATACCGGCCGCGGGGTCGTCGAGGAGGCTCGATTGTACGGGCGCTTTCTCGGGCAGGGCAAACCTGGGCCGGCGCTGGCGCTCGCCGGAGCGCGCGCGTCCGCTTGAGAGTCGCGCGGGGTTGGTGTTCGCTTCCCCTCGATGGGACGAGCACCGATCCACCGGATCTCGCTGCCGACGCCGTTTCCGGTCGGCGCGATCCACACGTATCTGATCCTCGGCGAGCAACCGACGCTCGTCGACACCGGCGTCGCGAGTGACGCCTCGTGGGACGCGCTGGTCGAGGGGCTGCGCGAGCACGGGCTCGCGATCACGGATCTGGAGCGGGTGGTGCTGACCCACGGCCACGTCGACCACTACGGCCAGGCCGCGCGGATTCGTGGCGAGTCGGGCGCCTGCGTGATCGCCCACGCGCACACCGCGCCGCTGGTCGCGAGCTACCCCTGGAGCACGCCGCCGGTGGTCGCGGCGAACGTGGACTTCTTCCGCAGGAACGGCGCACCGGACGACGTGGCGCTCCGCATCGGTCAGTTCCTGGCCGAGGCCGAGTACCTGCAGCAGGGCACGATCGTGGACCGGACGCTCGAGCACGGGGCACAGCTCGAGCTGACGCCGGAACAGGATCTCGACGTCTACGAGGTCGCGGGCCACTATCCGGGACACATCGTGCTCTACGATCGCGAGACGCGGACGCTGATCGGCGGCGATCACCTGCTCGACGACGGGACCACGGTGCCGTTCCTGTTTCTCAAGGACTGGGACCGAGGCATCCGCCCGCGCTCGCTGATCCTGTTCCTCGAGAGTCTGGAGCACGTGGCGCGGCTCGACGTGAGCCAGGTGCTGCCCGGCCACGGCAGCTTCGAGATCGATCACCGGCTGTGGATCGAGCGCATCCGCAAGCATCACGCACGCATCCAGGGGCGGCTCCTGCACCATCTGGCGAAAGGGCCTGCCACGGTCTACGAGCTGGCGCGCCGGCTCTACCGGTCGCAGCTCGACAACTACACGTTCCTGGTGTTCTCGGAGGTGGTGGGGAACCTCGACGTGATGGAGCGCGACGGCCGCGTCGGATTTGTCGTCGAGGACGACGGTACGATCCGCTACCGGCAGCTCGCCGCCCAGGCCGTGGCAGCGCCGGGCGACTCCGCGTCGCCGTCGCGCGCGCCTCAGCTGGTGCTCGATCGGGACGGCCGGTGGCTCGAAGGCGGCGAGGAGATCACCCACGAGCGCACCGTGGAGGCGCTCACCCGCGGGCTCACCAAGGACGAGTCGGGCGATTTCGTGGTGGTCCTCGGCCGCGAGCGGCGCAAGGTCGTGGTCGAGGACGCGCCGTTCGTGGTGCAGCGCGTGGAAGCGGGTGACGGCGCCGCGAACGGCCCGCTCACGCTGCTCCTGGGCGGCGGTATCCGCGAGCCGCTCGATCCCGCGACGCTCTCGATCGGAGCCGGCCACGTGATGTATGCGCGAGCTCGCGGTGGGCTGCGCGCGCGCTTCAGTCGCGCCGCCTACTACCAGCTCGCCGCGTTCGTGAGCGAGGACGTGGCCGGCCACTTCGTGCTGGTGACGCCCGACGGCTCGCGCCACGCCATCTCCGAGGCTGCACCGCGGGAGCCACGCGGCGGTGAGTTGTAGACTACGAAACGAAGGAGGGGTCATCGTGCGCATCCATTCACTGATGCTCGGAACCGCGTTGTGCGTGGGGATCACCGGCTGTGGCGGGGGAGGCGGGAGTGGCGGCGGAGGTCTGACCGGCGCCGGCCCCTTCGCCGGCGTATACGACATGGTCTTGAGCTCGACGGTGCATTTCAGCAGCCCGCCCGGCACGCCCGACGAGAGTCCCGCGAGCCCGGCGGTCTTCACGATCGGCGACGGCACCGAGTCCGACCTGCTGCTCACCGGCCGCTCGCTGCGCACCGGAGGCGTGTGCACGATCGCGTTCGACCGGGTATCCGACGGCACGGCGCAGATGCTGCCCAGCCAGAGCTGCACGGCGCTCTTCGATTCGAGCACCTTCAAGACGGTGAGCGTCGCCGGAACGCTGGCGCTCTCCGGCAACACGCTCACCGGCGACGTGAGCGGCGACGTGTCCGGCTCGGCGGGAGGAAACGATTACGTCGGCACCTACACCGGCACCTGGGACGGCACCAAGCGGCCCTGACCGACCGGAAACAAGCCCGAAACAATTCGATTTCACGAGATGGTGCTGACGGCCATCAAGAAATGGCACAACGCGATATCAAGATCGTCGTCCGGATGCCGATTTCGGGCTCTTTTGTCGGCCAAATGCGGGGAAATCGAATGAAGAGACCGCGTTAACCGCCCGATCCTCAACTCCCGCGCACGCTCGTCATCCGAGCCATCGCGGCCACGCAGCGTCCGATCGAGGAACCCATGCGAACTCTGCGAAGCTCGGCGTGCGCCGTCCTGGTGGCCGCGGTCGGTCTGACTCCCGGTGTGCCCGCGGCGCGCGCCGCCCAGGCGCCGCTCCCGTCTCCCAAGGTGACCGCGCTGCTTCGCGCCGCGGCGCCGCCGTCCTCGCTGGTGCACTCCCGAGCGACCGGCGAGCGGCACGTGTACATCCACGTCGACGGCTCGCCCGAGTCCGCGGCGCCGCTGCTCGAGCTCCAGGGTGCGCACGTCGAGCGCGTGAGCAAGGAGCTCGGTCTGGTACAGGCCTGGGTGGCGCCCGAGCAGCTCGACGCGGTCGCCGCGCTCTCGTTCGTGCGCAAGATCACGCCGCCGTCCTACGCCGTCACGCGCGCCGGCAGCGTGATGACCGAGGGCGACGCGATCGAGCATTCCGATCAGATCCGGGCGCTCGGCTACGACGGCACCGGGGTCAAGGTCGGCATCATCGCCGACGGCATCGACAGCCTCGCCGTGTGCCAGTCGACCGCCGACTGCCCGCAGGTGCAGATCGTGGGCGGCCAGTCGGGTAGCGGCGACGAGGGCACCGCGACCATCCAGCTGGTTCACGACGTCGCCCCCGGCGCCACCATCGGCTTCTGCAGCGGCGGTCAGGACAACGGCGTCACGACGGCCGACATGGTGGCCTGCGCCGGCACGCTGGTGAGCGACTTCGGCGCCAACGTCATCGTCGACGATCTCGGCTTCCCGGCCGAGCCTTACTTCGAGGACGGCGGCGTCGCGAAGGCCGTCGCGGCCGCGGTGTCGAGCGGTGTCCTGTGGGCCACCGCCGCCGGCAACGACGCGCTGAAGCACTACCAGGGCCTCTACGTCGACAACGGCGACCCCTTCCACCTGCACAACTTCCAGGGCGGCCACGTCACGATGGACGTCGACGTGCGCCCCGGCGGCAGCAACGTGTTCTTCGAGTGGTCGAACCTGTTCGACGCCGCCACCGACAAGTACCGGATCTGCCTCACCGACAGCGACGCGACCAACGCCACGGTGTGCGGCGACGCCATCCTCGGCGACAACGTGCCGCTCGGCGTCCTCAATCTGCCCTGCGACGGCCCCGACCACTGCACCGACTACGTGCTGGTGACCAAGGACTCGGGTGCGCCGCAGACGCTCGAGATGTTCTTCGACCGCGCCAAGCCCATGTCCTACGGCACCGCGGCCGACAGCATCTACGGCCATCCGTGCGTTCCCGGGGTGGTGTCGGTGGTGGCGATCGACGCCGCCGATCCCAACCACGACACCGCGGAGGCCTTCGACTCGCAAGGCCCGTGCACGATCCTGTTCCCGGAGGCGGAGACGCGCGCGAAGCCGGACGTGTCGGCGGTCGACGACGTGAGCATCGTGGACGCCAACGGCCACCCCGCCAAGTTCACCGGCACCTCGGCGGCGGCACCGCACGTGGCGGGCATCGCGGCGCTCTTCTACCAGGCGTTCCCGGGCGTCTCGAACGCCAACATCGCCCGGGCGCTCTCGAAATCGGCGATCGACATCGGCGATCCGGGGCCGGACCTGGTGTTCGGCGCGGGTTTCGTCGACGCGTTCGCGTCGCTCGACCTCCTCGACGCACCTCCCCAGAGCGTCATCGATTCGCCGGCCAGCGACACCACCGTGGTCGCGCCGGGCTCGTCGGTGGAATTCACCGGCACCTGCACCGATCCCGATCAGTCGAGCGGCCTCGAGGCGCACTGGGACTTCGGTGCCTCGGGTGTCGCGCCTTCCTCGGTGACCGATCCGGGGCCGGTGTTCTTCCACGACACCGGGACCTTCACCGTGACGTTCACGTGCACCGACTCGTTCAAGAATCCCGATCCCTCGCCGGCCACGCGGACCGTGATCGTGGGTGTGCCGCCCGACGGCACCATCGACGATCCTCCCGCGGATCTCACGGTGCTCACCGGCGAGCCGGTGAACTTCGCGTCGTCGTGCACCGATCCCGACGGCAGCGGGCCGTTCACTCACCACTGGACCTTCGGCGCCCGCTCCGGCGTGCCCGATTCGACGGCCGAGGATCCGGGCGAGGTGTCGTTCCCGAACGCCGGCGTCTTCACCGTGAGCTACACATGCATCGACTCGAGCGGCGCTTCCGATCCGACTCCCGCGACCCGCACCATCACCGTGAACGCGGCTCCCGAGAGCGCGATCGATCAGCCGCTCGCGGACGTCACCATCTCGCGCGGCGGCGCGGTCACCTTCCAGGGGACGTGCACCGATCCGTCGGATCCGAACGGGCTCTCGGCGACCTGGAGCTTCGGCAGCGGCTCTGGCATCCCGGACGCGGTGGTGACGAGCCCGGGTGTCGTGACGTTCCCGAACGCGGGCACCTTCACCGTGAGCTTCACGTGCAAGGACAGCCACGGCATTCCCGATCCCAGCCCCGCGACGCGCACCGTCACCGTGCAGGGAAAGAAGTCGAGCGGTGGCGGCGGGTGTAGCGTCGCCAGCGAGAGGGACGGCGGCTCGGCCGCGCTCGGATTCGGCGCGCTGGTGGCGATGGCGGTGACGCGACGCGCGCGGCGGCGATTGCTCGCTCGGAGCGAATGAGCCGCAAGCGTTGGGCCCCGCGTCCAATCGCGCTGGGCGTGGCGGTTCTCGCGATCTTCGTCGCGTGCGTCGTGTGCGCGGATCGCGCTCGCGCGGGAGCCGAGGCGAAGCACGGCGGCGTGCGCTTCGTATACCTGATTCGCCACGGCTCGTACCATCGCCAGGCGGATCAGGACGACGTGACCGGGAACGGGCTCGATCCGCTCGGACATCAGCAGGCGCACTGGACCGGAAAGCGTCTCGCGACTCTGCCGGTCAAGATCTCGTCGCTGGTGAGCAGCGATTTCACTCGCGCCCGTGAGACCGCGGACGACATCGGTCAGGAGGTCGGTGTCACGCCGGTGCGCGATCCGCTGCTTCACGAGTGCTCGCCGCCTTCCGGACCCGCGCCCGACGCGGCGCACCCGGACTCACCGGAAGCGCGACAGTGCGCGGCCGATCTGACGGCCGCGTTCGCGAAGTATTTCCGCCCTTCGCCGGGCGCGGACGCCCGCGACGTGCTGGTCTGCCACGGCAACGTGATCCGCTGGCTGGTCGGCCACGCGCTGGGGCTCGACCCACGCACGTGGACGCGCATGGACATCGCCAACGGCGGGATCACCGTGATCGCCGTCTACCCCGACGGCGTGACCCAGCTCGTCACCTACAGCGACACCGGGCACATCCCGCCCGCGTCGCAGACCTGGCTCGACGTCGGCCCGGGCTGGTCGCCGACCGCGCCGTGAAGTGGAGCGGACTCGGAGGGCTGCGGTCCCTCGCAGCCGCAGTGCCACGACCCCGTCGATCGCGGCGGACGCGAGGGACCGCGTCCCTCCGGTCGTGCTCAGGCGCGCGTCAGGTGCGCGAACAGCTCGCGTCGCACCGCCGGGTTGCGGATCTTCCACACCACTCCGTCGGTGAAGTAGTGATGGATGTTGACGATGTTGCTGACCATGAAGGGCAGGTGCTTGAGCGGGCCGGCCTTGGGCGCCACCAGGTCGACGCCGCCGTAGATCAGCCACCCGGTGGTGACGATTCCCACGACGTAGAGCGCCATGTGCAGCGCGTGTCGCGGATCGAATCCGGCGGGAGACGGCGTTCCCGCCGCCTCGGCGCGCGCCACGTAACGGTTCGACTCGACCCGCAGCGGGAACAGCATGTACTGGGTGGCGTGCGCGATCTGCACCCAGTAGATCGCATTGGGGTACTTGCCGATCGCCGCGTACCACAGACAAATCGCGAGCCACGGAACGAACACCCGCGGCGGCAGCACCCGACCCACGCGCCGCCTGAGCATCACGAATCCAGCCACGCCGAGCGCGATCGCCAGCGGAGCCAAGGTCGACATGAACACGAACGCAGCGCGCGCCACCTTGGTCTCGAGCGGCGTCGGCTGATGGATGGTGATGATGCCGAAGAAATGCAGGTTCCACGCGACCTGCCAGCCGAGGAAGATCCACAGGCTGGTGCGGATCAGCTGGCGCTCGCGCGGCACCACCGGCATTCCCTCGAGGTACGTGGACGTGGCGACCATTCCCCACGCCTGGCCGGTGTAGTGCACCGCCAGGTAGCAGGACGCCACCAGCCCCGAGAGATCGAGGTAGAGGTTGGTGCGGGTGGCCATCGCCAGCGCGAAGGCGCCGTACGCCACCAGCACCACCGGCACGTGGATCGCCGCCCACTTGTGCTTGGCGAAGGTTTCGCGCGAACCGTAGAGCAGCACCCACGAGGCCGTGAAGTGCGGCCAGTTGAGCAGCATCTCCAGGATCAGCACGCGCTTGAGCGAGAACGCCTGGCCGGCGGCCGATCCCGCCAGCAGGATGCCGAGGAACAGCACGATCGAGGCGCCGCCGATCGCCAGCGTGTCGATGGCCGGCGTGAGCACGGCACGGCGCGGCGCCAGGGAAGGGACGGTGGGGGCCGTGGCGAGCGCCGTCATCGAGCGGCGATCATAGCTCACGGGCCGCGGCCGCCCGCCGAGGTGCGGGCGTGACCGCCGGTCCGGATTCCTCGATCGCTCCGCGCGGTCCGCGCAAGCTTTCCCTCAAGGGTCTGGTGTTCGCGCTGATCGCGGTGACGCTCGGCGGCGCGATCGCGGCGGGCCTGGCGGAGGTCGCGTGCCGGGTATTCGACGTCCGCCCCAACCGGATGCCGTACCCCAAGTTCTTCGTCTACGAGCAGGGTCAGTGGGTGAAGGCGCATGGCAAGCGCGACCTGCGGGTCAAGACCGAGAGCCCCTATCCGGAAGTCGACATGGGCGAGTACGTGCCGAACACCCGCTACCGGATCGTCTACGCCACCAACCCCCGCGGCTACTTCGACGGCCAAAACAGCGTCGAGATCGACATCAACTCGCTCGGCCTGCGCGGCCCCGAGGTGACGACCGCGAAGCCGGCCGGCGTGTTCCGGATCCTCGGCCTCGGCGACTCGTTCACCCACGGTGAAGGCGTGCGCGACGGTGACACGTTCCTGCGCCGCCTGGAGAAGCGCCTCGACGGCGCGCCTGCGCGCGACGGCACCAAGCGTTCGGTGCAGGTGCTGAACGCGGGCGTCGCCGGCTACAACACCGCCGACGAGGTCACGTATCTCGAGCACCGCTGGCTCGACCTGCTCGATCCGGACCTGGTGCTCATCACGTTCTTCCTGAACGACGCCTACTCCGACGAAGCGTTCCTCCACGCCGGCCAGGAGATGGGCCTGCACCTGGCGCAGCCGGAAGGGCTCGCACAGGAGAGCTACCTGTGGGACCTGATCCAGCACACCATCCGGGTGCGCCAGGTGTCGCGGCAGATTTCGGAGTTCTACCGCAGCCACTACTTCAGCGACGCGCACAAGTTCCTCGCCGAGGGCACGGTCACCCACGACATCGACTGGGACGTGAGCCGCGCGGCGCTGGGACGCGCGGCGGAGCTCACCAGCGCGCGCGGCAAGAAGCTGGTGGTGGCGGTCTTCCCCGAGCTCATCGACCTCGACGCGAGCTACCCGTTTCGCGACATCCACGCGGTGGTGATGGAGGCTTGCAAGGAGCTGGGGATTCCGGCGGTCGATCTGCTGCCCGCGTTCCTCGGCCATCGCGCGCGCGACCTGTGGGTGCACGAGACCGACCACCATCCGAACGAAGCCGGCCACGCCATCGCCGAGCAGGCGATCGAGCAGTTCCTCACCGACCCGCGGAACCAGCTGCTGCCGTAAGGCGTCGACGTCTCCTCGGAGGGCCTTTCAAGCCCCCTGCCCGGAAAAAGTGCGATTTTTTCGGGGCCCCACCCTCGAGTCGGCTCGCGTTGCTCGCCGCGCGCCTACGGCGCGAGCCGAAGGATCGAGGCCGTCCGGTTGCTGGGGTTTGCGCGGCGGGCGCATAGTCGTTGCATGCGCCGGGCTGCCTCCATAATGACCCGGACTCGGGCCGCTTTTTTCGCGTCGGCGTTTGCGGCTGTCGCCTGGCTGGCTCTTGCGCCCCCGGCGAACGCCACGACCTCCTGGGCCGAGCTCACGGCCGATCACGCGCTGGCCAAGGGAGGCTTCGGCGGTGCGGTCGCGATGCAGGGCGACACGCTGGTGGCGGGCCGGATCGAGGACGACTCGCCAGGCGATCTCATCTCGGTCGGTCCTGGGCATGCGTTCGTCTTCGAGCGCCAGGGCTCGCGGTGGATCCAGACCCAGGGCTTTACCGGCTCCGACACCGTGGTGGGGAGCCGCTTCGGCTGCGCGATCGCGATGGACGGCGACTGGATGGTGATCGGCGCCAGTGGCCAGGTGATCCTCGACGGCACCGCCACGCAGCAAGGCGCCGCCTACGTGTTCCACCGCGCCGGAGGTTCCTGGTCGCAGACCGCGAAGCTGGTGGCGGGCGACGGCGAGCGCGGCGATCTCTTCGGCTACGCGGTGGCGATCCGCGGCACCACCCTCGTGGTCGGCGCATTCCTGGAGGATTTCGAGGACGGCGGCGGCGTGGCGGTCGACGCTGGCTCCGCCTACGTGTTCGAGCTGACCCAGGGCGCGTGGGTGCAGAAGCAGCGTCTGCTCCCGCAGAACAGCACCACCAACACCCACTTCGGCGAGACCCTGGCGATCGACGGCAACACCATCGTGGTGGGTGCGCATCTCGCGAACGGCGCCAGCCTGCCCATCACGGGCGCGGCGTACGTCTACAACCGCACCGCTGGCGGCACCTGGAATTCCTCGCAAGACCAGACCCTCAACGCGAGCGACGCCAAGTCCGGCGACCGCTTCGGCCAGTACGTGGCGCTCCAGGGCGATCGCCTGGTGATCGGCGCGCGCCGCGACGCGCAGCAAGGCACCGATGCGGGGTCCGCGTACGTGTTCACCCGCTCGTCGGGCGGACCCTTCGCCCAGGCGCAGAAGCTCCTCGCCAGCGACGGTGGCGTCGGCCGGCTTTTCGGGCACTCGGTGGCCATCGACGGGGACACGATCCTGATCGGCGCGCCCTCCGAGTCGACGATGCGCGGCAATCCGGGCGACGCGTACGTGTTCGGCTACGACGCCGCGCTCGGGACGTGGCGCGAGCAGCTCGAGGTGGTGCCGGGCGATGGTCTGATCGCCGACGCCTTCGGCACATCCGCGGCGGTGCTCGGAAGTACCTTGGCGCTGGGCGCACCGTTTCACGACGCGGGCGCCACCGATGCGGGCTCGCTCTACCTCTATTCGCTCACCGATTCGGACGGCGACGGAATCCCCGACGCCTTCGACGATTGTCCGAACGCGGCCGATCCGTCGCAGACCGACGCGGACCACGACGGCATCGGCGACGCTTGCGACCCCTGCGTCGACGTGGACCTCGACGGTTACGGCAACCCGGCCGCGCCGGGCTGCCCGCACTCGGGCCTCGACTGCAACGACGCCAGCGCAGCGATCCATCCAGGTGCCGCCGAGATCCCGGGGAACGGCATCGACGACGACTGCGACCCGGCCACTCCCGATTGCACCGACCTCGACCACGACGGCTACGCCGTGGAGGGCGGCGCCTGCGGCCCGGTCGATTGCGACGACACGCGCGCCGACGTGAATCCCGGGGCGGTGGAAGTGGCCGGCAACGGCCGCGATGACGACTGCAGCCCCGCGACCAGCGATTGCCTGGACCTGGACGGCGACGGTTACGGGAATCCCGCGTCGCCGGCCTGCGCGCACGCAGCGCTCGACTGCCTCGACACCAACGCGAACGTCAACCCCGGAAGGACCGAGATTCCAGGCAACGGCCTCGACGACGACTGCAACCCGGCCACACCCGGCGGCTGCAGTTCTCCTTGACTCGCCGGGAAGCGTTCGCGTAGGAATAGCGCGCTTCGCGCATCGCCCGGTCAACCGCGGCGCCGCGTGTCGCGCCCTCGCCGCCGAGCACGACACCTTGCGCGCGTCCGCCGCCACCCCACGAATTCTGGCGCTGGCACTGGCTTTCGTCGGTCTGGTGGCGAGCAGCGCCGCGTGGGCCCAGCAGGTGCGCATCCCGATCTCCTCCACGCCCACCGAGGAGGAGCTGCAAGCGGTCAAGCCGCCCGAGGTCCTCGAGGAGGCCGGACCGGACTGGATCAGCACCCTCGGCGACTTCATCGACAAGAAGATCGCGCGCGCCGAGGAGCTCGACATCTACGGCAACACCGGTCAGCTGCCCGAGGGCATCTTCGGCATCAAGTACACGTTCCGGTACCTGGCCGCGAACCAGCGCTTCATCGGCAACGGCCAGAAGACCTCGCTCATCCCGCCGATCTCGTTCACCGACGGCTCCGGCAACCAGTTGGTCAACATCGACCTCAACGGCAAGGGCGACGGCACCGTCCACATCTTCAACTTCTCGGTGGGGCTCACCGACTGGATCAACCCGTTCCTGGAGATCCAGTTCGCCGACGTACGCACCACGCTCAACCCGTCGGCCACTTTCGGCGGTGCCTTCTCGGCGCTCGGCTTCAAGAATTACGACGACCTGGTGAAGCTGATCGAGCAGCTCGGGCGCCCGGCTCCCAACCCGGTGTTCGACACCCACGGGCTCGAGTTCGAGGACATCCAGACCGGGGTCTCGACCAACTGGTACCACACGCCGGAGATCTCGCTCGGCAACACCTTCAGCATGTTCTTCCCGACCGGCAAGATCGCGAACCCCAACAACGACATCAATTTCGCGCTCGGCCCCGAGCTCGACCGCGGCTCGGGCGCCTACCAGCTCTTGCTGGTGTCGAACGCCGACTACCGTCCCGCGTTCCTGAAGAAGATGTTCGTGCTCTCCGGCGAGTGCGACTACAAGTACTCGTTCACCGAGACGCGTCCGTCGCCGAGCACGTTCACCGCGCCCAACCCGGTGCTCAAGAAGGTGCTCGACGCGGTCGGGTTCGAGAGCGATCTCTTTCCCGATCTCTCGAACATCCCGCCGACCTTCCGCTGGCAGCTCGGTCAGACGGTGGATCTCCTCGGTGCCTTGAGCGTCGATCTGGATTGGGTGGGCCTCGGCGTGCAGTACGGATTCGACTACGCCGCGGCCACCAAGATCGAGTCGCAGTCGCCGCAGTTCGTGGACCTCGTCGACGCGCTCCAGCTCACCGGCAAGTCGACCTCGCACGGCCTCTCGTTCACGGTCGCCCCCAACACCTTGAAGCTCGGGCTGCCGTTCCTGCTCGGAATCGTCTACGAGTACCCGGTCGCGGGCACCAACTCGATCGCCTTCAGCCCGTCGATCCGTGTGATCACCCAGTTCTTCCTCCCGGCCTGGTAAGCGCGCCGCCGGTGCCCGCTCGGGCTGTTTGGAGCGCGTCGCGGTCCCTCGCGCGCGGAGCGCCGAATCGCGATTTCCTGGCGCCGCTACCGCAGGAGCGCGATACTGGACGGACTCCTCGCCCCCAGCTCACGGAGGACGATCATGAACCCCAAGCTCGTGCTCGCGATCCTCGTGGCCCTCGTTTCGACGACGCTCGCCGTACCGGCGCGCGCCTCGGTCTCCGGCGCTTCCGCCGATCCGCTCGCCAAGACGGTGTCGATCGACGTCCAGGACGCGCACTTGGTGAACGTGCTCCGGATGATGGCCGACGACACCGGCCTCAACGTGATCGTGGATCCGGCGGTCGACCGGCGCATCACCCTGAAGCTCACCAACGTGAGCTGGCAGCAGTTCCTCGACATGTCGCTCAAGCTCTACGGCCTGCGCGCCGACCACGAAGGCAACGTGGTGCTCATCGCGCCCATCGACTCGAACGCGTTCCGCGCCACCGAGCCGCGCCGTGACGAGAGCCCGATCGAGACCCGGATGGTTCGCGTGCGCTACGCCGACGGCAAGAACCTGGCCGCGATCCTCACCCATTCGGTCCTGAGCAACGAGGGCAACGTCTCGGTCGACGAGCGCACCAACACCCTCATCATCCAGGACCACTCGAAGCGAATCGACGAAGCCGTGCGCCTCATCGGGCACGATTGATTCGGGGGGCTGTTCCAGCCCCCCGCCCCACAAAAAGCGTTTTTTGTGGGGCCCCACCCCCGAGTCGGCTCACTGCGTTCGCCGGGCGCCTCTCGGCGCCTGCCCAGATCCGCGCGAGCAGTCGGTTCGGGGATGAAGTCGATGGGAAGCGCCCCCGAACCGACTGACAAGAGAAGCCCCACCGCTCTCCGGTCCGCAAGGTTGCCGTTCGAGCGGCGGATCTTCCCGACCTCACGCTAGGACGCGGATCCGCTCGATTTTCGCTCGGTCGAGCACGACACCGAATGCGCCCTGCGCTGCTCGTGCCATGGCGGCGCCGTCTCCCGTCGTGAGAAACCGCTCGACGGGCTCGGCGTGCGCGGACGAGGCGCGATCGGGAAAGCCACGCTCCTCGATCCAGTCGAGAAGCTCGGGTGCTGGATCGACGAGGCGAATCCCGGGCAGCAGCCGTGCAAAGGCCGGTGCCACCGCTGCGTAGTGCGTGCAGGCGAGGAGCAGCGTGTCGCAATTGCGTAGCGGCGCGACGATACGCTCGATCGTTGCGACCAGCGCGGGAGATTCGCTTCCTTCGCCCGACTCGATGAGCGCCGAGAGCGGCTGGGCGACGCGCTGAATGACCACTCGCCCCGGGCGCGCGAGTGCGCGTCGGTAGCACAGGGAACGGATCGTCCGGCGCCCTCCGACGATTCCAAGGCGCCGCGGGCTAAGTCTTCGAATGAGGCGCACTGCGGGCTCGATCACTCCGGTGACATGAAGCCCGCCGTGCGGCGTGCGGATCCCGTGGCCGTCGAGGACGGTGCTCGCGGCGTTGCAGGCGACGACGAGATGGGTGACCCCGCGTGCCGCTAGTACCGACGCCACCGACACGAGTCGCCGGCGCAGCGAGCGCGCGGGCACTTCGCCGTACGGGCGCGAGCCAGTATCCGAGCAGTAGACGATCGGGAGTCGCGGGTGGCGCTGCCGCAGGAGACGATAAACCCCCATCCCGCCGATACCCCAATCCAGAATCCCGATCATCTCGCGCGCCGCTCCTACGGGTAGCTTTGCGGCGCTACCCATCCGCGCTCGAGTGGCCCGGAGTCGAACGCGAGGACGCGAGCATCCCAGCTCACGTTTAGGCGCTCGATCCGCGCGCCCGGGTAACGGCTCTGCAGATACCAGACCAGCTCGTGTTCGGCTCGGATCGGGTTGTGGCGCAGCATGCCTCGCCAGCGCGGATCCGAGACCAGGCGACGCAAGGCCCGCGCGAAGGTCCGGTTCCGAACGTGGTTCACGAGCTTGCGTGCCTTGTCGCGGGCGAAGGCCGGCACGTCCACCACCTGGAGCGGCGCCGTCACCATGTCGACGATCAGGATCCGGCCCTGCGGCGCGAGCACTCGCCGCATCTCGTTCATGATCGGATCCCAGTCGAGGTAACGAAACGACAGGAGCGAGACCACGACATCGAACGAGGCATTCGGGAACGGTAGCTGCGGTCCATCGATCGAGTGAAAGGCCAGCTTGCTCGAACCAGCGGCACGCCTCTTCGCGTGCGCGAGCAGCGGACCGGACCGATCGACTCCCACGCCGGACTCGATCCGGCTCTCGAGGGCGCGCAGCATCGCGCCATTGCCGCAGCCGACGTCGAGGATCCTGAGCGGACCGGGCCGCAAGTGCTCCCTCAGCCAGCGCCACTCGTCGCGGCGCACGGTGATGTCGGCGAAGACCGCATCGTAGAGATCGGCGACTCCGTCGTAGCCGTCGCCGCCCGCGAGCGGCTCGGGATGGAAGGGCTGCATGCGCTCGATCGGCCAGATCCCCAGATACTTGCCGATCGAGCCCGCGATGCCATGAGACTTCTTGCCTGGACACGCGACCACGTGGAGCGGTGCTTCGGGATCCGCGAATGGCGATTCCCAGGCAAACGCGTCGGGCCGGCGCGAGATCGTCGTGTAGCCGTGATAACCGTAGGCGGTCACACCGAACGTCCGCGCGAAGAAGGGCGCCAACCACCGTGCGGTCCGGCACGCATGAAAGTAGGCACGCCCACCCTCCGCGAACGGGAGCCGCAGCCCTCGCCATTCGTACGGGCTGAACTGCTCGGGTAGCGAGCTGGTGCGGAACATCGGCCCGTACATCCCGCTGTGGCCGACGAAGTGAAGCTCGGTGATGCGATGCCCGGCTTCCTCGATGCGTTTCATCGCGTCGACGAAGTCGCGCTTCGACTCGACGCGCTCACAGCGCACGGCTGCATGGGGAGCGGCCGCGCGCTTGGTATTGGCCAGGGTCCGTGCCGCGCGCTCGAACTTCGGCCCTCCCTCGCGATAGAGCGTGGTGTACCCGATCCAGATCACCGCGCTTCCGCTTTCGGCGAGGGAAACGAACGCCGCTCGACGACCATGCGCGGATCCCGCGGCAGCCAGGCCCCCGAATCGTCACCGACGACCAGCACCTGGCGCCGCGCGAGATCGTAGACCTGCATGCGCGAGATCGCGGGCTCGTAGAGGTGCAGGCCGAGGCCGCCACCGCTGGCCTTCATGTCGTGGATCAGGCCCGCCTGCACTTCGAGGACCGCGGGACTCTCGACCTGGCGCTTCCGGACGATCCGCAACTCGCGGCCATGCCAGGCGTAAGTCCGCTCCGTGTAACGGCCTTCACAGAGATAGATGAGGCCGGTCGCCTCGCCATGGTCGTGAGGTGCGCAGAACACGTCCTCGTCCCAGCAGATGAGCAGCAACTCGGCGAGGCCGGTGCGCAGGATTGGTTTGCGTCCGTAGGGTTCCTCGCGCGCAGGCGCCACGGCTCGCTTGCGCAGCAGCTCCGGGCGGTGGAGCTGGTCGAGCAGGTCATTGCTGGCTCCCACACGCCGCAAGGCGGGTGAGAGCCTCGATTCCACCAGAAGCCGCCGGGAGTTCGTCATCTCGCCGCCGGCAGTGTTGCTCTCTCGAGGTGCAGGGCTCGTGCAACTCGGTGAGCCCGCTCACCCCGGCGGCCGGCTGCACGACGCGTGCCGCCGAGTCGAGATGCCGAATGGAAAGCGAAAAAACGCGGTCCCCGGCGATGGGCCGAACGACCGTGTCTGTTCGCCTACGACACCGTGTCCGCCCGCACCCGGCGAACGACGGCTGGACTACCGACGCCCCACTACGGCGCTTCGATCAGGTGGCCGCGGTAGAGGAAGAGCTTGAAGCGCATGTAGAGCAGGAACGTGAACATGATGCGCGTGGTGCGGAAGAAGCGGATGTTGGATTGGCCGGCGGAGCGGTGCGCGTGGGCCACCGGAGCCTCGACCACGCGGTAGTCCATGTTGATCAGCTTCACCAGGATCTCGCTGGGGAAGGTGAAGCCCACGGCCTCGGTGCGGATGGTGCGGATCAAGTCGCCGTCGAAGACCTTGAGGGCGCACTGCGAGTCGCGAAAATCGAGGCCGATGAGCGCCTTCACCAGCAGGTTGTAGCCCCAGTTGGCGATCACGCGCGGGATGGTGTCCTTCTTGGCCGTGCGGTAGCCGGCGACGCACTGGATGCCATCGACCATGCGCTCGCGCATCGCGGGAATGTCGGCGGGGTCGAACTGGCCGTCGGAGTCGATGGTGGCGACCAGCCGTCCGCGCGATTCCAGGATGCCGCGGCGGATCGCCGCGCCGTAGCCGCGGTTTCGGTCCTGAGCCAGCACCCGCAGCGCGGGCACCTCGGCGTGCACGGCCTCGAGCACTTCGCGGGTGCGGTCGCGCGAGCCGTCGTCGACCACCAGCACCTCGTATCCGCCGGGAATCTGCGCCAGCGCCGCGGCGCAGCGCCGCACCGTGTCGGCGACGTTCGCCTCCTCGTTGTAGGCCGGCATCACCACCGAGATCTCGACCTCGTGGGACGGGGCGCCCGCGGTGGCTTCGGTGCTCATTCCGTCCCCTCTTGGCCATCCGGCGCACCGCCCGCGCTCGCCGCCGGGCACGAAGCGAGATCATAGACCTCGATCACGCCGCTCCGGTCGGTGGCCGCGGATGCGATGTGGCCGCGGGTCTCGTGGATGTCGTAGTTGAACTCGAACTGGGACTCGGGCCGCGTGGCCCACGCGTTGGGAAACGGCGCCGCCGGGGCGCAGCGCGTGGTGATCGATCGCAGCACCGCGCCGCGCGTCTCGA
>CAZYWA010000016.1:0-30591 GCA_964650975.1 uncultured bacterium
GTGGCGTTGCTGGCGGGTGGCGCGGGGCTCGAGCGCCGCCGCCGGCGCCGCGCGAAGCCCGGCGAGATTCCTCCCTTTCCGCGCATCGACTTCAACATCCCGCGCCACCGCAGCACGTTCGTGGCGGTGCTCACCGCGACGTTTCTGCTGCTGATGCTCTCGGCGGTGGGCTCGTACCGCGCCTACGAGTTCACCGAATCGGTGATGTTCTGCGGCAAGACCTGCCACACGGTCATGCAGCCGGAGGAGACCGCGTACCGCGAGTCGCCGCACGCGCGCGTCGTGTGCGTGCAGTGCCACATCGGTCCGGGAGCCAAGTGGTTCGTGAAATCGAAGGTTTCCGGCCTCTACCAGGTGTACGCGGTGCTGACGAACAAATATTCGCGGCCGATCCCGGTGCCGGTCGAGAGCCTGAGGCCCGCGCAGGAAACCTGCGAGCAATGCCACTGGCCGCGCAAGTTCTTCGGAGCCGTGGTGCGCGAGAATCATCACTACCTCGCGGACGAGACCAACTCGCCGTGGGCGGTCTCGCTGCTGCTCAAGGTGGGTGGCGGCGATCCCAGCTTCGGTCCCGCCGGTGGCATCCACTGGCACATGAACATCGCCAACAAGATCGAGTACATCGCGAAGGATCCGCAGCGGCAGGTGATTCCCTGGGTTCGCGTCACCGATCCCAGCGGCAAGGTGACCGTCTACCAGTCGAAGTCCGAACCGCTCACGGCCGCGGAGATCTCCGCCGCCGAGCCGCGCAGGATGGATTGCATCGATTGCCACAACCGGCCGGCGCACCGTTACAACCCGCCGGTCGATTCGCTCGACACGGCGCTCTTCACCAAGCGCATCGACCCGTCGATCCCGTTCATCAAGCAGCAAGCGATCTCGGTACTCACCAAGGAATACCCGGACGTGGCGGCAGCGCGCACCGGTATCGACCAGGCGCTGCGCGGGTACTACCGGTCCTCCCAGGCCGAGTTCACCGCCGGGCACGCGGCCGCGATCGATCAAGCCGTCGCCGCGGTGCAGGCGATCTACGAGCAGAACTTCTTCCCGGCCATGAAGGTGAGCTGGAAGGCCTATCCCGACAACATCGGGCACATGAACTTCCCGGGGTGCTTCCGCTGCCACGACGACGATCACGTGGCCGACGACGGCCGTACCGTCACCCGCGAGTGCAAGACCTGCCACCTGATCTCCGCGCAAGGAACGCAAGTGGCCTCCGGTGTCGGTAATCCGGAAGGCCTCGACTTCGAGCATCCGGTCGACATCGGCGACATCTGGCAGAGCCAGCCGTGTAATTCGTGCCACGACGGCTCGCTGGGTGGCGCATGAGTCCATCCAGGATCCGCCGCGTGTCGCGCTGACGCACGCCGCGCCCGCCGATCGGGTCACGCCGTCCTAGAGCGCCCTGCGGCGACGAAAGCCGTCAGCTCGCGGGCGGCGCGGCCGGCTTGCCTTCGGGCTTTGCCGGCGGTGGCGGCTTCTTGCCTGGAGTTTCGCGATCGTACGACTGCGGTTTGTGGCATCCCGGCGCGCACGACCCGCCGGTGTCGGTCTTCGTGAAATTGAGCGGCAGATTCCACTTTCCGAACGGAACCGTGTCGGCGATCAGCTTGGGATTCTTGCCACCGTGGAGGTTGTGGCAGAGGCGACAGCTCCGCCCTTTCACGTCCTTGTGGACGTGCAGGTAATGGAGGTTTCGCTCTCCGTCACGGAACCCGGTCGCGAACGAGGTCTCCGGGTAACGGACCAGATCTCGCTTGTGACAGCTGAAGCACAGGCCGTATTCGTCGTCCGTGTAGGGCACGTAGATCTCGGTGGGGAAGGTGCCGGTCAGGAGCTTGGGGTGGTCGGCGCCGTGAACGTCGTGGCACGCGGTGCAATGGCCCTGCTGGATCGGCCCGTGCACCACGGTCATGTCCTTCGACAGGATCGTCGAGTGGCAGCGCAGACAAGTCTCCTTCTCGGGATCCTTGAGCATCTTTTCGTTGTCGGATGCGTGTGGCGAATGGCACGTCACGCAACCGTTCGGATCCTGAGCCGGCGGGTGCGCGACCGGCGCACTCCTGACCTTCTCGGAGATGTCGGGGTGGCACGTGAAGCAAACGTTGCGCCCTTCCTCCGCCAGGAGCTTGGGCTGCGGCGACCCGTGGGGGTTGTGGCAGGAGGTGCACCCGCCCGCCAGCGCCGGATGGACGTGCGCCTTTTGCTCCACTCCCTCCATGTCCTTGTGGCACTGGAAACAGAGCTTTTCGTCCGGCTCGAGTAGCAAGCTCTTGTCATCCGACGCATGTGGCGTGTGGCACGCCGTGCAATCGCCCGCGGCCACCGGACCGTGGACCACCGGAAAATCCTCGTGATCCGAGTGGCACATGCCGCACAGATCCTTCATCGGTTGCGCCAGCAGCTTGGGCTCGTCGGAGGCGTGCGGGTTGTGACAGGTCGTGCACAGTCCCTGCTCGACGGGCGGGTGCACCGTTTTCTTGTCGGTGAACGCCTCGTGGCAGGTGTAGCAGAGGTCCGGAACGTCCTGACTCAGCTTGAAGGTCTTGCCGCCCTTCTTGGGATGCGGCTTCTCGATCGACTCGTGGCAGGTCTCGCAATTCCCGGCCACGGCGTGGACGGTTTTCCCGGTGATGATCTTCGGGTGGCAGGCGGGCGTGACGCAGCTCTCCTCGGCGCGCACGGCGCTCGGAGCGTCGACCGCGAGCGCGAGCGCCAGCACCGCGATCGATGCCGGGATACGGCCGGTGAACCAGCTCATGAGCGAGCCCTCCTGACTTGGATCATGGGTACGACGTCGCCTCGTGCGTGACGCCGTGGCACACGAGCGTGCAGCTGCCCGAGAACGGCCCGGTTTCCTGGTAGAGCGGATAAGGACTTCCCGGCGTCGGCTGGACGATCCGCGTGTCGAAGTCGATCAGGTGCTTGTGGGAGCCCGACGACGTCGCGACTCCGGTGCTGGGGATCCCGTGCGCGTCGTGACAGGCGGAGCAAGGAATCCGCGCCGCCAGGTGGCCGCTGTGCCCTCCTCCCGAGGCAGTGGCCCGCACCCGGACGCTGCGCGCGGCGCCCAGACCGGCCGCTTTCCGGAAGCTCACGTCGCTCAGGATGCTGTTGCGATCGTGGCAGCCGTAGCAGAGCGCGTAATTCTCGAAGCTCTCGGGCGTGTAGTCGGCGGTCTCGTAGCGCTGCTTCAGGATCGGCGCGTACGACGAGCCGTGCGGCCCTCGCGATCCGCCCTCGTCGTCCGCGTGGCACGACGTACAGTAGATGATCGAGGCCGCGCTCAAGCCCGGGTCGAGCGACGACGAGACGCTCGGCACGTCCAGGTTCTTTCCCATCGAGACCACGGGATGGAACGACGGATTCGACGGATCGAACGCGCGCCGCGTGTTGGTGGTTCCCGCGACACGCGTGACTGTCGTCAAATCAGAAGTACCGTCGGCGTGGCAGCGGAAGCAGATCTCGTATTCGTATTTCGCGGTGTCCACCCGGGCCCCGTTGCGATCGACACCGGGAACGCCAGCCGTCAGGCTCGACACGTACGGTGCGTCCGCCGTCCCCGGCGTCACCAGGTGCGGGTCGTGGCACGAGCTGCACGCGACGCCACCCGCGGCTGAACCGCTTCCGGCGCCGCGCGCGCCGCTCCCCGTGGCGGCCGCCTCCGAGCCCTCGTGGTGCGCCGACGGTTTTCGGACCTGGGCGGCGATGTCGACCATGCCGGTCGTGACACCTCTCGTCGTGGCTCCCGGCGCACCGGTCAGCGCGGCGCGATGCACGACGGTCCTTCGCGGGACGGACGCGCCGTGAATCGGCGGCGGCTGCGAGTTGTGACAACCGGCGCTGGTGCAGGAAAACGGGTCGGGCGGCTGATCGGTGAAGTTGAGCAGCTGCTCGGCGGTCGGCGCCTGATGGGGAGTGTGACAGGTCTCGCAGCCCCACTCACCGAGCTGCGTGAAGGTGGGCGAGGTCTTGGGCGGCCGCGGCAGGATTCCCACCACCGACTCGGTGGAGGTGGCGTGCGCGGAGGTCGCCCAGCCGGTCATGTCGTGACAGGTCACGCACAGCGCCGAGAACCGGTTGTCCTTGACCAGGAACATCCCGAAGGTGTCGTCGTGGGGATCGTGGCAGGTGATGCAGTGCATCTCGTCGGTGCCGCCGTAGACGAGATCGGAAGGCGGCGTCGACGCGAGCTCCGGATCCGGCAGCGCGGTGTGGTACGGGAACGACACCGGATGATGGCCGGAGAGATCGAGGCCGAAATCCGACAAGCTTCCGGGCGGCATCGTGCCGCCGCCCGCCATCGCGATGCCGCTCACCGGATTCAGCACGGCACCCATCGCGATCGTGCCGTCGTGGCAGGTCAGGCAAAGCTTGGTCGGTCCCGAGGGCTGCGGCAGCGGCCCGGCGTGCAGCGTGGGGCTCGCGTAAACCGTGTAGACGCGCGGTGCCAGGTCTTTGTTCCAGAGCGGCGACTGAGGCGCCGCGTTGTGAGGCGTGTGGCAGAAGACGCAGACCCGGGTCTCGGTGAGCGCCTTCACCGGGCCGGGACCTGAGACCGACAGGTTGTGCTTGGTGTTGATCACGTCCGACGCGGCGCCCGGCGTGGCGATCCCCAGCAACATCGCCGCAACGAACCCGCGGCCGAGCATCGCGCGCACTCGTCCCTTCCGATCGACGTCACGACGCATCGGACGCATCTCGCGCGGCGATCCGGAACACCTGGACTCGCCGGTTGTAGCTGTCGCACACGTAAAGCCGTCCACCGGATCCGACGAAGGCTCCGGACGGTAGCCAGAACTGGCCGTCGGCCACCCCGCGCTCGCCCAGGGTCAGCAGGAACTCCCCGCTGCGGCTGAAGAGCTGCACGTTGTCGAGGATCCCGTCGACGACGTAGACGACGCCCGCGTCATCGACCGCGATACCTTTCGGCATCGCGAGGTCCCCGGAGCCGTCGCCGTGATGGCCGAAAGCGCCCAACGGCTTTCCGGCTTCGTCGAAGATCTGGATGCGGAAATTGAGCGAGTCGGCCACGTAAAGCTCGCCACGCGGCGACCATGCGATGCGGGTCGGAAAGTTGAAGCTTCCCGGTTCTTCGCCGCGGCTCCCGAACGAGAACGCGAGCTCGCCGGACGGCCGAAGGGCCACCACCTCACTGGCAAGGGTGTCGACCACGTAGAGGAGCCCGGTCTTGGTGCTGAACGCGAGCCCGGTGGGGCGCACGAAAGGCCGCGTGCCGGCCATCGTGAACGCCGTCACGAACGCGCCGTCCGCCCCGAAGACGTCGATCCTTCCCGCCGAGTCGGCCACGTAGAGCCGCTGCGCGCCGTCGAACGCCACTCCCACCGGGGAAATCAACCGGTTTTCACCTTCGCCGGTGAGCTGCTGGTAGGCCTTGTCGGCCGGTCGGTAGAGATGCACGCAGCGCCGGCCGGTATCGGCCACGGCCATGCGCCCATCGCTGGCCACGGCCACGTCGACCGGCAACACGAACGAATTCAACTCCTCGCTGTCACTTCCGAACACGATCCAGCGCAACACCGACGAGGCATCCGTGCCCGGTTCGAGCCCGTTCACCGCGCCCTCGTATACGACCCTCGCGGCGGCCGGCGCGAACGGCCACTGCAGCGGCGCCGCCGGCACCGCGTTGCGCAGCGTCCACGTGGCGGCGCAGCCCGCGCCGAACGCGAGCGCCCCGAGGGCCGCGGCGAGCCGCGCCCTGGTAACCCCCGGGTCTCGAGAATCGGCGTAGCCGGATCGACGCATCAGAAAATCCGCCGCGACAGCTTCACGTACACGAGCTCGTGGTCGCGCTCCAGATGCACGTCCTGCGGCTCGCGCCGGGCGTCGGTCTGGGTGAAATAGCCGCTGGCGCCCAGCGAGCAATCCAGCTTGCCGACCGTCAGCGTCCAGTTGCCGTCGACCGAGAACGCATCGCTGTCCACTTGCCCCAGAAAGTGCGCGTACGCCCCGCCGAGGCCGAACGTCATCTCCGGTACCAGGAACCGCTTCTGGACGCTCACCGAGGTGTTGACGGTCCGCTCGGTGTAAGGCGCGATCGAAAACTCCTCGTTTCCGCTCCGGTACCGTTTGTCCTCGTAGCCGGCCGAGAGGTAGACGCTGAGCCCCGGGTAAAAAGTGTCGACGTACTGACCGTCGGCGCGCCACGCGTCGTACGGCGCCACTTCCCACTCCAGGTCCTCGAACTCGCCGCGCAGCCGGAACGGGCCGCGATAGAGTCGCAACCCGGCCGTGTAGGTGGTGGAGTCGACGGCGAAGCCGGAGAACGAGCCGGCCAGGACATCGCTGCGGGTCACCAGATAGCGCGCATAGGGCGTCAGCAGATCGTCGAACAGCTGGACGCTCAGGTCGGCGCCCAGGGTGTCGGCCCGCAACGCGAAATTTCCCCCCAGCAGCGCATAGGACACCACGAAATCGTAGCTGCCCGGCACCAGGAACTGGGGCGGAAGCGCGAACACCAGGATCTCGAAGGTATTGAGGTTCGGCACCGCCGTCACGGTGTAGTTCTGGTCGCGCGTCAGCAGGATGGATTCGAAGGGCGGCAACGGCGAGTGCAACAGCACCACGATGCTCTGCTCGTCGACGTTCGGCTGATTCAAGGTGAAGGGTTGGGTGGGGACGCTGATTCCGGAGTGGGGCTCGTTCACCACGTCGGTTCCCGTGCCTTCGCTGTCGATCCGGTCGCGCGAGACGTCGGCACCCGCCAGCAAGGTCCCGTAGGGAATCGATTTGGTGTAGTTCATGGCCAGGCCGTTCGAGGTGCTGACCGTGGAGCCTCCGGTCGACGTGCGAGCGTCGCGCAGGAACGTGTACGTGGTGTCGAGGCTCTCGTAGAGCCGGTGCACGATGTCGACCCGCGCTTCGTTGCCGTGGCTGGCGAGGGTTTCCGAAACGCCGTCGCCGCCCGTCTCGCCCGACCCGGTGGATGCGCCGCCCGCACCGCTGTCGTGGATGACGCTTCGATCTTCGATGTAGCGGTACGTGAGATCGGTGCGAAAGCCCCAGGGCAGGTACGCGGTGCCGCGCTCGTTCCAGCCGAAGGCGTCGCTCGAGAGCTTGCCAGTCGAGTCGCTGGTCTGGTCGGTGCCGCTCCTGGTGACGTCGGAGGTGAGCCGGAACCGCTGCAGGTTGACGAAGTTGCTGACCAGGTAGTCGGATCCGGTGCCGTCGAGCCCGCCGTCGGTGGAAAACCAGGACGGCGCGGCGGAGGCGCTGAGCGAAAATTCGTTTCCTTCGGCGAAACGTTTGAAATACTGGCCGTCGAAGTTGGCGCGCCGCACGTCGGACGACGACTCACCCGACTCGACGGTGTCGTCGACGAAGCTCGAGTGAAGCAGGTACGGCTTCTCCCGGTACTGGATCGCGGCGCCCAGGCTCGATCCGACGCTCGAGTGCTGCGTGGCCGACTGCTCCTTGAACGTCGACTCGTAGCGGTTCGCGAACAGCGTCAGGTTGTAGGGGTGCTCGGGCAGAAACTCGAGGTGAAGGTCGTAGTCGATGCCGTTTCCGTTGGTCCATCCGAGGTGGTCGAAGCCGGTGTTCTCGTAGTCCTCCTGCTTGAACGCGACTCCCAGCGAGAACTGGTACTGCGCGAAGCGCGGATCGTACGAGTAGCCGTTCGACTCGATCCCCAGCCGCTCGCGGACGAACACGTCGGTCCAGCTCACCGTCGCGGCGGTTCCGCGGGTGGCGTCCCGCTCGAACGACGAGAACGTTTCGACCGTCATGTGGTTCTCGGCCGGCGTCGGCAAGAACGCGGTCCAGTCGGCCCGCGCGATCGAGCCGTCGAGCCCCGCCAGCAGGCCGGCAACCAGTCCGATTCGCGCGCGCAAGCCGTCGCTCCCGCCCTATTTGAGCAAGAACTTCCGGTTCGACTGATGGGCCTCGTGGCAGGTGGTGCACGGACCGCCGCCTTCGAGGTGGCCGTCATTTCGCACCAGCGCCTGCCGCTCGTGGCAGTGCAGGCAAAACGTCTCGGCATCGCTCACCAGCAGGTACCCATACCGCGAGCTGTGCGGATCGTGACACGCCGTGCACCCTCCCGAGGCGAGTGGCCCGTGGATGTAAGCGGCGTCGAGCCGGATCTCGTGGCATCGCTGGCACAGCTGACCGAGCGGCGCGACCAGCGTGTTGCGCGCGGTGGACTCGTGACAGGCCGTGCACAGCTTCGCGCCGTACGGCCCATGCACGGAGGAAGCCGCCGAGCGGGCGCTCGCGCCGGCCTGGCCGGGCGCCCCCAGCTCCGGCGTTTGGCCCTCGTCGACCGGCTTCGGGACGCCGTCGAAGAAGGTCGAGAGCACCTCGTAACGCGATGTCGGAGTGCAGCAGGCGAGGATGACGAGAATGACGAGCGCGAGCCACGACGCTCCGGCTCTGGGTCTCATTCGTCGGAATCGTACCTGGAGGGCGGAGGACTCGGATCACTGCGGCGCTGCTAGCTCCTTCGCCTTCCGCTCGTCGAGCTGCTTCAGCAGGTCGGCGTCGGACGGATACGTCTTTCCTTCCTCGTGTCCGTAAGCGAGGACGTTGACGCGACGCTCGCCGAACTGGCTGGTGACCAGCAGCAGATAATCGGCGTGAAAACCGGGAGCCAGGTACTTCTGGAAGTCGCCGACGCCGTCGTAGTCGATCGCGACCTTGGCGGGCAACAGCAGGCTGCCGCCCTGGTCCGCGGGCGCGCCACCCAGGTACATCAGCAGCCGGCCCTGCGGGCTGAACACCTGCACGTTGTTGAACGACGCGTCGACCACGTAGAGGCGTCCGTCGCGATCGACGGCGACGCCCTTGGGGCGCGCGAATTTCCCGAAGTTGTCGCCGGGGCCGCCGAACACCATCTGGTAGTGCCCGTCGCGATCGAACTTCACCACCTGGAAGCGGCCGAAGTCGGTGACGTAGAGATAGCCCTCGCGGTCGATCGTGAGGTTGGTGGGACGATCGAGACGCTCGGTCGGCGCGCCCTTGTCGCCGATGGTCTTCACCGGCTCGCCGGACTCGCGATCGAGCACCTTGACGAGCTTGCTCTGGGTGTCGACCACGTAGAGCCGGTTCTCGAACGGCACCGCGTCCACCGGCTTCCAGGCACCGGGAGTGCCGTACGCGCGCAGATAGCGATCCTCGCGATCGAACGCGACCACCTGGCCGCGCACCGGATCGGATACGTAGCGAGTGCCGTCGGCGCCGATGCTCACGTTGATCGGCTGGCGCAGCGCCCCGGGTCCCACGGCACCCTGCAGCGGTTGGAATTTCTGGCCCTTCACGTCCAGCACCAACACGGTCGTGTTGCTGTCGCAGACGTAGATCTTGCCGTCGGCGATCGCGACCCCGTAGGGCTTGTCGATCTTCAGGTCCTGGTTCTCGCCGAGGACGAACTTGTCGAACGCCGACTGGTGCTCGAGATCCTTGCGGCCGCTGAACGAGGTCAAGAACTGGACGCGGGGTAGCTCGGGAGCCGCCGGGAAAAACACCGGGACGGCCGGCGGCTGCACCGATTCGGCGCAACCGCCGCAGATCACGAGCATCACGAGGGCGAGCCAGGCGGAGGATCGGGTCCGGCCGATGCGTGTCTTCATGGTCACGAGAGCCGTGTCTGAGTGGATGGTTCCGGGTTCCTGAACGAAAAACGAGAGGGGACCCGCGGCGGATCCCCTCTCGCACGGCCGAGCGGGCAGAGACCGACGGCGTTAAGGAGCGGTGTAGATTCCCTTGTCGTGGCAGGTCAAGCAGAGCTCGCTGTTCTGATCGCTCCTCCACAGCAGCCGTTCGCCGTCGTTGCCCTTGTTGTGCACCGAATGGCAGGTCGCGCATTCCATGTGAGCGTCACCGCTCAGGTGATCGCGCACGAACGAGGTGGGCGTGAGCTTGGCCGTGTCCGCGTTGCGGATCTCGGTATCGCCCAGCTGCACGTCGTCGTAGTTGAACCCGATCGGGTGGTGGTTGCCCAGGTACTTGTCGGCGCCGATCTGGTAGGCCGGCGTCATGGTGGTGGTGCCGGTCGACTGCGTGATCTGATCGGCGTTGCCGTACGAGTTCACGGCGATCGTGCCGTCGTGGCAGCTCAGGCAGAGCAGCGAGGTGCTGCCCGGGGTCATTCCGTTGAGGATGGCCTGCGAGGCCTTCGACCCGCTCTGCGGCGCGCCCGGGCCGTTGTCGTACATCGTATAGGTCGGGTCGCTGGTCAGCGTGTGGTTCCAGAGTGGCAGGTAGTCGAATGCGTCGGGCGCCAGCGGGCCGGTGCCCGTCCCCGCGGCCGAGCTCAGCCGGTAGGTGTTGTGAGGCGCGTGGCAGAAGATGCAGATCCGGTTGAGCGGATCGCTGGGCGACGCCGTGTAGTCCATCCCGTTGTGGGCGGTGCCCAGGTCGTGAGGCGTGCCGTTGATGCCGGCGCCCGCGACGTAAGAACCGGTGAAGGCCTGTGCCGACGTTCCGAGGGTCGCTGTTGCTAGAGCCACGCCCAGTGCGGCTGTCAGCAGTGATCGGGTTACCCGTTTCATGGCTTCGCTCCTTCGCGCGCCTGTTCAGCGATGGTCGGTTGTGCCACCCATGCTCGCGTCATTTGTTGGTTGCGTTGATCGTGTTGCCCAGGCTGCTCGGACCCACCGTGACCGACGCGGCGGGGACCGTGAACGTGTATCCGGACTTCGTCACCTTGAGCGTGTAGCCGGCCGGCTTGAGAGAGCCGGCGGTGAAGGTCCCGTTCGCCGCCGTGTACACGCTCTTCACGACGTTCGAACCGTTCAGCACGGACACCACGGCGTTGGCCAGGGTCGCGGTGCCGAATTTGTTCTTCACGGTGCCACTGACGCTGAAGTAGGCCGGCGTCGCCTGGACCGGACAGGTCCTCGTCGCCGACTGAAGCTTGCTGTCGATCGCGGTCTGCGTGACCGTGAACGTTCCGGGGCGAGTGTAGGTGTGGTTGATCGAGGCGCCCTGCGTCGCGATCGTCTTGGTGCTGCCGTCGCCGAAGTCGACCACGATCTGCAGCGAGGCGTTGCCGTCGCCGGGGATCGCGTCCGCGTCGGGACCGTCGTCGCTCGAGGTGTCGAGCAGCGACATGTGCCACGTGTTCGCGTCCCAGGTGCAGGTACCGTCGACCGTGGGCGGCAGGTCCGGGTTGGCGAGCGTCACGCTGCGGGTGGAGGTGCCCACCAGCTTGCCGGCCATGCTCACCGTCAGGGTGATCGTCTTGGTGCCGGCGATCGAGTAGGCGTGGGAGTCGGGGTCCGCCGATCCGTGCGCCGTGCCGTCACCCCAATCCCAGTCGTAGGTGAACACCGGGCACGGCGAGCTGCCGCAATCCACCGACGCGTCGACGGCCACGCTGAGACCGTTCGGAGTGGCACTGAACGTCACGGGGTACGAGATGCCGGAGGAGCCGTGCATGCCCTTGGCGACGCGGCCCAGCCGGGTCTTCGAGAAGTACGGGGCGCCGTTCTTGGTCGGGTTCTGGACCACGGCCTTCCCGGCTCCGACCACCGACGGCACGACCCCGACCACCGTGATGGTGCTGGGCGGTGTGATCGACAGGATGTACGTCTCGAAATCGCCGTTGATGATGCCGCCCTGGCCGTCGTAGTCGAGCGCGCCGGCGTCGGCGACCGTGATCCGTTGGCCCACCGTGAAGCCGGTGGTGGAGGCCACGGTCAGCACCGCGCTCGCGGTGCTGGTCGGGGCCGTGAGCGTGGTGGTCGCCTGCGCGGCGCCGCCGCCGTGGCACTGACCGCAGGCCGCGTCGAGGTCCACCCATACCGCGTTCGTGAAGGTGCCGTCGGGGGCGGTGTTGGCGTTGGTGACCGTGGTCATCGCGGCGGGCATCGGGGCCGTCGCGTAGCCCGAGTCGGAATTGATGCGGAACATGTGCTGTCCGCCAGGCATGTGGCAGGTGACGCAGGGTCCCTGCTCCTCGTTGCCCGAGACCGCCTTGTCGAACGGCGTGCCGGCCGTGTGCAGGTGGTTGATCTTGGTCAAGTCCACCGCGAACGGGCCGGCGTGGCATTCCTGGCACTGCTTGACCGACTCTTCGATGCCAGCCTCGTCGACTGTGCTGCGGTGCACGTTGTGGCAACCGGTGCAGCCGTTGCCCGTGCCGCTCGCCTCGCCTTCGTTCTGGAAGAAGCTGCCGTAGCCGTTGCCGAAGGTCGCGGTGCCGATCTCGTTGAAGTTGCCGGTGAACTGCCCGTGCGGGCTGTTCAGGAACATGTTCCCGTGCGGATGGCTCGGGAAGGTCACCGTGCTGTGGTACGGGCCGATCTTGACGTAGTTCCCTGGGTGCGAGCTCGTGCCGCTGCCGACGCCGCTCCCGGTGTCGGCGTAGGGCACACCGCTCGTCTCCTGACGGTGGCACTGCATGCAGAGCCCGGTGATCATCTGGCCACGCGTGGCGAGCGTGCCGGTGTAGTGACCGCCGGCGTCCGCGCACGACACGTTGTCGGTCTCCGCACCCCATTGGCAGGCCACCCCTCCCGGGCAGTTGCCGACGGGTGCCGCGCTGCACGAAGCCTGATCGGTGTAGGGTCCGCCCGCGATGTTGTTGCAAGCGCCGGCGACCGAGCAGGACGGCGACGGAGGCTGAGTCCACGTTCCGCCACCGCCCACACACGTCGCCTGGGTGCCGAAGTTGTTGTTGCTGCACGGAGTCACCCACTTGCCGACGCCAGCGGCAGGCGCCGCTTCGGGGCCGGCTTCGCACGCCGCCTTGTTGGTGAAGCGCGTGTCGGTGCAGTAGCCGTAGGTCCAGGTCGCACCGGCTCCCGTGCAAGAGAGCACGTCGCGGAAGCTGCCGTTCGAGCACGATCCGGGGATGTCCGCCGAGGTCAGGTTGCTGTGGTGCGTCGACATACCGCTCGGCGCCGAGAACGGACGGTTGCCGCCGTTCGACGCATTGTCGACGGCCGAGCCGTGGCAGCGCGAGCACTGGATGCCGAACTGGTCCCACGAAGCGAACTTGTTCGAGTCACCGCTGACGCCGCCGGCCAGGTTCACCTTGCCGAAGGTGTCATTCGTCACGCCGTCCCAGGTGACACCCGGGAACGACGCTTCCGGCTCCTTCGCCGTGTTGATGCTCGCGTCGCTCGTCCAGCCCGTGGTGTGGCAGCGGGCGCACGAGTACGAGTTGAGCGGCTTGTGCGTGGACGGGGATGACCCGGCCGCGTAGATCGCGCGCGGCAACGGCACCAGCCAGTCGCCATAGATCCAGTAGAGCTGCGAGGGGACACCGCCGATCGTGATCTGACCGAGCGACCAGTTGATCGGATCCCCGACGTCGTCCGACGGATAGCTGCTCACCGGATGCCACTCGCCACCGGCCTCTTCGCAAGCATCTTCGGTGACGGCAGCGGGAATCGTGCACGCGAGTGTCGGGCCACCCCAAGGCTCACCCGCGACGACCTTGCGGGCCATGTTTCGATGGCCCATGTAAAGCGTGTCCTCGACGTCGCGCACGCGCGTGGTGTTGTAGAGCGTCTCCGAATTGTGGCAACGCAAGCACTGGTCACCCGGGCCAGGGCCGGCGCTGCTCGAGCTCGAACCCGCGGCGGACGTGGTGTTGAGCAAGGGGGGGGTGTACGAGCTGGCCGCCGGGAACGCCCAAACGCCGACGCAAGTACCGGAGGTGATCCAGTTGCCCTTGTCGGCGGCGCACACCACGGCGTTGCGGTCCTGGTCGTCCATGCCGATCGCGCACACGCCGACCGCCGCGTTCCACCGACGCGCGATCCAGTTGGCACCACTTTCCTCGCAGCTCGGCTGGTCGGTGTAGGTGGGGTTGCTACAGGTGGCCACGCACGCCCCGGACGTGTTGTTGACCAGGTCGTTGCAGACACCGGACGTCGCCCAGGCGCCTAGCACTCCTGCACCGGTACAGGTGGCCGAGTTGTTGGGAACCGGATTGAGCCGAAGGGCCAGACACTCGGGTCGGGTGGTGGCGCTCGGCTGGTTGAGGCAGAAGCCCTGTGCCGGCAGGCTCCAGCCGTTGGTGGCTGGGTTCTGTTGGGCTCCGTCGTTCAGATACTGGGTGGCCGCGAACGCGGTCCCCGCCAGGAGCAGGACACACCCAGCGAATAGCTGAATGACCACCGAGCTGGCCTTCGGAAACGAGCTACGTCGTATCGCCGTCATGATCCGCGCCTCCGTCTCGCTGCGCGCCACGTGCTGCCCAGCCAACCGCCCTCGATGCGCAGGCTCACCTCTCGTTGTCGAATGAAGGAGTCCCAGAGCTCGCTCACGAGGATCCGCCGAGTTTCGGGATCCGCGCCGGGACGAGCTCATGACCGTCACTGCCTTCGTCTCTTGGGATGGGACTGCCCGGCAGGCGTCGCAAACCGGGTGCCTTCGAAGCGGCGAGGGCGCGCGCCCGCCGTTACTGCCGAAATTGCGCTGATCTGTATGCAACTCGGCGCTCGACCGGATCGGTCGCACCGTCTGGCCGTTTCGGATCGGTAACTCAGACGCGCGCTAAGCAGATCCACCGGTAACATTCGACGTCCAGACGGTGTTATGCGCCGCCCGGGTGCGCGCCCGCGCGAGACTCGTGCGATCTCGGCGCGGGGCGCGAGCGGGACGCCGACTGCTGGTGGACTCGGACCGGGCGGCCAAAAGACGCCGGGAGGGGACAGCTACTTCGCGCCGCCGACCAAGCCCTTCGTGTAGGCGAGAACGTCATCCATCTCGGTGGCACTCAGGCTCTTGCCGAAGGCGGGCATCGGCTTCTTTCCCTCCCCGAGCGTCTTGAGGAGCTCCGCGTCGCTCTTGCCCGCCGCACCCGAGAGGTCGGTCTTGGCCTTCAGCGCGGCGTCCATCTTGGCGTTCCCTTTGCCGTCGGGGCCGTGGCAAGTGGCGCACTTCTTGTCGTAGGTCGCCTTGCCGGCCGCCGCGTCGGCCGCGACCGAGTGGACGGCGGGAACCAACAGCAATGCGAGGGCGGCTGCAGCCGCGGTGTTCACGACACGAGTCATGGCGGATCCTCCCGTGGATTCGGCCGCACGATGCGACCGTCCCCCTTCCCTATCACGGAGAAGTGAATGGGCGCGAGCGGAGTCGGGGTCGGTTCTCGAATTGGAACGCCGCCGGCTCCTCGGTCATGATTCGTTTTGAAAATTCCCGCGCTGATGGCGAGCCACACCCCATGCACCCGCGCCGCCCTCGTCCGTTCCTCGCCGTAGCGCTCGGCCTCGCGGCCGCCTGCACCGGCCGTTCGAGCAGCGAGCCGCCGGTCGCGGACACGATGGTCACCAACCAGCGGATCGTTTACTCGGACGGGCTCCACAACGAGAACACCGAGATGATCCAGTTCGGCGAGAAGATCGTGCTGATCTTCCGCGGCGGCGAAACCGGGCAGAAAGCCTCCGGGAAATCGCACATCAACGTCTACGCGTCGACCGACGACGGCGCCTCGTTCACCAAGATCAGCCAGGTCGAGCCGCCCAAGAATCCGAGCGTCCCTGGCGAGCTGCGCGACATCCGCGACCCCAAATTGATGCTCCACGGCGACCGCCTCGATCTCTACGCGATCAGCCGCAAGACCACCGGGCTTGGTTATCGCGACCTCGAAGGAGACGCCTGGACGGTACGGGCATCCTCGACCGACGGCGGGGTCACGTGGAGCACGCCGGTCAGGATCTTCGAGGAGCGCGGCTTCGGGGGGCTCGAGCACCCCTGGGGATTCTGGCGCTTCACCGAGCGCCACTTCGTCGAGAACGGCACGGCCCGGCAAACCCTTTACGCCACCGCCTACGACGACGGCGACGTGTCGGTAGGCTTCTTCCAGTCCGACGACGACGGCGATACCTGGCAGAAACGCTCGATCCTGTTCAGCAGCTACCCCGATGTGCCGAGCGAAACCGAGCTCCAGTTCCTGGGGCCGAACGCGACAACCGCGGTGGCGCTGGTGCGCCTCGACAATCAGGGAATCCTGTTCGACGGTCAGACCGCGATCTGTACGTCGGCGGCGCCGTTCGACGAGTGGCACTGCGACCGGCGCATCGAGGAGCGCATCGACGGTCCCACGTGGGTGGTGCGGAACGACCATGGACGCGAGCGCCACTTCGTGTTCGCGCGCAAGCACCTCTCGTGCACCCGCAAGCGCACCGCGGTTTACGAGCTGCGCGGCGATCTCACGGATCCGTCATCGCCGGTCGAGGCTTGCGAGATCCAGACGCTGCAAAGCGCCGGCGACACGGCTTACACCTCGCTCGCGCCGCTCGACCCCGACCGTTCGCTGCTCGCGTGGTACTCGACCCCGCCCGACCACGACGTCGCGTGGCTGAACGGCACCTTCTCCCCGAGCGACATCTGGCTCGCCGACGTGGACTTCCGCGCCGCGCCCGACTCGTGCGCCCCCGCCGAATCCGACGAACCGTGCGAGCCACAGCCGCTGCCGGCCGGGACCGCGCAAGACGTGAGCGGCCGGCATCTCCTGGCGCTCGCTCCGGTCATCTGGCCGCAGATTCCGGTGCTCTTCGAAGCGAATCTCGGCTCCCACGATGGCCGGCTCGACCTCGCGCTTCAGCCGCTCGAGCCAGCCGGCCTGAGCCCGGTGGGCGATCCCTGGAACGTGTCCGGCGTGCCGGTCGGCAACGACGGCCACTTCGACGCCGACTTCGGAACACAGAGCCTTCCCGGCGCCACCTTCCCCGCCCTCGGTGCGCCGATTCCCATCCCGATCCACGACCTCCACCTGAGCGGCGTCGAACAGGCCGGCGGGCTCGTGTGCGGCAACGTCGACGGCGAAGTCGTGGTCCTGCCGACGAGCTCGGATCGCTTCTCGATCCAGGGCTCGACCTTCGGCGCGGTCGCGTGGCCGTCGGGTACGGCAGCGCCAACGCCGGTCGCGACGTGCTCGTGAGCCGGCTCGCCTAGCGCGGCCGGTGGCCGCTCACGGCGCTTCTCCCGGGCCGCGCTTCGCGGATCGCTGGACGGCCGGACCGAACATGCGGACCAGGGCCTTGGGATCGGGCACCGAATCGCGAAGCTCCTTCCCCACGTCGACACCGCGGCGCACGGCCGGGCGGGCCTTCATCGCCTCGTACCAGCGGCGCAAGTGGGGTTTGTCGTCGAGCGTCATGCCGTAGCGCTTGTAGCTGAGCAGCCACGGAAAGCACGCCATGTCGGCCACCGAGTACTCGCCGGCCACGAACTCGCGCTGGGCGAGCCGGCGGTCGAGGACGCCGTAGAGGCGCTCGAGCTCCCAGGTGAAGCGCTCCGTCGCGTAGGGAACCGGCTCGGGCGCGTACTGGCGGAAATGGTTCGCCTGTCCGGCGGCGGGGCCGAGGTTCGACACCTGCCACATCACCCACTGCACGACCTCGTAACGATCGCGCGGCTCGCGCGGCAGGAACTGGCCGGTTTTCTCGCCGAGGTAGAGCAAGATCGCGCCCGACTCGAAGATCGAGAGCGGCGCACCGCCGCCCAGCGGCTCGTGGTCGACGATCGCGGGGATGCGGTTGTTGGGGCTGAGCGCCAGGAACGCCGGCTCGAATTGCTCGGCCCGGCCCAGGTTCACCGGCACCACGCGATACGCGAGCGCCATCTCCTCGAGCGCGATGCCGATCTTCCAGCCGTTGGGCGTCGGCCAGTAATACAGGTCGATCATGCGACTCGCGCTCAGCCGAAGCTACGCGCGAAGAGCGCCTCGATCGCGGCTTTTCCGTTGGCTTGCAGGAAGCGTGTGCCGGTGCCGGTGAAGTGCGGGTGGGTGATCGTGGGGCTGGTGAGCGCCTTGAAGCGCATCTCTTCCCACTGGAACCAGGCGTCTTTGTCTTGATCGAACACGTAGAGCGGCTTGTTGCAGAGCTTCGCGAACTCCGCACCCCAGCCTGTTCCGCCCTTCACGTGGCCGTCGTCGAGGATCTTGCCGATCACGTAGATCTCTTGACCCTCGTTCACCTGGTGCCAGATGCCCTGCAGCACCCTCTTCATGAGCGGCGCCGGCGAGTACTCGCGGTTCATCATCTTGCCGATGTAGACCAGGCTCACGTCGCCGCGCTTGAGCTCCTCGTGGGTGAGCACGCGGATGCCGCGCGAGCGCGCGTCGTTGTGGCCGTCGAAGGTGAAGTTCACCTCGTCGATGCCGTAGCGCTCGGCGGTGGCGCCGAAGTAGGCCTCGGCACCGTTCGCGGCGCCGCTGAAGAGCGTGCATTCCTCACGGTCGAGCATGGCGATCTCCTCCGCGGCTCGGGACTTTCCGGATACAGCGTGTTTGTGACCGATTCCCGGCGGCGGCGTCAACCGGAACCGCGCGCCGACGGCCAGGTGCAGCGGCGCTCCCACGCGGCGCTTTCGCCGGCGGCGATCCGGTCCATGCCGTGGTTGGTGAGCTCGTCGACCCGCTCGTTGCCGGGCTCGCCGTCGTGCCCTTTCACCCACTGCCATTCGATCTCGTGGAGCGCGACCAGCCGGTCGAGCTCCTGCAGCAGGTCGACGTTCTTGAGCTCGCCGTCCTTGCGCTTCCAGCCGCGCGCCTTCCAGCCCGCCATCCACTTGGTGGCCGAATGGATCACGTAGGTGCTGTCGCTCATGAGCCGTACCCGCTGGGTCTGGCCGCGCAGCGCGCGCAGCGCCTCGATCACTCCCAGCAGCTCCATGCGGTTGTTGGTGGTGAGACGCTCGCCGCCGGTGCGCTCGAGAGCTTTTCCGGTGGCGGGATCGATGAGCAGAAACGCCCACGCACCGGGACCGGGGTTTCCGCGGCAGCCGCCGTCGGTGTAGGCGATCACGTCGGGCTTGGTGTCGGGCTTCATGCGGATGTTTTCTCGGGGGGCTGTTCCAGCCCCCTGCCCCGCAAAAAGCGTGGTTTTTGCGGGGCCCCACCCCCAAGTCGGCTCGCGATGCTCGCCGGCTCGCCGTTGGCGAGCGCCTCTTTCGACGCGCTGTTCGTCGTTGGCTTTGCTACGGGCGGCAGCGCGTCGATGAAGCGACGGATCTCGTCGAGCACTCGCGGCATCCGGAAGAGGGCCGTGATGTGGCCGCCGGGAAGCCACATCGTGTGGACGCCCGGCCATCGAGCGAGCGCTAACGCCATGGCATCGGCGCGCATGAACTGGTCGTCGACGGCCGCCACGAAGAAGAGCCGCGAACGGTCCACCACCGGCTCCAGCCGGTCGAAGCCGAGCACGCGCACGAAGTCCTCGAGCTCGGCGGCGCCCATGCCGAACTCGGCGAGCTCGTCCCTGATCTGGGTCACGATCGGGGCGTGCGCGAGCACGTCGGCGAAGTCGAGGTGCGACACGAAGGGCAGCGCCCACGGCAGCCCGGGCTCGAAACACGCGGTGATCTGCGTCAGGAGGCCGCCCAGGCTGATGCCCATGAGCCCGACCTCGTCGTAGCGGCCGAGCGAGCGGATCCACGCGAGCAAGGTGCGCGTGTCGAGCACCGACTGGCGGAAGGCCTCGCAGGTCATCGCGAGGTCCGCGCTGCAGAAGTAAGCACCGTTGTAGGGAGAGGTCGCGATCTGGCGCCGCCAGTGATGCGGCAGCTCGAAGTGGAAGACGTCGGCGTCGAGCTTCCACGCCACGACCGGCGCCAGCAGCGTCTCGGTCGCGAGATCGGTCGACTCCATCCAGCCGTGCACGTAGATCACCGCGCGCCGCGTGCGATGGCCGGTCACGCTCAGCTCGCGACCCCGAAACGAGTGAAGCGGCTGGTGATCGCGCTGGTAGATGGTGCGCAGCGGCTCGATCAGCGGCTGGTGCGCGCTCGCGATCTGGAAGTGTCGCGCCCGCAGCCGGCCGACCGGCGGCGCGTCGCGCACCTCGACGTACGGTCGCAGCGGCGGCGCGGGAAAGAGCTGATCGAGCGACGCCCGTCGATAGTGATCGAGCAGATGGGTGGTGTCGTCCTTGGCCGGCAGCCGGCGCTGCATCGCGCGGGTGGCCGCGCCGATCGCACGATCGACCAGGACGTGGACGTTCATGAGCGAGGCGCGGCGAGCCCGATCGCGGCCGTCACCAGGTGACGATGATCTTCCCCATGGAACCGCGGCCCTCGAGGAAGGCATGGGCGTCGGCGATGCGATCGACGGTGAAGCGCCCGCCCACGTGCGGCACGAGCTCACCCTTCTGCACCAGTTCCGCGACGTTCTCGAGGCAGCGCTTGAGCACCAGCGGACGCTCGTCGGCGACCCGCAGCATGTTCACCGCCAGGAACGACTTGGACTTCATCATCAGCAGCACCGGATGCGGGAACCCGAACGACGCGACGAACTTGAGGCTCCGCAGGATCTGCAGGCTTCCCGCTTCGTGCTCGGCGGCGCCGAACGCCAGCACCCGCCCGCCTCCGCGCACCAGCTTGAAGGCCTTGCGGATCGCCGAACCGCCCAGCGAGTCGAACACCACGTCGATGCCTTCGTCGCCACGCTTCTGGGCGATCACCTCCGCGAAGTCGTGGGTGCGGTAGTTGATCGGCACGTCGACGCCGAGCTTCTTCAGGTACTCGAGCTTCTCGTCGGAGCCGGCGGTTCCGTAGACGACGCAGCCGTGGCGCTTGGCGAGCTGCACCAAGAGCGTGCCCACTCCGCCGGCCGCGGCCTGCACCAGCACGTGGTCGCCGGGATGGAGTCTCACCATGTCCTCGGCGCAGAACCACGCGGTGCAGCCCTGCGTAGGAAGCGCCGCAGCGACACCGACGTCCATGTCGTCAGGAATCGCCACCACGGCGCGCGCGTCGGTGAGCGCATGCGTCGTGTAACCGCCGAAGCGAGTGAGGGCCGCCACGCGCGTTCCCGGCTTGGGTCCCTCGACACCGGCGCCGAGCGCCTCGACGCGCCCGACCACTTCGTAGCCGAGCACCGACGGAATCGGCGGCGCGTCCTGATAGAGGCCCCTCCGGGCCATCACGTCCGCGAAGTTGAGGCCGAACGCCTCGACTGCCACGCGGATCTGCCCCGGCCCGGGCGCGGGCACGCTGGCGCTCTCGCGAACCTCGAACGCCTGCGCCGCATCGCCGTGCTTCACCAGATAGACGGATTTCACGATTCCCCCCTTGAAAACCGCGCAACGTACCGCGCGACGCAGACGTTTGGCTCGCGACGGGTCTTCGGGGGGTGTCCCCGCGCAACGGCGCCCAGCGAGGTCGTGTCTCACTTGGCCCATATGGACCGGCTCGGGCGACGGACGGCCGGTGGCTATAGCCCGCGCCAATCGGAGGCACGCGCGGGAAGTGAGCCCCAATCGCGCGGGCAAATCGCGACGGCACCCGAGCGAGGACTCGTTGTGGATTGCGCCATATGGCGCTACGATGAGCGCCATACGGCGACGACGCCGCCAGCGGAGGTTCGACGTGCCAGCCAGCAGCGAAGCGGTGATGAGCCTGACCGGCGGGGCCCGGGTGTGGGGGCGCAACGTCAGCACTCCCGCCCAGGTGATTGGCGAGGTGCGACGCGGCCTCCCCTACGCCGCGCTCGACCACGTGATGCGCGAGCTCGGCATGGGACGTCCGGAAGTCATGCGGCTGCTGCGCATCCCGGCGCGCACCCTCGACCGCCGCAAGAGGGAAAAGCGCTTGAGCGCCGACGAGTCCGACCGGCTCTATCGGCTGGTCCGGGTGTTCGCGCATGCCGGTGAGACGTTCGGCTCACCGGCGCGAGCAGCGGCCTGGATGCGCCAGGCAAACCGAGGGCTGGGCGGGCTGGTCCCGCTCGAGCTGCTCGACACCGACGCCGGCGCCCGCGAGGTCGAAGGGGTGCTGATCCGCATCGATCACGGCATCCACGGCTGAAGCTTGAAGACCTCGGCGCACGACGTCTGGCGGATTTGCCGGGCGCCCTTCGCACGCTTCGACGGCGAAGGCGCCCGCCGCGTGGGCGGGCGCTGGAATCACCCGGGCACCGCCGTGGTGTACACGTCAGGCACGCTCTCCCTCGCTTGCCTGGAGCTCTTCGTGCACCTCGGACCCGCCGAGATGGGCCTCGACTTCGTATCGGTGCGCGCTCAGGTGCCGGTGGGGCTGACGGTCGAGACGATCGAGAAGAGCGCGCTGCCGCGTGGCTGGGATCGATTCCCTCCCGAGCGCAAGGCGGCCGATCTGGGAACCGAGTGGGCGCTGCGCGGCTCGAGTGCCGTGCTGCGCGTGCCGTCCGCGATCATCCACGACGAGTGGAACTATCTCCTGAATCCCGTTCATCGAGACTTCGCGAAGATCACCATCGGTCGTCCGGCTCCCTTTTGCTTCGATCCACGGCTGACCCAGGCAGGCCGCTGACGCACGCGCGCGAGACCCAGGTGAGCCCTTTCACGCTACGTCCCATCGAGCCGCGCGACGACACCGCCATCGCGGCCGTGATCCGGACCGTGATGCCCGAGTTCGGCGCATGCGGCCAGGGCTTCGCGATCCACGACGCCGAGGTCGACTGGATGACACGCGCCTACGATCGCTCGCGCGCGGCGTATTTCGTCGTCGAGCTCGCGAGCGGCGCCGTCGGCGGGGGCGCGGGTATCGCCCCGCTCGACGGCGGAGACGCCGGTACCTGCGAGCTGCGCAAGATGTACCTGCTACGCGAAGCGCGAGGGCTGGGCGCGGGGCGCGCGCTTCTCGCACGCTGCCTCGAGGAAGCGCGTCGGTTCGGCTATCGCCGCTGCTATCTGGAAACGCTCACCGGCATGGACGCGGCACAGCACCTCTACCGCGCGGCCGGCTTCACCCAGATCGACGCCCCGATGGGCGCCACCGGCCACGGCGGCTGCGACCGCTGGTTCGTGCGAGATCTCTGATCGACGGCGCGAGCGTCGCGGTGTCGTGGCCCCCGATTTGCCAGCGCGCCAGAGGCGCGCCGGCGAGCAGGCAGCGAGCCGCCTCGGGAGTGGGGCCCCGGCGGGATTCACTCCCGACGGGGCGAGGGTCTGGAACAGACCCTCGAGGAAATCAATGCCCGATGCGCTTGAGCCGCTGGTCGAGATAGAGCGACTGCGGATCGAGCGTCGAGCCGGTGTTCACACCCTCGGCGTAGTCCTGCGGCGCCGTGCCCGCCGCATTCGCCCCCGCGAGCGAGGTGTTCACGAAAGCGCCCTGCGTGCCGATCACGTAACCCCAGTTGAACTGCATCGACTCGACGAGCCCGTTTCCGAGCGTGTTCCAGAACACGTCCTCGGTGGACGTGATGCCCGCGCCGGTGCTCTCGCTTCCGCGGTTCTCGGCCTTCCAGCCGTCGCTGAGTGTCGACGAATCGATCAGGTTCGCCATCGCCAGCGAGTGGTGGAACTCCGAGTAGCACGGCGTGTAGATGTCGAGGTCGGGGCTGATGCCGCAGCCGCCGCCGCTCGACTGCACGCGCAGCCACACGCAGCCAGTGGTACCGAAGCCCCAGTTCTGGATGAAGTTGTGGCGCCCGTTCTTGGCGATCGCGTCGCGCGTCAGGACTTCGTTCGACATCGAGATCTCGTAGAGGTAGCCGCTGCCGCCGTCGCCGCGGTTCTGCGCGTTTTCCATGAGTGCGTCGGTGACCGTGACGCGCTTCGAGGTGAGCACCTCGAGCCCGCCGTTCTGCAGGTCGTAACCGGCGCCGGGCGGATACGGCGTGGGGAACGAGCTCACGTGGCGGATCCAGCCGTCCTCGACGCTCTCCATCAGGATCGCGTGCACCTGCACTTCGGTCCACGCGTCGTGGAAGTCGACCGCGTTCGCCACCGACAGCGATTCGACGCCCACCTCCTGCAAGTAGCCCGTCTCACGGCGCACGCTCGCGGCGTCGCGCATTTTGGCCGGATAGCGAAGCGGCACGTCGAGGGTGAGCTTCCACGCGTTGGACACCGCGGTGATCGCCACGATCTTGCGGCGGAAGAAGCTCTCCCACTGGCCGTTGAAGGCCTGCCAGGTGCCCGTCATGTTGTGCTCGGCGATGAACGCGTCGGTGATCACCCAGCCCACCGACACGTCGTCGCCCACCGAGAGACCGCTCGCGTCCGCGACCTGCACGTCGCTCGCGCCGTTCACGCCGTCGAGCACCAGCAGGTGGTCCGCGCTCTGCGCGATCGTGCCGTGGATGTGAAGATGCGACGTGTAGCTCATGCCGGTGACGCGGGTGAAATAGAGCTGCGTCGCGCTCTCGCCCGCGCCGCGAATGACGATGTGCGAGCCGGTCGAATCGAGCACGCCGTCGCACCGGTAGAGCCCGGCCGGCAGATACACGATGCCACCTCCGGCGGCCTTGGCGGCGTCGAGCGCGGCCTGGATCGCCGCGGTTGAATCGGCGGCACCGGTGGGATCGGCGCCGTAGCTCGCGACCACGTCGAACGTGGCACCGGCGGGATTGGTGGGCGGCTCGACCTCGCCGTTGTGGTAACCGGCATAGGAAAAGTCGTGCAGGAACCGCCTCTGCGAGTCCGTGTAGCCCGGCGTCCAGTTGGTCGGATAGAGCGCGCTGCGCCACGTGGCCGGCGGCGGGCATTGCGCGCCGATCCCGAGCATCGCGGCGATGCCGGCGACGGCCAGCATCCGAGCAGTCGTTCTCCCTTGCGTCGAGCGAAGGCGCATCGTTCCCCCTGAGAATCGCGTTGGACCGGCGCGAGGCCGTTCATCGAGTGTCCCAAGTCCCGTCGCTCGCGGTCAAACGACAAGGCGCGACGGACTGCGCATCCGCTCGCTCGCGATCGATTGCGAGGCAGCGCGGCAGCGGGCGCTCGCCCCGCGGTGCTCGAGGCCGAGCAGCGCGACGGCGTCGTCGTCGCGCTGAGGCAGGCGCGATGCCGAATGCCGGCCGGCCTGCCCTCAGGCTCGAGCGGATGATCCGTGCTGCGAGGGACCGCAGCCCTCCCGAACCGCTAGACTCGCCGCCCGTGAACTGGAAGCTCTTCTGGATCGGCCTGGCGATCGGCGCCGTGTTTCTCGTCGCGACCGCGCACACCACCGACGTCCGCGAGCAGGCCCGGCTGCTGCGCGAGATCCCGCTCTCGAAGCTCGGCTGGTTCGCGGCGGGCTGCGGCTTTCATCTCGCCCATCTCGCCGGACGAACGCTGCGCTGGCGACTGCTGTTTCCGGCGCCCCGGCCGGCACCTCGCCGGCTCTTCTCCGCGCTCTCGATCGGCTACCTCTACAACAACATGGTGCCGCGCTCGGGCGAGCTGGTGCGGATGCTGGTGGTCGGGAAATGGGTGCCGGCGCTCGGCTTCGGCGGCATCGCGGTGACGATCGCGGTCGAACGCTTGCTCGACGTGCTGATGGTGCTCGCTCTGGCCGTGCTGATCTTCGCCGGGTCCCACTTCGCGGCGCACGACGTGACCGACTCGCCCCGCTCCATCGTCTGGCTGGTCGCGATCGCGGTCGGCATCGCCGCACTGGCGGCCGCGGCGGTGCTCTTCCAGCCGCGCGTCGAACGCATCGCCGACCTAGTGATCGCCCGCTCGCCCGCGCGGATCCGTGTACCGCTCCGCAAGCTCGCGAACGGCGTGCTCGCCGGGCTCGCCGGGCTGCGCGCACTGGGCGGTCGGACCGGCCTCGGGGTGCTGGCGCTCTGCGCGCTCGACTTCGTGCTGGTGAACACCTCGTACCGGCTGCTGAGCGGCACCTTCGCGCCCCATCTCCTCTCGATCACCGACACCGCGTTCGTGATGGTGGGCTCGGGCCTCGGCGCGATGCTGCCCAGCGGTCCCGGCAACGTCGGCTCGATGATCTACTTCATGAGCGTCGCCGCCGGTCACACCCCGATGGCTCCCGCCGCGGCCGCCTACGCGTTCCTGATCTTCCTCAGCTACTTCCTGGTCCGCTCCACCTCGGGTCTGGTGTGTCTGGCTCTGGAGACCCGTCGCGAACGGAGCGCGGCACCGCGCCGCTGATCCCCCTTCCCCATCGTGCCGCCTCGCGCGCCGACTTGAAGGGCGGCTCGCGCGGGCGATATTCTGCGGTCGTTGTAACGCGTTGCGCCATGCGAGGTGCACGCGACCCACGGTGACCGCGACCGTGGCGCCGCTGGCCGCGCCACGCCCGCACGGAGACCCGCCATGTTCAAGAAGGTCGATCACATCGGGATCGCGGTCCCCGGGCTCGAGGACGCGATCGACTTCTACACCAAGATGCTCGGCAAAGGCCCGGATCACCTGGAAGAAGTGGCCGATCAGAAGGTGCGCACCGCGTTCTTCGCGGTCGGCGAGACCAACCTCGAGTTGCTCTACCCGACGTCGCCGGAGAGCCCGATCGCCAAGCACCTCGAGAAGCGCGGCGCCGGCATCCATCACATCTGCATCGAGGTTCAGGACATCGACGCCCGGCTGGCGGAGCTCAAGGCCCAGGGCGTGAAGCTGGTCGACGAGACGCCGCGCATGGGCGCCCACGGCAAGCGGATCGCGTTCGTGCATCCGAAGTCGACCGGCGGAGTCCTGGTCGAGCTCTCCGAGCCGGTCGGAGACGGCTCGCACCACTGAGGCACCCAGCCGAGCCGAGCATCGGGCGGGGGCCGGCCCCGCGGGCAGTAGCGGTAGAACACGCGCCGCCCGGCGGCGCAATCGAGTTCCAGACCTGGGAGGATCCGTGAGCGCAGCCGCCACCTTGCTCGAGCACGCCGACGCCGCTCTCGCCACCGCGCGCGAGCTGGCGCGAAACGCCGCCCGCCATCTGGCGCAAGCGTCGAGCCGCGGCGGCAAGCTCTCGACCGACGCACTCGACCTGCACCAGGTCGCCGCGTTCGACCTCGCCTACATCTTCGCCGAGCTCGGCGCCGCCGAGGAAACCGTGCGCGACGCGCGCGAGCGGGGCGGCGAGCTCGAGCAAAGGCTCGCGGCGCTCTTCCTCGCGGAGGCGCTCCACTCGGTTCGATCCCGCGTCCAGGCGCGGCCGGCGGAGCTCGGCGTCACCGGCGACCCGTTCGGCGCGGCGCCGATCCAGTCGTTCCTGACCACCAACCTCGCGGCCGAGCGCTACACGGAGATCGGCGCCCTGCTGCGCGAGCTGCCGAACGGCCCCGATCAGGCGCTCGACGGCGAGCACCAGCCGATCGCCGACACGTTCCGCAAGTTCGCCCGCGATCAGGTGGCGCCGCTCGCCGAGAAGATCCACCGCCAGGACCTCTTGGTGCCGCAGAACATCATCGACGGGCTCGCCGAGCTGGGCTGCTTCGGTCTCTCGATTCCGGAGACGTACGGCGGCTTCCAGAGCGACACGCACCCCGACAACATGGGCATGGTGATCGTGACCGAGGAGCTGTCGCGCGGCAGCCTCGCGGCGGCCGGCAGCCTGATCACCCGTCCGGAGATTCTCGCCAAGGCACTCCTCAAGGGCGGCACCGAGGAGCAGAAGCAAACCTGGCTGCCCAAGCTCGCCACCGCGGAAGCGATGGCGGCGGTCGCGGTCACCGAGCCCGACTTCGGCTCGGACGTGGCCGGCATCGTGGTGGCCGCCACCGAGACCGAGGGCGGCTGGCTGCTCAACGGCGTCAAGACCTGGTGCACCTTCGCGGGCTTCGCCGACACGCTGATGGTGCTGGCGCGCACCGACCCCGATCCCGCGAAGAAGCATCGCGGACTCTCGCTCTTCATCGCCGAGAAGCCGCGCTTCGACGGACACGCGTTCGAGCACACCCAGGAAGGCGGCGGGAAGGTCGCGGGACGCTCCATTCCCACGATCGGCTACCGCGGCATGCACTCGTACGAAGTGGTGTTCGAGAATTACTTCGTGCCCGAGGCCAACCTGGTGGGCGGACGCGCGGGCCTCGGGAAAGGCTTCTACCTGCAGATGGAGGGTTTCGCCGGCGGGCGCCTCCAGACCGCCGCGCGGGCGCTCGGCGTCATGCAAGCGGCGCTCGAAGAGGGCCTGCGCTACGCCAAGGATCGCAAGGTCTTCGGCAAGCCGATCTACGATTACCCCGTGACCCAGTGGAAGCTCGCGCGCATGGCCGCGTCGCTCCACGCGGTGCGCCGGTTCACCTACCGCGCCGCGCGGCTGGCCGAAGAAGGAAAAGGCTCGGTCGAGTGTGCGCTGGTCAAACTCTACGCATGCCGCACCGCCGAATGGGTGACTCGCGAAGCCATGCAGATCCATGGCGGCATGGGCTACGCCGAGGAATTCGCCGTGTCGCGCTACTTCGTGGACGCGCGGGTGCTGTCGATCTTCGAGGGCGCCGAGGAAGTGCTGGCGCTCCGGGTGGTGGCGCGCAGCGTGGTCGAGGAGGCGCTGAGCGGAACGTCCGCGGCGGCGTGATCGAGTTGCTCTAGCGAAAGGAGCGTGGACCGTGACGATCTATCTCAAGCTCACGCCCCAGACCGAGCGGGCCACGAGCATTCCGGCGCGCATCGGCAACGTGAAGCGACCGCGTTACGGCCGGGCGCTCGAAGAGCTGGTGCCCGGCCAGGTGTTCCACCACCCGCGCGGGCTCACCATCACCGAGGATCTGATCCTGCTCTTCTCGAGCGATTTCTTCGAGACCAACCCGCTCTACCGGAACGTCGAGTTCGCGCGCTCGGCGGGCTACGACCGCATGCCGGCGAGCCCGCAGCTGGTCTTCAACGTGGTGCTGAGCCTGGGAGTCCAGAACGACTCCGAGAAGGCGATCGCGAACCTCGGTTACTACGACGTCCATTTCCTTCGGCCGGTGGTGGCGGGAGACACGCTGCGTTCGGTCACGCGGGTCCTCGACCGTCGCGAGCGCGGCGAGGGGAAGCCGGGAATCGCGCACGTCCGCACACTCGGCATCAACCAGCACGAGGAAGTGGTGCTCCAGTACGACCGCAAGATCATGGTCGGACCGAGCGCCGAGCCCGCCACGGGACCGGCCGATCCCGAGGGCGGGGAGTTCCCCGAGGTGCGCGACACCGTGGCGCACGTCCCGCGGGTGCGCGGCAAATTGCCGCTCGACCTCACCGGACGCCACACGTACTTCGAGGACTTCGCGCCCGGCGACGTGATCGTCCACTTCAACGGCCGCACCATCACCGACGAGCACTTCGCGTGGACGTATCGCGTGGGCAACACCCATCCGCTGCACTTCGACCGGCTCTACTCGACCGGCCAGAAGGGCCCGATGAGCGGCGAGCCCATCGTCTACGGCGGACTGGTGTTCGCGTGGCTGCACGGCGTCGCGAGCCGCGACACCACCGAGAACGCGCTCTGGGAGCTGGGCTTCACCGAGGGCTACCACACCCAGCCGTCGTTCGCGGGCGACACCGTCTACGCGCTGACTCGCGTGCTCCACTGCGAGCCCGCCGAGGATCACGAGGCGGCCGGCATCGCCACCTTCCAGCTGATCGGCGTGAAGAACATCCGCCCCGGCGACGCGCTCGACAAATACGGCAGCGATCTGTTCATGAAGGAGAACGACAAGAAGGACGCCGGCAAAGACAAGATCGACCACAAGATCTTCGAGGTCGAGCGTCGCGTGCTGATCCGAAGGCGGCCCTAGCAGGCCAGTTGAGACCGACGCACGCAGTTGCCCACTGAGCACACCGGAGAGCACATGCCCGAGAAGCCTTGGCTGATGCGGACGTACTCGGGGCATACCTCCGCGCGCGCGTCGAACGAGCTCTACCGCACCAATCTCGCCAAGGGGCAGACCGGGCTCTCGGTGGCGTTCGATCTGCCCACCCAGACCGGCTACGACTCGGATCACCCGCTCGCGACCGGCGAGGTCGGCAAGGTGGGCGTGCCGGTCCGCCACATCGAGGACATGGAGACGCTCTTCGCGGAGATCCCGCTCGAGCGCATGAACACCTCGATGACGATCAACGCCACCGCGGCGTGGCTCTTGTCGCTCTACATCGCGGTCGCCGAGAAGCGCGGCGTCGACACCAAGCAGCTCGAAGGCACCACCCAGAACGACATCCTGAAGGAGTTCCTGGCGCGCGGCACGTACGCGTTCCCGCCCGCGCCGTCGATGCGTCTCACCACCGACGTCATCACCTACACGGTGCGGCACGTTCCCAAGTGGAATCCGATCAACGTGTGCTCATATCACCTGCAGGAGGCGGGCGCCACGCCGGTGCAGGAAGTGGCGTACACGCTCGCCAACGCGGTCGCGGTGCTCGACGCGGTCAAAGCGTCGGGGCAGGTGCGCGACGACGAGCTGCCCGAGGTCGTGGGCCGCATCTCGTTCTTCTGCAACGCGGGTCTGCGCTTCGTCGAAGAGCTCTGCAAGATGCGGGCGTTCACCGCGCTCTGGGACCGGCTGGCGCTCGACCGCTACGGCGTCGAGAACGCCAAGCTGCGTCGCTTCCGCTACGGCGTGCAGGTGAACTCGCTCGGCCTCACCGAGCGCCAGCCGGAGAACAACATCGCGCGCATCCTGCTCGAGACGCTCGGCGTGACCCTGTCCAAGGACGCGCGGGCGCGCGCCATCCAGCTGCCCGCGTGGAACGAGGCGCTCGGCCTGCCGCGCCCCTGGGATCAGCAGTGGAGCCTGCGGTTGCAGCAGATCCTCGCTTACGAGACCGACCTGCTCGAGTACGCCGATCTCTTCGAAGGCTCCAAGGTGGTCGGCGAGAAGACCCGCCAGCTCGCCGAGGATGCGTGGACGGAGCTCGACCACATCCTGTCGCTGGGCGGCGCGGTGCAGGCCGTCGAGACCGGCTACATGAAGCAGAATCTGGTGCAGAGCCAGGCGGCGCGGGTGCGCGCCATCGAGTCGGGCCAGATGAAAGTGGTGGGCGTCAACATGCTCACCGAGAC
>CAZYWA010000017.1:0-30380 GCA_964650975.1 uncultured bacterium
CGAGGAGACCGCGTCATCGAGCGTCTCCACCACCCACGTGTCCCCCAGCAGCTCGTCGACCAGCGGGCGATAGCGCTCGTCCACCTGCACCAGATCGCGCGCGCGGCCGATCCATCCGCTGCGCGACGACGGCACCGCGGCGTCGGCCCGGGGCGTGCGCGCGACGTCGACGGGCGCCAACCCCGCGCGTCCCGCTCCTTCCTGCTTGAGCAGCGAGATCCACGCGACGCTGTCGCGCGGCCCGTTCACCACCACGTAGTCGAGCGCCGCTCCCAGCCGCGCCTCGAGGGCGCGCGTGTAGCGATCCTCGGTGGTCACGACGTCCGACACGGTGCCGTGGAAGGCGCCCTCCGCAGGCGCCTCGGCGAGCACCCGGCGAGCGCCCGACGTGAGCCCCTCGCGACGGCGCAGCGACTCCTCGAGCGAGGCCCAGCGGCTCTCCGAGCGGGTGAGCTGGGTGCGCGCCGCGTCGACCGCGTGCGCCGCCTCCTCGAGCTCGACGCGGCGCTGGTTGGCGCGCTCGCGGACCGCGGCGCGCTCGGAGGAGATCGAGTCGCGGTGACGGTTGAGGTGCTCGAGCTCGTTCGACGAGGCGGCGGCGCCCTCGGTCAGCGCCTCGATCTGGCGCAGCGCGCCCTCGCGCTCCGCGTGCTTGCGCTCGAGGCGCGCGCGCACCTGCAGCTCGCGCTTGCCCTGGGTCTTGATCTCACCCTCGAGCATGGAGCGGACGTTGAGCAAGCCGAAGTGGGAGGAGCGTTTCGCGTCGAGCTCCGCCTCAAGCTCGGCCTGCACCGCGCGCTCGCCTCGCAGCCGCTCGTCGATCCCCGCGCGATGCCCGGCGGCGTTCTGGTACGCATCCAGCGCCTCGGCGCGCCGGGCGCGAGCCGCGGCGCTGCGCTCGCCGAACTCGGCGGACATGAGGTCGAGCGTGTTCCGGTCGGAGTCGATGCGGGTACGCCGCTCGGCGATCCGCTCCCGCTCCCCGGCCACGTAGACCAGCGTCTGCTCCGCCTGGTTCAGCTTCATCACCACCGCATGGTGCTCGCCGTCCTTGTCGCGCGCGCTGCGCTCGACCTCGACCAGCTCGAGGCGGCGGCGCTCGAGGTCGGCGTCGATGCGGCTGACGCCGAGCGAGAGCCAGGTCTGCTCGCGGGAAAGCGATTCGAGGAGCCCCGCCTGGCCGGCGTGCTCGGTGAGCAGCAGCGTCAGCGTGCGCCCGGTGAGATCGGCGTCCAGGCCGCGGATCTCCAGGCGATGCTGCTCGTAGCGCTCGGCCTTGCGCGCCTGGCGCGAGAGCGAGCCCACCTGGCGCTCGAGCTCGGTGAGGATCGCGTCCACGTGCTGGAGGTTCTGACTGGTCGCCTCCATCTTGCGCTCGGCCTCGAGACGGCGGCTGCGGTAGCGAGAGATGCCGGCCACTTCCTCGATGAACGCGCGGCGGTCCTGGGGCTTGGCCCCGATGAGCTGGCTGACCCGGCCCTGCTCGATCACCGAATAGGTACGACTACCGATGCCGGTTCCGAGAAAGATCTCGGTGATGTCCTTCAGCCGGCAGGGTGTGGCGTTGATCGAGTACTCGCTTTCACCCGTGCGGTAGATGCGGCGCCCGACGGTGATGGCGGGATAGCCCTTGTAGGGCGCGGGGACGTCGTCACCGTTGACGCTGAAGGTGATCTGCACTTCCGCCAGACCGACCTGCTTCATCGAGTCGGAGCCGTTGAAGAGCAGGTCCTCCATGCTGCGGCCGCGCAACCGCTTGTGGCTCTGCTCGCCGAGCGCCCACATCAGCGCGTCGACGATGTTCGACTTGCCGCAGCCGTTGGGGCCCACGATGGCGGTGACGCCATCGGTGAACTCGAGCTTGGTCCGCTCGGCAAACGACTTGAAACCCACCACTTCGAGCGCCTGGATGCGCATTCACGTCCCTCGGGCGCGGTGCAGGCGGGCGGGGGGTCCGCCGCCGACCGTTTCGGCCGAAGATACAAGCTGCGGTATGTCACCGCAAGACCCACCACAAGATTTAGTATGTGTGCATGGCGGAAGGCTGGACGCGGCCAGCCTCCCCGAGCACTACTTCGGGCGGGACGGGGCCCGGAACATCCCCCGTGGGAACGTCTCTGGAGCGGGCAACGGGATTCGAACCCGCGACACCGAGCTTGGGAAGCTCGTACTCTACCAACTGAGCTATGCCCGCCAGCTAGAACCTGCGGTCCTCAAACTACCTGGGTCACAGTTCCTTGAGAAGATCGGCCAGCTTCTTCTTCACGTTCCGGTAGTCCTCGTCGACCGCGTAGACCTTGCTGAAGTAATCGTAGGCCTCGTCGAACCGGCCCAGCGCCTCCAGCGCGAGACCGATCTCGTAGAGCAAGCCGGTCGCCTTCTCCTGAGTCACGCCCTCGGTTTCGAGCGCTTCCTTGAGGAACGAGATGGCCTTCTCGAGCTCCTCGTTGTCCTCGTGGCAGAGCGCCATCATGGTGAGCGCGTCGACGCGCCACGTGGGATCTTGCGCCGCGATCTCGAACTCGTGGATGGCGTCGTCGATCAGCGCCATCTCCTTGTACGCGATGCCCAGGTTGTAGTGGGTGTCGGCGTCCTCGTTCCCGATCTGCTGCTCGAGCCCCTTCTTGAACTCGCTGAAGACGCGCTCGAAGCCCGAGCGCGTGAAGATCTCCGCGTTGTTCGGGTTGAGCGAATCCGGATCGATCTGGCTCGGCATCTTGTCGAGGTAATCGCGGTCCGACTTGAGACGGATCCGGTCGTCGGCGTCGGTATCGACGCTGAGTAGCGCCGCTTCCGTGTCGTCGCCGAGCGCGGCCGGTTGAGGCGGCTCGCCCTCGTCGATCCACGAGGAGCCCGATGCCTCGCCGGACGAATCCAGGTCGGCGCCGGTGTCCTCGGAAAGAGCTCGGGTCAGCACGTCCTCGACCCCTTCCACCGATTCGCTGCTCGACCAGACGTCGCTCGCCGGCGACGGCTGGGCCGCTCCGGCCCGCGAATCCGCGGGAGGCTCGTAGCCGAAGACGTCGCCCACCGAGTGACCGCCGAGCGGCTCGTCCTCGGTCGCCTGGAAGAGGTCCTCGCCACCCTCGCCCCCCGGCGTACCGGGCGCAGGCTGATCACCGCCAGACCAGCTGTAGCTCTGGATGAAGTTCTCGATCTCGTCGTCGAGGGTCTGCTTCGGGGCTCCGGGGGCCGCGGGCTTGGCTCGCTTCACTTCCGCGTGATGCGCGGCGGTCGGCTCGCTGGGCGGCGCGTACCGCTCCTCCTGTGTCTCGGTCATGAGCGCGGCCGAATCGCTGGCCTCGACGCCCCACAGCCGGCGCACCAGCTCACGCCGATCGCCGCGCGCCGCCGCCGAGTGGATGAGCTCGCCGACCATCGAGGCCTTGGTGGCGGCGCCCTTCTCGTCGTAGATCTCTTGAACGGCGCGCAACGCCTCGGCGGTGTCGTCGTGAATCGATAGCAGCCGGTCGAGCACCGCTTCCGCGCGCTCGCGGTCGCCGCGGTCGGCGAGCAAGCCCGCGACGGTCAGCAACTGATCACTCGCCTCGCGGACGTACGACTCCGCGGTGAAGAGGTCGGCGAGCTTGAGGCCCAGCTCGACGCTCTCGTGGCTGAGCTCGCTCATCCGCTTGAGGACGTGCAGCACCTCGTTCTTCTGCTGGTTCTGCTGGAAGATGACGATCGCCGCGTGGTACTGGTCGATCGCGTCGCGGATCAGGCCCTGGCGCTTGTAGAGGTCCGCCAGCTCGAGGATGATCGTCGAGTTGTCCGCGTTGAGCTTCAGGACTTGCTTGTAGGTGGCGATCGCCTTGAGGTTGAAGCCGTCGTCCTTGTAGGACTTGGCGACGGTCAGGAACTCTTCCTCGGCGCGCTGCTGGTTCCCCTGCTTGGCGTAAAACTCGGCGAGCTTGATCCGGGCCCGGTAGTCCTCCGGATTCTGCCGGACGATCTCTTCGTACTCGTTGATGAGCTTGTCGTCGCCGCGCTTCCGGAAGAGCGCGGTGAGCCCGAGGCGATCGAGTAGGGAGGGCTTCGAACCCTTGCCTTTGGCCAAGCCGCCCCCCCCTCCGTATCCGGAACGAATCAGGCGGAAAAGCGCCTGAGGAACTCGCCGGTGACCCGCCCCTCGACGAAGTCGGGGTCGGCTAAGACCTGCCGATGCAGGTCGAGATTGGATTGCACGCCGTCGAGAATCATCTCGCGTAGAGCGACTCTCATCTTGGCGATCGCGGCGGGGCGGGCTTCCGCGTGAGTGATGACCTTGGCCAGGAGCGGGTCCGAATCCGCCGTGATCGAGTCACCTACCTGCAGCGCGCTCTCGACGCGCACGCCGCTCCCGCCAGGAGGATGATACCGCGTGACTGTACCATACGACCTTTCGAAGGTCACGGGGTGCTCGGCGTAGATCCGGCACTCCACGGCGGCGCCGCGGATGCGCAGATCCTCTTGGTGCATCTTGAGCGGCTCGTCGTTCGCGAGCCGGATCTGCTCGCGCACCACGTCGAGCCCGGTGACCGCCTCGGTCACCGGGTGCTCGGCCTGGATCCGGGCGCTCATCTCGATGAAGAAGAAGCGGCTCTTGGCGTCGAGCAGGAACTCGACGGTGCCCGCGTTCACGTAGTTGACCGCCGACGCCGCCTTGATCGCGGCTTCGCCCATCTCGTCCCTGAGCGCCGGGTTCATCCCCCGAGCGGGGGCCTCCTCGAGGATTTTCTCGTAGCGGCGCTGGATGGTGCAGTCGCGTTCGCCCAGGTGGATCACGTTCCCCTGGGTGTCCGCCAGGATCTGGAACTCCACGTGGCGAGCGTCCGCGCAGTACCGCTCGACGATCAGGTGCTCGTCGCCGAACGCGGCGCGGACCTCGTTGCGGGCCGCCTCGTAGGCCTCGAGGAATCGCGACGGGTCCTGGACCAGCCGCAGACCGCGGCCGCCGACTCCCGACGCCGCCTTGATGAGCACCGGGAACCCGACTCCCTGCGCCGCGCGCAGCGCCTCGCGAGGATCGGAGATCTTGCGAGGGATCCCGGGGAGCACCGGGACACCGGCGCGGCTCACCAGCTCGCGCGCCTTGCCCTTGTTCCCCATGAGCCGCAGGTTCCGGATGGTGGGCCCGATGAAGGTGATGCCGCAGTTGTGGCAGACCTCGGCGAAGGCGGCGCTCTCCGCGAGCAGCCCGTACCCGGGGTGGATCGCGTCGGCGCCGCTGGTCTCGGCAGCGCCCAGAAGCCGCGGGATGTTGAGGTAGCTCTCCGCGATGGGAGGCGGACCGACGCACACGCTCTCGTCGGCGAGCCGCGAGTGCAACGCGTCGCGGTCCGCGGTGGAGCAGACCGCGACCGTGCGGATTCCCATCTCGCGGCAGGAGCGGATGATCCTGAGCGCGATTTCCCCGCGCGTGGCGATGAGAACCTTCCGGATCACGGCCCAGGACTCACAGCACCGGCTCGATGAGGAACAGCCGCTGGCCGTACTCGACCGCCTGCCCGTCCTCGACCAGCACCTTGGCGACGCGCCCCTTCACGTCGCTCTCGATCTCGTTCATGACCTTCATCGACTCGACGATGCACAGCGTGGCGCCGGCGTCGACCAGCGACCCGATCTCGACGAACGCGGGCTTTCCCGGCGAAGGCGCCCGGAAGAACGTGCCGACCAGCGGCGACGAGATGACCCGCAGCTGGTCCTCGTCGGTCGGGCGCTCGCGAGGGCCGCCCTCGGCGGGTGCAGCCGGCGGACCGGCCGAACGCACGACCATCGGCGGCGCCACGTGCTCGATGGCCGTGCCTCCGAGCGCGCGCACGATCTCGAGCTTCTCGCCGTCGCGCTCGATGCGCAGCTCGCGGACGTCGGTCTGCATCAGGAACCGGATCAGATCCTCGAGGTCACGATCGGTCACGACTTTCCCCTCGCCGACGAAGCGCGCTCCACGTATTGCCCGGTGCGCGTGTCGACCTTGACGACGTCTCCCTCGTTCAGGAAGAGCGGAACTTGTACCGTAGCGCCGGTTTCGAGAGTCGCCGGCTTGGTGCCGCCGGTCGCCGTGTCGCCGCGTACGCCGGGATCGGTCTTGACCACGGCGAGCTCCGCGAAAATCGGCAGCTCGAGGCCGATCGGCCGTCCCTGGTAAATCTGCACGCCCAGCGTGGTGCCGTCCTTGGCCCACTGGATGTCCGAACCCAGCGCATCCACCGAAAACGTGAGCTGCTCGTAGGACGCCGTGTCCATCAGCGTGATGTCGTCGCCGGCCTTGAAGAGGTATTGCATCTCCCGCAGCTCGACGTCGGGGATGCCCACCTTGTCGCCGGAGCGGAACGTCTGATCGAGCACCTTCCCCGTGAGCAGGCTCTTGAGCTTGGTGCGAACGAAGGCGCCACCCTTGCCGGGCTTCACGTGCTGGAAGTCCACGATCACGTAGGGCTCGCCATTGAGCTCGATCTTGAGCCCCTTTCGAAATTCCGCTGTCGAGATCATCGAGAAGCCTGCCTCCTGGTGACGATTCCGGTCCTTCAGCTGGTGACGACCCGGGTCAGCTCGCGGCGCAAGCGTCCCAGGTACATCTCGAGCGCCTGCAGCTCCTGCCGGGACGCGTCCGGCACGGCGGCGGCGGCCGGCGCCGCGCTCGCCGCCGACCGCGTGCCAGCACCCGGTGCGTCGAGCTGCGCCAGGGCCGCCGCGAGCTCGGGAAGCTCGGGCGCGTCGCCGTCGGTCGCTCGAAGAGCGGTCAGCTGAGCCCGTGCCTCGCTCCCCATTCCCTTCGCGATGTAGATCCGCGTCAGCAACACCCGCCCGGCCAAGTGTTCCGGATTGGTCTCCAGTCCGCGCGTGCAGATGTGCAACGCCGTGTCCGCCATGTTCATACCCAGGTAACGCTCGGCGAGCTTCACGTAGGCTCCAGGGTCGGGAGCCGGGCGCGCTGGCGCACGCCCCTCACGCCGCCTCGCAGCGGGCCGCTCCGCGGCGTTGGCCGCCGTCGATCCCGACGTTGGGGACCGGAATCCAGCCCACCACGATTTGAGGCGAGTCCAGAGTCCCACGAGTATGTCCATTCGTCCGAGCGCGCGCTGCGTTCGGAGCAGAGTGTACCAGGGTCTCAATGCAACGAGCGGGCGGGGTTTACCCCCGCCCGCTCGTTCTGTCTCAGGAGGCGGTCCAGGTTACCGCGGCTATGGCCCCGTGAACGAAACGATGCCGGTACCCGAGGTCCCCGACGCGGTGTCCGCCGCGATCACGTTGAAGGACGAGGTCCCGGTCACCTGGCTGTAAACGTGCGCAACGGTCGCAGTACCGGTCGGATCGGTCGGCTGCGTCACGACAGGCGTGTTGTCTCCGAAGTTGAACGCCACCTGTCGATTTCCCGCGCCGGACCCGTTCCCACCGGTGACCACCAGGATTGCCTGGACGAGCACATTGGCGTCAGTTGGGCTTGAGGTGAGCGTGATGACTTGCGACGGCACCGTAACGGTCACGGTCTCCGGTGGCGTCGGGGTGAAAGTAAACGTGATGGTGCCGGTACCCGTCACGTTCGAGGCCAGATCCACTGCGGTCAGGCCAAATACGTCGGACCCGCCAGTATCAGGAAACGTCGGGTTGAACGTGTGTGTGAACTGAGCGAGGCCCGTGACGTCGGTAGTGGCGAATCCGTTGGGAGACAGATCGCCAAAGTCCATGCTCACCCGGCGCCCGGACTGCGCACCGTTGGTGGTGGTCACATTGACCTTGATCACGAAGACCGTGGACGGGTCAGGTGGATCTGGCTCATCAAAGGTGGCTGAGCCCACGCCCACCTGGACGCCCTCGTCTCCTGACGTGGGCACCGTCAGCTCGTCGAATGCTTGCGCCCGGCTGACATCGTCCACCGCGACGATGTCGATGGCCTGCCCGGGAATCAAGGCTGCCGACTCCGAGCTAGAGATCGACAGGGTCGAGTCACCGCCCCCCGTGCCTCCGGCAGCCAAGAGCAGCGGGTTGGGAGCGATCGTTCCGACCGGAGTCGAGAAGCTGATGTGGTGATCCACCTTCGGGCTCGTGGTCGGGTTGCCCGCGCTGGTGTCCTCGATCTGAACGTGAAGGTCTATCTCCTGCGCGGAGCCGTCCGGCAGAACGTTTTTCGGCTGCGCGTTCAGCGTGAGCTTCGTTTCCGTGGTGAAGTCCCCCACCAGGAAAGTGCAAGGCACCGGCAGAGCGCCTGCAACGGTCATGATGGCATTGGCGGTCTGCCCGTTGTCGTCGGTGGAAAGGCGCAACTCTTGGTCGCTGATACCTGCATTGTCCGTGCTGTCGTTCGAGTGGTTGTTGAGCGTCCGGTCCCAGACGCCGACTGTCGTGGTGTAGTAGACGCGAACGTCTTCAACGGGGAGTGGTGCGGCGTTACCTGGCTGGGGAGCGCTCGCCATGACTGCGATCTGTTTCTTCGCCGGCAAGTCGCCCGACCCGACCGAATCGGGGCAGGTGAGCAGTGTCAGAACCACGCCTGGGAAGGTCTCGCCGAAGGTAAAGTGGACTTCTTCGGAAGCAGCGAGACCCAGTTGGCCCCCGGTGGTCACGTTGATGAACCCCGTCGTCGGCGTGAAGCCCGAGCGAAAGACGCAGTCGGCGCTCCCGTCGGTTCCGGTGAACGTGTCGCAGACCGTGGGGAATAGGCTCGCAGGGGTGCCCGCCACGACCTTTGGAACCGTAATCCAGGTCACGTCGCCGACGGTGGAGCTGAACTCCACCGCCTCCCCAACGACGGCGATGCCGCGCGCATCCGTCACCGTCGCGTGCGCCGTCACGAGGGTCGTACCGTCGGCCGGGATCTGCGTTTGATCGACGAAGAGGGTCGCCGACCCGACCGGTGGCGGCGGGATGTTGGGCCCGCCCGGCGGCGTCGGACCTCGATTGTTGTCCACGCCCCCTTGGCAGGCGGCGGCTGCGATCAGCAACGCCGGCAACATCCGCCTGGCGCGTGCGAGAAGCTGGATGGTCAGCGGGGACTTCATTCGCGGTTCCTCCTGGCGGGAGATCCGGATGACAGCTGATTGAAGGACGCTCAGAAAACCTGGATGTCGATGTCGCCGTGAGTGCGAATGTCCTGGCCTCCGCCGGTCACGGCTTCGTACGTCACGCGCGCGGTCATGTAGAACGGCGTCTGCGGGAAGGACAGCGGATCCTGCACCATGGCGACGGTGTCGCGCGGCTCGAGCAGCTGGAACGAGCGGCACACGTCACCGCCTGGCGTCAGTCGGTCCGCGATGTCGTAATCCCGGGGCGGAAGCTGACCGAGCGGCAGGGTGTACTCGAGGTGGAGGTGCTGCCCGAGGATCACCAACCCCTGGGTAACGGGCACCGGGTTTCCGGTCGCGCCCTGCCCGCCGGTGATCGGGATCGGCACGCCGGTGGCGTGATTCGTGACCTTGAGGTTCACGAAGCAGATCGCCCCCTCGGAACAGTTGGTCGCGACGCCCGCGGAATCCACGACGGGCTCTGTGAAGACCTCAGCCCAGGCAAGGCCAGTCCCACACGACACATCCTGGAAGAAGCCATCGAAGGACAGTGTCTGATCGAAGTCGTTCTTGCTGATGTTCCCGCAGCCGGCCGCTCCCATGGTCAGGACCGCGCCGAGCGCCAGCAGCCTTCGAATTCCGTTTCGGGTCATTGCTTCCTCCGGGATGACCTGGGTCGATGCTATTCCGCTGTCCCGATCGCTAGCAGGCCGCGGCAGCGAGCTCACCGGCCAGGGTTTCGATTGGAATCCACTCTAACCGCGTGGCCCCGATCCCGATGGGCGCCACGAAACGAAGACTCTCCCCAATGACTTTCTTGTCGCGCCCCAGCGCACCGGCGATCTGCCGCGCCGAAAGATCCGTGCGACGGATGGGAAGACCGAGGCGTTCGAGCAAGGCGCAGATCCGATCTTTGCTGGAAGCCGCGAGCCACCCGCGCCCCGCCGCAAGGCGGGCGGACGCCGCGAGGCCGATCGCGACCGCCTCGCCGTGACGCAGGCCCCGGTAGCGGTCGATCTGCTCGAGCACGTGGGCGAGCGTGTGGCCGAGATTGAGCGTGGCGCGCTCGCCGCGCTCGTACGGGTCGCGCCCGACCACCGCCGCCTTGACCGAAACCGCGCGCCGCACGACCCACTGGAGCGTCGCCGTCGCACGCCGGCCGACCAAATCCGCGTCGGTCTCCAGCCGCCGGAAAAGCTCGGCGTCTCCCAGCACCGCCGACTTCACCACTTCGGCTAGCCCGGCGCGGTACTCGCGCTCCGGCAAGCTCTGGAGCGCGCTCATGTTCGCGAACACCGCCCGCGGGTGATGGAAGGCGCCGATCAAGTTCTTGCCGAGGCGGTGGTCGACTCCCGTCTTACCGCCGACCGACGAGTCGACTTGCGCGAGCAGCGTCGTGGGCACCTGAATCAAGGGGATCCCTCGCAGGTAGGTTGCCGCGACGAAGCCGCCGAGATCTCCCACGACGCCACCGCCCAGCGCGACGAGCGGCACGGTGCGGTCGACCCGCGCCCGGACCAGCGCATCCCAGAGCCGCTCCACCTGTCCAACGGATTTCGACGGCTCGCCCGCCGGCACACGCAGCCGCAGCACGCTTCGGCCCGCCCTCGCGAGCTCGCCCGCCACCGCCGCGCCGTAGAGGCGGTCGACCTTGGAGTCGGCGAGCAGCACTGCGCGCCCGCCCGGGGCAACCACTCCGACCAGCGCGCCAAGGCGCCTGAATCCGCCCACGACGAAATGGACCGAATACGGGCTCGCCCCGTCAGGGTGCACGACCAGCGACGTTCCGCGCCGCGCGCGGTCCTGAGTACGGGGCATTGCTGGTCGACCATGTTGGCTTGGTTGCGATCCGCCTGGCGTCTCTCGTCGGCTCGATTCGCCGGGCTCAGCCCTCGACCCTCTTGATGACCGTGGGGGTGATGAACACGATCAGCTCGTTCTTCTGCTCACTTTCGCCGTTCTTGCGGAAGAACACACCGAGCACCGGGATGTCATTGAGCCACGGCACGCCCGAGCGGTTGATGTCGGTCGAGATCTGGAAGATGCCGCCGATCACGGCCGTCTGGCCGTTCCGGATCAGCACCTCGGTCTCCGCCGACTTGCGCGCGACGAGCGGATTCCCTTCGACCGTCTGCGAGAAGTCCGGCGTGTCGTTGTTCACCTTGATCTTCATGATGATGCTCTCGTCGGGGGTGATGTGGGGAGTCACCGCCAACTCGAGCTTCGCTTCCTGGAAGGACACCTGGGCGCCCTGCTCCGACACCGTACGGAACGGGATGTCGAAGCCCTGCTCGATCTTCGCTTCCTTGTTGTCGATGGTGATGATGCGCGGGCTGGAGATCAGCCGGCCGTGGCCGCTGTCTTCGAGTGCCGAGATGATCAGATCGAGCGTGAAGGTGTCGTCGATGCTCTGCAGACTGAGGCCGAGCACACCGCCGGAGTCCGTCGACACGGGCGCGGGCAGGTTGACAATGAGCGGATTGCCGCTGGGTCCGGAAACCAGCGACGTCAGACCCTGCTGGCCTCCCGTCTGTCCCTTGCCGGTCGGGAAGCCGCCCACGGTGACCGTATTCGGGAACCGCAGACCCGTCGGATTCCCGGTCTCCGGGCTCGCGACGTAACCGGTGCCCCACTGGATACCGAGGTTACGGCTGAAATTGAGAGTGGCTTCCACGATCCGCGCTTCGATCAGCACCTGCGGCGTCGGCGTGTCGAGGCTCCGCACCAGATCGGTCATCACCTCGACCACCCGGTCCGTGTCCTTGATGATGAGCGAGTTGGTTCGCTCATCGACGTCGATCGACGCGTCCTCTCGCTTGCTCGCCACCTGCTGCAGCTTCGCCAGCAAGTCCTTCGCGGTCGCAAAGTTGACCGGGATGATCTTCAGGATGACCGAGTCGAGCTTGCCCTGACGTTCCTGCGAACGGAGCCGGGCTTCCTGCTCTTTCTCCAGGACGTCGAGCGGGGCGATCCGGATGATGTTGCCCTCGCGCTCCTTGCCCAGATTCTTGGTCTTGAGAATCAGGTCGAGCACCTGATCCCACGGAATGTCCTTGAGCTTGATGGTGATTCGTCCGGTGACCTGGTCCGAAATGATCAGGTTCAGTCCGGAAATCTCGGAGATGAGCCGGAGGATGTTCTGGATTTCCGCGTCCTGCACGTCGATGGAGATGCGCTCCCCGACGTACTTGCTGGGCGGCTGGAAGAAGCCGGTCACCGACTGATTGGCGACGGCCGGAGTTGCCTCGGCGGTCGCGTCGGCGGCGGCGGGCTTCGCCGTCGTGCCATCGAGGTCGCTGAGCACCGGCTGGACCGCCGGCCCATGACGAGAGACGCTCTTCGCCGCGGGAGCGACGGGATTCGCGTCGGCGGGCGCCGGAAGGGCGACTGCAACCGCCGTGTCCGGCTTGGCGGGAGCACGCTCGGGTGCAGCGGCAACCGGCGCGGCTGGGCTGGGCTCCGGTGCCGCGGCGGCCGCGGCGGGATGGGCGGTCTCGGCTGCCGCGGCAACCGCGTCAGCAGGCGCCTCGACGATCAGGTCGAATGCGCCACCGTTTCGCTCGAGATGGGCACGGGCACCGGCCGCGACGTCGACCACGACTCGCACGTCACGCCCGTCGTCAGCCAGCGACCGAAACACGTCCAGCCGTCGAATCGGACCGGCGGTGCTGGGTTCGGCTCGCCCCTCGGCCGCATGGGCCAAGCCGACGTTGACGAAGTTGAGCGCCACGGTCCCGTCGCCGAGATCGAAGAGGTCGCCGGCGACGTCGCCGGAGCCTCGCACGGTCAGCACGGCGCGAGTCCCGTCTTGCCGAAGCGCAACGGCCTCGATCTTCCCGGTGGGCGGCGGTGTGGCCTGCGGCGTGCCGTCGACGGACGATCCTGGACCCTCGGGTCCGGCCGCGCCAGCTCCGGTCTCCGCCAGAGAGGGAGAAACCCAGACGGCGAGACCAACGATGACGACCGGGATCCACCAGCCTCGCCGTGCCTGGCCGCGCGAGTCTCTCGGGTGCGCCTCGAGCATGGGAGATTCTCCTTCTCCTTCTGAAGCTTCAGTGCGAGAACGTGCTTGCCTGTTCTCGCTCGATCGAGACAGCACGCACCGATGCGTGCAAGCCAGGTCCAGACCGAGCGAGCGCCATGAGGTCAACTTTTCTGCGCGTCTTTCTCTTCCGGGTTCCGGAGCAGCAGCGGGATTTCCTGGCGACGTTCACCGCCCCGCTGATCCCGGTACGTCTCGACCACGATGATGCGGTCGTCTTCGATCCGCGCCACCTTGCCCTTCCACCGTCCGATCGTCGTGCCTAGCTCGATGATGTAGCCGCGGCCCGAAGCATCCTCGACCATCGCGCGTGGAGCGCCGGGCGTTTGAATCACGGCCGTGAGTTTCCACTCGACGACATCGAGCTCTTCGAGCGGGGTCGCCGGCGGCCCAACCGGCTGCGCTTCCGCAGCGGGATTCTCGGCGACCCGGTTCTCGAACATCTCCTGGGGCGGCCGGAACGGATCGCGCTTGCCGCCTGGATCGTACGTGTATTCCTCGAAGGTCTGCTCGTCGTCCACCGACGCGATCTTGGTTTCCGCCGGCTTTGACCCCGGCGCCGGGCTCGACGCCGACGTGTCACCACCACCGGACGAGCAGCGGACGCCGATCGCGGCGACCACGAGGCCAATCGAGGTGATCTTTTGCATTCGCATACGCGTCACCCGCTCTCGGGTTCACCCCATGTCATGACAGCCGAGCATCAGTCTCAGTTCTGCGGTCAACCCGCCCCAGCCTGAAGGAAGCGATAGGTCGTGATCTTGCCCTTGGCCGCTAGCGCCACGAAGCCGCCGGGCTGCTGCGCATCCGACTTGGTCACCGAGAGGTCCGTCAGGTTCACGATTCGATGGAGCTTCCCGAGCTTGTCCAGGAACACGGCCAGCTGCGTGAACTCGCCCTTCACGTTGATGGACACCGGGACCTCTGCGTAGAACTCCTGCGGCACCTCCGGAAGCGGCTCGAAGACCTCGAGCTCGAGCCCGGACTGCTCGACCAGGTTCGACACGCTGAACAGGAGCTCCGGGATCTCTCGCTCGTTCGGCAGCATCTTCACGGCCTGAGCGAGCTTCGTGTCGAGCTTCTCGTATTCCTTCTTGAACGCGTCCAGGTTGGCCGCGATGATTTCCTTCTCGGCCTTCTCGTTGGTCAGCTTGTTGATCTCTTCGTCCTTCGCCTGGATCTCGCCGCGCTTTGGCACGTAGCTCAGGTAGAGGTAGGCCCCCAGAATCGCCACGATCACGATCGCGAGGGCGATCAGCTTCTTCTGAAACGGAAGCTCGACGAGCGTTTCAGCAGACAGAGCCATGGATCCTCCACCTCGACCGCGAATCAGACGCCCGCGACACGATCAATCCGCGTCCTTCCCGGCCTTCTTGGGCGCCGCCGCGGCCGGCTTCGCAGCCGGGGCGGCCTTGGGCGCCGAGATGGTCGACTGAGCGCTGATCTCGAAATTGCGGATCTTCTTCTTGTTGATCTCGACGGGCTTGATGTAGAGCAGCTCGACCGCCTGGAAGTAGGGTGACGCCTCGAGCTTCTGCAGGAACTGCGAGATGCTCTCGTCGTCCAGCCCGTTGCCGGTGATCCGGAGCTGGCCGTTGTCTTCCTTGTAACCGGTCAACCAGACCTCCTCGGGGACCTTCATGCTCAGGTCGTCGAGGATCCGGACCGGACCGGTCTTCTGCTTGCGAAGCTGCTCGATGATGCCGATCTTCTGCCGCAGCTTTTCCTGCTTCGCCTTGAAGGCGTCGACTTCCTTGACCTTCTTCTGCAGCTCTTCGATTTCCGTATTGAGCTTGGTGATCTGATCCTGGCGCTGCTGCAGCTTCGCGGCCTGCGCAGTGCTCAGGAAGATGATCACCGCGGCCACGGCGACCAAGGCCACGACCGAGATGATCACGAACTCTCGGTTCTTGGTGTCTCTCTTGACCGCCTTGGCTGGCAGCAGGTTGATCTTGATCATCGGACGCTCTCCGCAGATCGATTCGAAGCGGGACTTCGGAGCTCGACACTCACACCTTGTCGCCCAAGCGCCGCAACGCTAGCCCGATCGCCACGGCGGCCGCGGGGCCGACCGAGTTCAGGTATTCCGCGTCGAACTTCCCCGGGTCGCACTGGATCGCATTGAAAGGATTCGCGATTTCGACGGGCAACCCGAGCTTGTCTTGCATCGCCTGGGTGAGGCCCCGGGCCCGCGAGCACCCACCGGACAGCACCACCTTGTTGATCCGGTCGTCGCCCGCCGAGGAGCTGAAGAACTGGATCGACCGCTGGATCTCGCCGATCAGCGCGTCGTTGACGCCCGCGATGATCTTCTCGACATCCCGCTGGTTTACGCCCTCGACATCCTGCCCGACCTTGGCCGCCTCGGCGTCCTGGTAGCTCAGGTTGAGCTTCTTCTGGATTTCCTCGTTGTACTGGTTGCCGCCGAACGACACGTCACGCGTGAAGTTCGACACCCCGCCCTTGGTGAAGTTGATGTTCATCACGCTGGCGCCGATGTCGATCAGGGCGAGCACTTCATCCTGCACGACCGGGTAGTTGATCTCGTACATGTTCTCGATCGCGAAGGCGTCCACGTCGACCACCACCGGCGACAACCCGGCCTCGCGGATCACGTCCACGTAGTCGTTGATCAGCTCCTTCTTGGCGGCAACCAGCAGCACTTCCATCTGAGTCTGGTCGCCGGGGACCGGCCCCAGGATCTGGAAGTCGAGGTTGACGTCGCTGATCTCGAACGGGATGTACTGCTCGGCCTCCCACTGGATCGACTCCTCGAGCTCTTCCTGGCTCATCACCGGCAGGTTGATCTTGCGGATGATGAGCGAGTGGCCCGACACCGAGGTGGCCACGTCGGTCGCCTTGACCTGGTGGGTCTTGACCAGGTCCTCGATGGTGTCGATGACGGTGGTGGCGTCGATGAGGGCGCCGTCGACGATCGCCTCCGGCGGCAGGGCGGCCATCCCGAAGCTGACCAGCTCGAAGCCCCCCTTACCTTCCCGGAGCTCGACCAGCTTGACGGCCGAGGAGCCGATGTCGAGGCCGAAAAGGCTGGATTTTCGCGAGAAGAGCATCGCTCGTCACCTCCGTGCGAAGCGCCGCGAGGCGTCGCAAGGACCCGGAACGGTGCGCATTGTAGGAGGCGTGGTTCTTCAAAGTCAACGACTTTTTTCTGCTTTTCTGGAAGTGAGCCTCCCGAAAGCCGAGAGGCCGGGCTTGACTGCCCCGGCCTCTGGCTTCGGAATCAGACGGCTCGGGTGCCTAGGCACTCGAGCCGCGGCGCGTCAGAACGGCTCGCGCCAGTACACGCTGGACATCGTGGCGGGCGGCACCGGCTGGCTACCGCCGGTGATGGCGTGGTAACGGAGGAAGTCCGGCGGGAAGCCGTCGGGCGGTGCCCCGATGGGCTTGTAGGGTCCATTGCCCACCGCCACCGGGTTGGTGGGGGCGGTGTAGTACTTGCCGCCGCCACTCGAGGTCGCGCCACCCGCGAGGGTGAAGTTGATGAGACCCCCGGTGTTGTACTGATAGGTCAAGATCGACCCGGTTCCGACGTTGTAGCAAATGTTGGTGAGCGAGGCCGGATCGACCGGGTGGAAGGTCTCGACGATCACCGCCCCGCCCAGCGTGAACGCCGAGCCGAGCATGCGCTCGCTGCCGAGCGCATTGGGGATTCCCGACCCGCCCATGTTCGCGAGGCACTGGTAATACCCACCCGCCTGTGTGGGCGGATGGGTCCCGGACGGCGGAGACTGCGGATCGGTCACCGACGGGAACGTGTTCACCGCAGCGGTGCGGTTGTCGAGGTCGCCACCGGTGTTGGCCGTGGGAGGATCGCCCACCGAACCCGTCGCCGCGGTTCCGTCCGCGCAGTTGTTCTCGTCCGAGAAGTCCAGGTACTGCGAGTTTCCGGTGGAGGCATCGTCGACCAGGTTCAGGATCCGGAACTTGGCCTTGGAGTCGATCTCGTCCACCAGCGACGTCCCCTCCACCAGGTCGTTGACACCGAAGTGGAGGCTGCCGTCTCCGAAGATCACCAGGAGCGGCGGCGACGTACCGGTAGTCGTTTGATTCTTGGAAGGCGTGAGCGACGGGCGGCTCACGATCGGGTGATCGGTGTCCACCGTGTTGACGTCGGCGCCCGGGAAGAACACGACCTTGGTCTGGATGTCGTTCGAAGTCGCGCTCGTGAAGCGAGCACGCCACAGACGCCCGCCCAGGTCGCCCCAGTACATCACGTCCGCACGCTGCCCGCCGTAGGTGGAGTCGTCGTCGGGGGTGATGTCGCCCCCGACGATGCTGGTGCGGAAGGGCTCGAGATTGAGCGTGGTCGAGCCCGCGCTGCAGGAGGGCGAGCAGTAGGGTGAATCCGAGTGCGCCTGGCAGAACACCTGGAGCTTGTTGGTCGGATCGGAAATGTTGCCACAGGCGACTGGCGAGCCCGCCGTGCAGTGCTGGTCGGGGACTCCTAGAGGAGCACTGGGACGGGCGCAATTCGGCGCATTCGGGTGCGCCGTACAGAAAGCCGACGTGTCGGCCAGACACGTGACCTGATAGGGCACCGGGCCCGCGTTCGGTCCGGAGGAGATGGCACCGTCACTGACTCTCTCCGGCAGCCCGTTCGTGCTGGTGCTGTCCAGGTCGATCAGCGATCCACTCGCGACGTCGATGCCGAGGACGTAACCGGCGCCGCGAATGGCGGTGCCCGGTGGCGTCGCGCCCGCCTCGATCGCTCCCGGGCCTGAGAGGACGTACATCACCGGGCCGGCGGTGGCGCTGGTGCGCGACCGGGTCACGAACGGGATCGACCACGAATGACCGAGGCGGTCTTCCCAGTTGTCGGCCTGGCCGTTGTCCTCGCAAGCCGCGTTGCCCATCCGTTCCGTCGAAAGGGGAGTCTCGTCGCAGTCGGTCGCCAGGGCCAGAGGGACTCCCTGCGCCGAATGGCCGTCGTCTCGGAACTCCGAGAACTCCCACAGCAAGGTCGGGAATTTGTACGCGGCCAGGGTGCCATCCGCCTTCTTGTCCTGTATGCCCATCGACTCGGACGGATCGGTCACGTCGAGGGCCATGTACATGTGACCGCCGTTCCGCGCGCCGATCACCAGCACCGTGCGCCAGCCGAAGAGCGGCCCACCCTCGGTGTTCGGATAGATCTTGGCGTCGAAGATGCGAGCGGTCAGGTCGAGCCCGTCCTCGTGCACCGGTTTCTCGTGGCCGCCCGTGGCGCCGTAGCTGACGTTCGCGTAGCGCTTGAGGCGCTGCAGGAACTCGTGGGGCCAGATCGCGAAGATTTCGCCACCCGCCTTGGCACCAGCCGTGTTCACGGTCGTATCGGACGTAACCGAACCGGTGGAGAGCGTTCCGTTGTTCACCTTGATCGTGCTGTCGCCATCGACGTTGAAGGCGTGCAGCGCGCCGCCGTTGTCGCCGACGTAGACCACGCGGGGACGACCCTTGACCTTCGCCTGGTATTCCTCGTAATCGCTGAGGCCGTTCTGGTCCTTGTCCGCGTCGTTCGCCTGCACCGAGAGAGCCGGACCGACGATCACCGGGCTCGAGTTCGCGATGTCGTAGAGCTCCCAGGGCTTGGGAGTGCCCGAGGGGTCGACCGAGCCATCGCTCAGGAAGGTCCGGGTGCGGTAGCCGAGTGCGGGCTTCACGACGCCGGGAGCCGCGCCGATCGCCGGGTCGTTGTAGCCCACGGTGTACAGAAGCAGCCCCTTGGCGTTGCCATCGCGATTGGTGAGCCCGTTCGTGGCGTCCACCGCCGAGTCGAGGAAGAACGGCACGCCGGTGTTGTGAACGTTCTTGAGCAAATTGCGCGGCGTGGCGGTAGCGGTGCACGCCGAACGGGTGGCGAATGGCCCACCCGGAGTCACGAGATCCGGGTTGTAGCTCGGCGACGCACCCACGCCGAGCAGGAGCGGCGCCAGCTCGTCCGCGCCATTGATCTTGCCATCGCAGTTGAGATCGAGCGTCGTGAACGCGCTGCGGGCTTGGCCCGCCGTGGAGACGTCACGTGCCTGCAGCAGCGAGCCTGCCTCCCAGTACGCGAGCGGCTCGCCGGCCTGGGTCACTTTGCGGGCGAACAGGTAGCCCTGCCAGGTGGCCGGCCGGAAGCGCGCGTCGACCACGACGTCCTGAATCCCAGTAGTATTGTCGGAGGACACGATGCCCAGCGCGAAGACACCCGAAGGCACCACGACGTCGCCGCTGAACTTGAGGTCGTTGTAGATGGCGTGCAGCGCGTTTTCGACGTCGCTGAAGCTGCGGGCGCGGTAATACGAATTCGTGCCGCCCGCCGCGGCCACCGCCGACACCGCCTGCTTGGTGGGGGTGTCCCAGCCGGCGTCCTCGCCGATGATGTAGGTCTTGGCCTCGGTGGTGGACGCGCGCATGGCGGCGGCGATCGAGTCGGGGCAGTTCAACTTGGCGCCGCTCGTGGCCGGCAGGGGTTGCCCCGGCGTGCTCGGGTATCCAGGCAGCCGTTCGCCGATCGAGTTGGTGCACGTCACGTCGGCGCACGAGTCCGGGCTGTCGGTGATGATCACGAGTGCGTTCGACGTCCCGCAGTTATTGGTATCGGTATTGAAGATGCCGGTGCCCGGGACGTTGTTGGGAAGCGTGCTCGAGGCGCCGGGACAGTTACTTCCCGGGGTCGAGCCGCATGCGTCACGCAGGATTCCCGAGAGCGACATGACACCGCCGGGCGTGCCGTAGAAGAGATCGATGCTGCTCGACAGGCTGGCGTTATCGTTGCCGATCGGGGTCTGGAAGGTCGTATTGGGGCTCGCGGGCTGCGCGGGGCTGGGTGATCGCGCCAGGCCCATGCAATCGTGCATGCTGACGCTCGGGGTCGCGCTGTTCCGATTGACGTCCGGCCCCAGTAGCGCGATCGACCGATCGCAGCCAGGATCGCCGGCGATGCTGCAGCCGATGGCGACGCCGCCAGTCGGCTGTACCGACCCGGGCCCATAGAAGCTCCCGACCCGGAAATCGACCTTGAGCCGGCTGTTGGTGTAATTGCCGGAGCTGTCGAACGGTGGGTACAAACCAGGGCTCAACTGGTAGGTCTTGTAGAGTGCGATCGAAGCCACGCCCTTGACGTTGTTGAAGTAAAAGTCGTCATAGGTATCCCCGTTGGCGTCGTCGGCGGTCGAGTCGCCCAGGTCGTCGAACCCGCAGTTGAAAGGCCCGCCGTCGGTCATCGCCCTGAACCGACCGAGGCCGATGAAGCCTTCCACCGCGCACATCGTCGCGCGCATCTTGCTGTTGCGCCAGCGACTCGTGCCGCCGGCGCCCGGACTTGCCTGACGGATCGGAAAGTTGAAGTTGAAATTGGCGATGGGATCCAGCAAGGGGAAATCGCCATCGAGGAAGTGGAACGGGACACCTCCCGAGCCTGCGCTCGGCTGGTAATTGAATCGATTGTTGAGCGTATAGAGCTGGCTCGAGTCCCACGGGTACACCGATCGATCGTGTACCCCGTCGCCGGTGCCGGGGGGCGTCAACAAGTTGCAGAGGGCGCCGGTCCTGGAGCAGATGTCTCCCGCACCCGACGGACCTCCGGACTTGTCGGGGCCGTTGTAGTCGGTCCCCTCGTCGTAGGTGGTGCCGCCGTACTCGAACACCGAGCTCCCTGACGTCGTCGTGCCTTCCGAGCAACCTGCGTTGTAGCAAGTACCACCGGTCGAGGTGGTGAAGTTGATGTCCGGAAAGATCCGCGCCATGTACGCCTGATACTGGTCTCCGGCGGTCCCCGTGGCGTTCGCGAACAGGTTGACGTTCTTGAGGGTCTCGAGGAGCGGACCGGAGCCGCCGCTCGCAGAGGTCAGCGAGCCATCTCGGCAAAAGAGCCGGAAGTGGGCGGGATTGAGCAGCAACGGCGAGGCGCCGAAGCTCGACGACGTCGCGCCGCCGGCGCAGGCCGGGGCAATCCCGGTCGGGATGGTCTCGTTGAAGTCCGCCGGGAGGAAATCCGATTTCCCGGTGCTGATGTTCTCCATCATGGTCCCGCTGTGCCCGACCACGATCGCGATGTTGGGCTTCGCGGTGGTACTGGGGTTGCCCACGGAAGGCGGATCCTGCGCCTGGAGGTTGGGGATGAATTGCTCGGCGTGCGACGAAACGACCATCGCCGCCAGAGCCATCGCGACCGCCGATGCGACCACGCCGAGCCCGCGAGTAGCGCCGTGCTGATTCATCGTGCACCTCCATCCCCGGATCGATGTCCGCCGGGGGACCCGAGCACACCCGGTGCCGCACGTCATGCGAGCGCCGCTCATGTTCCCGCCTTCGGGTCGTAGGAAATCGCCTGGTAATCGTTCTCCGAACCGCCGATCATCCGCTCGGAATACTGAATCCGGGACTCGAGGTTCGAGGTCGTCCCGCAGCCCTTCGCGTAGGAGTGCGTCAGGAACTCGTGCGACTGGGTCGTGCCGAGGTTCTCACCGGCGATCGCCTTGTTCTTCGACTCCCGGTGCAACCAGCGGATCTCGTAGAACACCTGGAAAAGGCCGCCCGTGAGCGATGCCGCCTGGACCGTCAGGTCCGGGGTCGTGAAGTTGGTGCACAGCGCCGTCGCGTCGGTCGCCTGCTGGGGAGTGTTCAACCCGCAATTCTTGATGTTCCAGAACGAGAGCGGATTGGTGACGTAGACGTTGTTGGTGGTGTTGAAGCGCGACTTGCGCTGCTGCGACGTGAGGTTCTGCAGGTAGAGCCGCGCGTCCTGCACCCCCACGTCCGCCGTATTGAGCAGTTTGTTGTAGCAATTCTCGTTGCCGGTGATCTTCAGGTCCGAGATCGAGGCCGTCACGGCGCCGATTCCGATGATGGTCGTGGTCGCGAGGATCAGGAGCACCAGCACCAGTGCGATTCCCCGATCCCGCCCTCGCCCCCCTGCCCGTCCTTCGATGCGTTCCATCCCTTGCCTTTCGCGGGCTTTGGCTGCGCCCAATTCGCGACCGCTCCACCCCCCGGCGGCGATCACCTTCACTCACTTCAGTCGATTCCGGACGACTGCACTCGAGGCTAGATGCTTGCCGCGGAAATTCACGGCCGCGCCACCGGTCACCGTTCCCAGGCTCGCCCGGTCCTGCGAGGCGCCGCTCAGGTGCACGTCCACGCGGACGATGTTGGCCAGAATTTCCTTGTTGAGCGGGAACGCACCGAGGCTCGCGTTGGGCACCGCGGTCAGGGCCGCGTACTCCGCCGCGCTGAACTTGCAGTCGAAGTCCGTGTCTCCCCAGAGGACGTCTTCGTCGGAGGACAACGTCCCGTCGCAATTGTTGTTGATCTCGCCGTCGGGGGCGTTCCCCGGACCGGTGATGTCGATCCAGTAGGAGAAGGCCGGCCAGATGTTCCCGACCTCGTCGACGAGCTCGGCGGAGTCGGAGCTGTTGTCGCTCTTGCAAGGTCCGCGCAGGCCCGACGCGACCTTCGCCACCGACGTCGAGTTGTCGACCGAGAGCGCGCTGCTCCGGTTGAGCGACACCAGGCGGTAGAGGTTGTAGAGCGGGTTGTCGAGAGTGCCGGGCAGCGCCCGGTTGCTGGCCGAGAGCGTCGGATCGAGGTCGGCACCGTTGATCTTCGACGCGCTGCAGTCGGTGCTCACCAGCGCCTCCGATCCCGAGGTGATCGAGAAGCCCGGAGAGGCGTCGCCCGCCGTCGTGGCATTGGCCGGGCGGTCGAAGGTCCAGGTGATCAGCTCGGCGTGGCTCGGCGAGTTCGCGGGGTCGGCCGGCACCGTGGTGCCGTAGAAGCTCACGCCGTTCGGCGAGTCTCCCATCGGATTGGTCGTCTTGAGACCGCAGGTCGAAGGCGGCGGATCGGCGATCACCGACGGAGCGAGCGAGGTCGGATAGCCCCAGCACTGGTCTTCGGCGACCCGCGCCCCCGTCGCACCGCAAAGGCAGCTCTGATTGACGTCCGCATAGAAGATGAGCTGAAACGGCGCCGCCTGGACGACCGCGGGCTGCCCGCCGACGGTCCGCAGCCCGGCGAGGCGTACCTCGCGGGTGACCGACTCGACCGCCACCCGCAGGTTCTGGCCGATGTCCGACGCCTGCTCGGCCGACACGTACGAGTTGCGCTGCGACCCCATCGCCTCGAACACCGTGATCATCAGGATGCCGGTCAAGAGCAGCGCAATGAGCAGCTCGGCGAGCGTGAAGCCCGCGGCGCCGCCCGCTTTCCGCGCGCGCTCCCGCGCCCGGCACGATTCCCCCCGACCAGCCATCATCGTCGACTCCCTTTCGGTCACGTCGTTGCCGCGCGGGCCGCGCTCGAGCGCGGCCAGGCAGCGGACTTTCACGGTGCGTAGGCCATGTTGTTGAGCTTGAACGAGGTCGTCATCAGCCGGAACCGGTAGCCGTTGTTGCCCGCGAACTGAGGATCGGGACGCTGGGTCTCGGCGCGCAGCGTCACGCCGATCCGCAGCACGCGATAGAGATCGGTCTGGCTCAGCACCGCGGTCGCGGCGTTGGACGGATTGGTGAGCGCGGTGATCTCGGTGGTGCTCAGCGCACAGTCGCCGTTGGTGTCGCCCTTGATCGCGTCCGGGCCCGAGCCCGAGGTGCACTGCCACACGCCGTCGTTGTTCACGTCCAGGTAATAGGTGAACATCAACACGGGGTTGCCGCCCTCGTCGGTCGGCGGGTTGCCCGAGTTGTCGGGGCCGCGGATGCCGTAGGCGATGGGGTCGGAGGTCTGGACGCCCGCGTTGTTGGTCACCTCTCGCCAGAGCTCGAAGATGTTCGGGTTGGAGCCCGTGGTGTCGCGGTCGTTGTAGTTGATGTTCTGCCGGGCGGTGATCGAGTTGGCGGCGGTGAAGGTCGAGGTGAACGGGCTCGAGGCACCGCGTACGATGCCGACCGCGCCGGTCACCGCCGGATTGTCGAGCCCCCAGCGCACGATCTCCGCATGGGGATTCACGCTCGTCGAATCCGCGGTCGCGCTGCAGGTGCCCGAGCAATCCGACGCCGAGCACATCGAGGCGCCGTACCAGGTGAACGACGCACCGTCGGGCGAGCCCGGGTTCTGCACCGCCGAGTCGTTCATGTCGTAGAGGAACGTGACCTGGTACGGATTCGCGTCGAGGACCCCGAGGTCCCGGCACGTCCCGCTCGCCGCCGTGTAGACGCGGCCCAAACCGGCCTGCACCAGGTCGAGACCCAGGCCCCACATGCCGATGCGCAGGTTGTTGCTCACCTCGATGAGCTGATCCTGGTTGGCCGCCGAGCGCTTCTGCGCGGAAAACGTCGTCCAGATTCCGGCGAGCAGCAGGCTGAAGAGCAGCAGCGCGATCAGCAGCTCCACCAGCGTGAAGCCTGGCTCCTGTCCGGGCCGAGCACCGGTGCGGCGGAGAGCTCCCGCGGCGCTCATGAGAGCGGCACCTTGCCCGTGAGGCGTACCGGGTTGCTGAGCAGGTTGGACGACACCGTCACCACGAATTGCCGCGACTGGATTCCGGGCGGACAGGGGCTCAGCTCGCACACCGTCGAGTAACTGCAGTCGACGGTGAACGACGCATTCGAGGCACCGGTCACCGTGGTGTCGTTGGCGAACACCACCGATTGCTGGCACGCAGTGTCGACCGCGGTCCCGTCGGCGAGGTTCGCCGGGGTCGCCGTCCTGAGCAGCTCGATCCGCGCCTGCGCGACCGCGAGCGCCTTGGTGATGACGTCGCCCAGGGCGCTGTTCTTGGTCGCGTTGAGCTGCATGCTGGTGACCGCCAAGACCCCGATCGCCAGGATCATGAGGGCGATCAGCACCTCGAGCAGCGTGAACCCACGCTCGTGGCTGGTCGCGTCTCGCGCGCGCCTCTCGACCATCGCGGTACCTCCTCGCCCCGCCCTCAAGCCGACGTCCGTTCGCTGATCAGATCGACCGGGACCGACGCTCCCGGGTACGACACCTTCACCTCGAGCACCGCATCGTCGTTGACGCCGTCCTTGTCCGAGTCCGACAAGGTGTACGTGCAGGTCACGGTGAAGAAGTTGGTCGCCACGCCGGCGTTGTTCTTGATCTGAACCGGCGTCTGGCAAACGCTGGTCACCGCTCCCGATTGGATGTCGGCGAACCTGGCGCTCTTGAGCATCTCCATCCGCGCCTGGGCGATCAGCACGGCCCGGGTCCCGACACCGCTCTGGGCGTTTCCCTTGGAGGCGTTGAGCTGCAGCGAGGCCAGGCCCAACAGGCCGACCGCCAGCACGAACAGCGCGACCAGCACTTCGATCAGGGTGAATCCTCGCGCGGCACCTGCTTGCGACTTCCAGACTCGCATCGTGATGCTCCTCGTTTCTCGCTGGATCGACGGGTCGCGCGCCGCGCGGTGCCGGGTCACTTCCAGCCCGCGGAAGGCGTCTGCTGATAGCGGTAGACGCGCGCGGCGCCCACCGTGTTGAACTCGACCGCGCGGTTTCCTTCGGCGTCCTGGTTCATGCGGCCGTTGACGTAAAGCGCACCCCGGCACGGCGTGTGCGCCGCTGTGTCGGTGACGATCTGGCCTCGCTCGTTGAAGAACAGGCGCCGGGCGGAGCCGCTCGAGTCGCACGCCGTCAGGTCGAGCCCGTCCGACGGCGGGCTGGTGCCGACCCGCCCGGGCGTGGGGCCGGGCGTTCCCACGACGCCGAAGCGAACCGCGCTCAGGCTCGCGGTGGCTCCGCGTCCCAGGGTCACCTGCCGCACGACGTTCTGATTGGCGGATGCAACGCCGTTCGAGAGCAGCGTGCACATGCCGCCCAGCCCGCCGTCGGCGCACTCGGTGGACGCGTAGTTGCTGGCCAGCGGCGTTCCCGACGCGCAGCGCACCACGACGTAGCCCGGCGGGTTGTCGCAGAACTCGACCAGGTGCGGAAAACCGGTGCGGACCGCCTCGGTGCGGGCGAAGAGCAGGTCGGTCCAGATCTGCCGCACGGCACCGTTGGCCTGGGAGTCGCGCGTGCCTTGCTGCAGAAACGGCACGGCAACCACGACCAGCAGACCCACCAGGAACACCACCACCAGAACTTCGACGATGGTGAACCCGCAATCTCGTCCGGACGTCGTCGAGCGGTGTCGAGCCATGTTCATGTCGCCTCTCGCCCCCGCCGCATCATCGCCACTTGTTGCTGCCCGTCATGTTGGTGTCCCAGCGATACACCTTGATACCGCCGGCCGACGTGAACTCCACGGCCCGGTCGAGCGTCGTGTCGCCGCTGGCGCCGAGGCTGGCGAGCTCCATGTTGCTGGTGATGTAGTACGTGCCGCCGCACGGCGCGTGGGAGCTGTCGTCCACCGCCTGCCCATTCTTCTGGAAGAAGAACCGCCGCCGGACCGTGCTGGCACCGGGACAGCCCAGATCCACCCCGTCGGTAGGCGGCGTGCTGCTGGGAGCGTCGGGCGTGCCGACCACGCCGCTTCCCGCGACGCCGAAGGTCACGCCGGCGATCTGCTTGATCGCCGTGTCGGCGTTGCTCTGCGCCTCGTGGCCGCCCTTCAGGAGATTCACCTCGCGCCGGACGCCTGTGACAGCCGACGGGGCGTCGTTGGCGAGCTCGGCGCACACGTTGGTGCTGGTGCACTGGGAAGCCGAAAAATTCGCGGTCGTCACCGCGGTCGCGCCACTGCCGGTGGTCGTCGAGCACTCGATCACCATGTAGCCCGGCACCGCGGTGAACGTTCCACCCGACGTGGCGACGCCCGGACACACCTCGACCAGGTGAGGCAAGCCGGTCTTGATCGCCAGCGACCGCGCATACGCAAGATCGGTGTAGAAATCGCGCGCCGCGGCGTTGGATTGAGCCGCCTTGATGCCCTGGCGAAGGTAGGGAGAGGCGGAGAGCACGATCAATCCGACGATGAACATCACCACCATCAGCTCGACCAACGTGAAGGCCGCCGCCGAGCGGAAGACGAAGCTCCGCCGCAATCGGTGCCTCTGGGTCCGCGTTCGCGCGTCATCGAATCGAGCCACGTAATCCCCCCGAGCCAAACCGGGCTCGGCGCGTACTCGTCGCGCCCGGTCTTTGCAATGAGCAAATCGTACCTGAGCCGCAGATTCGGGGTCAAGGCAGACGCCTGGGCCCGAGGTGGCGACCGGGGGCCGACCGGCCCTTCGGGACCGGTTAGGCCGTCTCACCGGCCGATCCCGAACTCCCGGATCTTCACCAGCAGCGCGCGGTGGCTGATCTCCAGCAACCGCGCCGCGTGGGTCCGGTTGCCGCCGGTCTTCTCGAGCGCCTGGCGGATCAGGCGCTCCTCGAGCCGGCGTGTGGTCTTCTTGATCGAGAGCTCGTCCTTGCCGTCGTCGATCTCGCCGGTGCGCGGGCCGGGCTCGAGAACGGGGAGGGCGTCCGGCGTGATCCAGTCGCCGTCCGTGAGCACCATGACCCGCTCGATCAGGTTCTCGAGCTCCCGCACGTTTCCCTTCCACTCGTGCTCGACGAGCCTGGTCATGGCTTCGGGCGTCGCGCCGCGCACGGCTCGTCCCAGCCGCTGGTTGGCCCTCGCCACGAAGTGCCGCACCAAGAGCGGGATGTCGTCGCGGCGCTGCCTGAGCGGCGGAACCCGGACGGGTACGACGTTCAGCCGGTAAAAGAGGTCCTCGCGAAAGCGCTGCGCACCGACCTCCGCCTCGAGATCGCGCAGCGTGGCCGCGACCACCCGCACGTCCACCGCGATCGACGCGGTGTCCCCCACCCGCCGTACCACGTCCTCGGTCAACACCCGTAGCAGCTTCGCCTGCAGCGCCAGCGGCAGCTCGCCGATCTCGTCGAGGAAGAGCGTGCCGCCGTGCGCCTCCTCGAAGCGTCCCACCTTGTTCTGGTAGGCGTCGGTGAAGGCGCCGCGGACGTGGCCGAAGAGCTCGCTCTCGAGCAGTGTCTCGGGGATGGCGCCGCAATTGATCGCGACGAACGGACCGCGTCGTCGGTCCGAGAGCTGATGAACCGCGCGCGCCACCAGCTCCTTCCCGGTGCCGCTCTCGCCGCTGATCAGCACCGTGGCCTTGTGGGGCGCGACCTTGCGCACCAGCGCCAGCACGTCCTGGATCGCGACCGAGGTGCCGATCAATCCCTCGACGCCACGGCTGCGCTCGATCTCGTCGCGAAGACGGGCGTTTTCCTGCTTCAGCCGCTCTCGCTCCACCGCCTTGCGCAGGGTGAGCACCACCTCGTCCGGCTTGAACGGCTTCGACACGTAGTCGTAGGCGCCGGCCTTCATGGCCTCGATCGCCACGTCGACCGTGCCGAAGGCGCTCATCATGATCACCGTGGGTGCCGTGGGCCGATCGGCCAGCGCACGCAGGAAGCCCATGCCGTCGAGGCGAGGCATGCGGATGTCGCACAGCACGAAGTCGTAGGGCTCTCGATCCAGGCACTCGAGCGCGTCCGCGCCGTCCTTCGCCTCGCCCACCCGGTAGGCCTCGTTGCGCAGCACCAGCGAGATCAGGTGGCGCATGTTCTCCTCGTCGTCCACGACCAGGACGCGAGGCGTTCCGGCTGGCGACTGGGGGACGGACGTTTCGATCACCAAACCACGCCTCCCTCGGTCTCGGGCGCTCGCAACGGCAGCCACACGTCGATGGCGGTGCCCGCCGGCGAGGTTCGGACGCGGATTCCTCCCCCCACGTTCTCCACACTTCCCAGCACGATCGCAAGTCCCAGCCCGGTCCCCTTCCCCACCTCCTTGGTGGTGAAGAAGGGCTCGAACACCCGCGTCACCAGCTCGGCAGCGATTCCCGGTCCGGCATCGGCGATCTCGAGGCTCACCCATCGCGGACCACGGCGGGATGCTCGTTCGCCTCCGCCAGCCGGATCTTTCGGCGCGACCACCACCACCCAGCCGTCGCTGCCGAAGACCTCGGCGCCAGGCTCGATCGCGACGGTCCGGGAGCGGACCCGAATCTCGCCGCTACCCGCCATCGCGTCGGCCCCGTTCGTGACCAGGTTGACCACGATCTGCTGGAGCGACTGCGCATCGAGCACCGTCACCGATCCGGCCGCCTCCAGCGACGCCGTCACGCGGATCCGGCTCGACGCTCCCTGGGCCTCGAGCAGCTGCAGCGTGTCGCCGACCACCACGTCGCACTCGCACGGCACCCGGGAAGCGGCGGGCGCCCGCGCGAACGTGAGCAAGCCCTGCACGATGTCGCGGATGCGGCGCGCCTCGCGCTCGATCCGGCCCAGCAGGTCGCGCTTCTCGTCGGGCGAGAGCGTCTCCGGCGCGCCGCCCGAGCCGGAGCGCAGCAACAGATCCACGAACCCGTGGATCGCGCCCAGTGGGTTGCCGATCTCGTGGGCGACGCCGGCCGAGATCCGGCCGACCGACGCCAGCTTCTCCGCCTGCACACGCTCCTGCTGAGCCCGCGAGAGCTCGCGGTTCAGGCTTTCGAGCGTCGCCAGCTGCTCGGCGCGAAGCGCTTCGTCGTGCTGAACGCGCGCGGCCATGGCGTTGAACGAGCGCGCCAGATGACCGATCTCGTCGTCGGCCGTCTCCGTCTCGGGCACTCGCGCGCCGAGGTCGCCCGCGCGGATCCGGTCGGTGATCCGCACCAGCCGCCGGATGGGCCGCACCACCAGCCTCGCCAGCAAGACGTAACCGAAGACGAGCGGCACCAGCGTGAAGAGCAGCGCGTAGAGCACCAGCAACTGGAGGGTGCCGGCCCCGACCGGCTCGGCGAGGTCGCGGGTCACCACCAGGGCGTGGTTCCGGCCGTCGAACCGGAGGCTCGCGATCCCCACCAGACGCACGGGGCGTTGCAGGATTCCGCTCCGCTCCACCTCCACCCTCGGCGACGCGCCGCGGGGGACGGCCCGCGCCCGCTCGAGCCAGTCCTCGCTCCCGGACGGTGCGCCCCCGCCCAGCGTGGAGCCGTCCTCCGCGACCATCAGGAAGCCATCGCTCTCGCGAACCGCGAACAGCAGCTTGGCCCAGTCGGGAACCGACACACGGGGAAGGACTCGCTCGCGGATCGTGGGGTCCGCGAGCTGCGCCAGCTCGAGCCTGAGTCCCGTGAGATCACGGTCGAGGCTCACCTCCTCCGCCAGCCGCAGCGCGATCAGCACCATCAGCAAGAGCGCCGTGACCAGCGTCACGCCGAGGCTCGCGAGGACACCGCGGGCCACGCCCGAAAAGCGCGATGCCGAACCGCTCGCGGTCACACCGGTCGCCGGATCACGGGAACAGCAACCCGTGAAGGCGAGGCAAGTAAATCCACACCAGCGCTCCGAACGCCAGGAACGGACCGAACGGGATCCGGAGCTGCAGGGATCCGCGCTGCGCCACCATGCTGCCGAGCCCCACCACGACACCGAGCACCGAGCCCACCAGGATGATGAACGGCACCGCCTGCCAGCCGAGGAAGGCACCGAGCATGG
>CAZYWA010000018.1:0-29741 GCA_964650975.1 uncultured bacterium
GGCAAGGAATGGGTGACCCTCCGCCACGTGCTCACCCATCGCGCCGGCATTCCCCCGGTGGCCGGCGCGCGCTTCGATCCCGAGGTACTGTCGCGGCCCGACGAGATCCTGGCGCTGCTCTGCGAAACCAAGCCGGTCGCCGGAGCCGGGCGGCGGCTCGCGTACCACGCGCTCACCGGCGGATTCCTCCTCGCCGAAGTCATCCGCCGCGTGACCGGCAGCGACATCCGCTCGTTCCTGACCCGTGAGATCCGGAAGCCTCTGCGCATGAAGCACTTCGGCTACGGCGTCGATCCGGCCGAGGTGGAGCTGGTCACGCCCAACGAGGTGACCGGCCCGCGCACGCTGCCGCCGGCGTCGTGGGCGCTCAAGCGGGCGCTCGGCGTGTCGCACGAGGAAGCGGTGGCGCTCTCCAACGATCCGCGCTTTCTCACCGGAGTGGTGCCGTCGGGAAACGTGGTCGCGACCGCCAACGAGGTGTCGCGCTTCTACGAGCTGTTGCTGCGCGGCGGCACCCTCGACGGCAAGCGCATCTTCGATCCGCGCACCGTGAAGCGCGCCGTCGCGGAACAGACCTATCTCGAGCTCGATCTCACGATCGGTCTGCCGATCCGCTACGGTATGGGATTCATGCTCGGCGGCCGGACCTTCAGCCTCTACGGCCCCGGCACTCCCCGCGCCTTCGGCCACCAAGGATTCACCTTCATCACCAGCTACGCCGATCCCGAACGCGACATCGCGGTCTGCCTCATGACCAGCGGCAAGCCGTTTCTCACCTGGAAAGCCATCTACTGGTGGAACGTGGTGCGCGCGATCGCCGAGCACTGCCCGCGCGAGCCGCGCACGAAGGCCCCCTCATGAACGATCGCGTCACCAGTCCGCCGGCCGTTTCCAGCCTCGCCTCGAAAGGCTCGGTGCCGATCGTCCTGTCGGTGATCTTCATCGACTTGCTCGGTTTCGGCGTCGTACTGCCGATGCTGCCCTACATCGCCGCCGAATACGCGATGCCGGGGTGGCTCGGCTCGCTCTTGACCGAGCTGCACCTGACCCGCGACCCCAACGCGGTGGTCGTGGGACTGCTCTCCTTTCTCTTCAACTTCTTCAGCTTCCTGGCGTCGCCGCTCTGGGGACGGCTCTCGGACAACGTCGGCCGCAAGCCGGTGCTCGCGGTGAGCCTCTTCGGCTACGCGTGCGCGTGGACGCTGTTCGCCTTCGCGCCGAATCTCACCTGGCTGCTCATGGCGCGGGTGTTCGCGGGCATGGCCGCCGCCAACATCTCGACCGCGCAGGCCTACATGACCGACGTCTTCCCGCCCGAGAAACGCGCCAAGGGCATGGGGCTCGTGGGCGCGGCGTTCGGCATGGGCTTCACGCTCGGACCCGCGATCGGCGCCGGCTTCATGGTGCTCGGCGATCGCTTGTCCCCCTCGGGCGACCCCGCTCATCACAGCCACCTGGCTCTGCACCTGCCGGTTTACGTGACGCTGTGCTTGAGCCTCACGGCGTGCTTGCTCGCGGCCTTCGTGCTGCCCGAGTCGTTGCCGAAGGAGCTGCGCGGCCGCAAGGACTCGCGCGAGGTGAGCCTCGGTCTCGCGCGTCTGCTGGGCGCTGTGAAGCGGCCGCTACTGGGGCCGCTCCTGGTGAGCTTCTTCACGGTCACCTTCGGCTTCGCGGTGCTCGAATCGATGTTCTCCGAGTTCAACCGCGTGGTGCTCAAGCTGCCACCCAACACCAACGCGCTCGTGTTCAGCATCATCGGGCTCACCATCGTGATCGTGCAGGGTGGTTTGATCCACCGGCTCACCAGCAAATTCGGCGCGTGGAGAGTGCTCTTCCTCGGGCTCTTGCTCGAAGGGTTGATGCTGGTCAACTACGGGCAGGTCACGGGCATGAAGGTGCTGATTACGTTCTCGGTGATCGGGGCGCTCGGCCACTCGCTCTGCAACCCGTCGATCCTGGCGCTCATCAGCCAGCAAGCGGCGGCCGACGAGCGCGGCGGTACGATGGGCCTCGCCGGATCGAGCTCGGCGCTGGGGCGGATCTGCGGTCCGATCCTGGGGTCGGTGGCGTGGGCGTGGGGCGGTGCGTCGGCCGCGTTCGCGTCGGGTGGCGTGGTGGTGCTCCTGGCGCTGCCGCTGCTCGCGATCGCCCACCGCAGCCATCGCGACGCACCCGTCGCGGGCTGACGCGATCGATCGCGCCCGCCCGGGAGCGCGCCGTGAGCATGACGGTCCAGCGATTCCGGGTGCGCTCACGCGGCGCCGATCTCTCGTGCGTGCGGTTCGGCGCCGGTGAGCCGCTCCTCTACTTGCACGCGCTCGCGTATTCGAAGGAGCACGCGGTCGCGGCCGCGGAGATCTTGGGCGAGCGCTTCGACTGCGTCGCGTTCGATCAGCGCGGGCACGGCGACACGCGCGGGCTGGCCGGCACTGGCGGACATCCGCCCTTCGACCTTGACGCGATGGTCGCGGACGCGCTCGCGGTGCTCGACCACGCGGGCTTCGTCACGGCGATCGTCGGCGGCACCTCGATGGGCGCTGGCGTCGCGCTGCGGTTCGCGCTCACGAACGGCGTGCGACTCACGCATCTCGTGCAGGATCTGCCCGCCTTCGGGCCTCGTTCGCCGCGTGACGCGACCGACGCCGATCAGGTGGCGCGAGCGTTCGAGCAGGGCGACCTGGAGATGGGCGCGCGGCGCGCCACCGGCGAGCTCTCGTCGCGGCGCGGTGAGGCGCTCGCCCGCGAGCTCCTGTCGCAGTGGCGGCACTTCGACGCGCGTGAGCTGGCACCCAAGCTCGCCACCGCGTTTCGCGGCACGCTGAGCTGGGACGTGACCGCCGACCTGCCCGGTGGATGGCCCGAAGCGCTGGAGCAGCTCGCGATGCCGGCGACGCTCATCGCGCTCAAGGGCGACGCATCGCACCCGTACGAGGTCGCCGAGACCATGTCGCATCACTTGCCGAACGCTCGGCTCGTGCCTCGCGTGCCCGCGCTCGACCCGCGCAAGTCGTTCGTGCAGTGGGTGGCGCTGCTCGGCGATCAGCGGAGGTCGTAGCGCAAGTCGGTCAAGAGTCCCGACGAGAGGTCGCTCTGCGCCTCGGCGCCGGTCAGATAGGCGTCGTAGTCGACCCGGCCGCGGATGAAGCGCTCCATCCACGCGGTGGTGTAGCGGCGCATGAGCTGGTCCTGCCGATCGGGCTGATCGAGCGTGCGCGGGTTGTCGAGCAACACGCCCACCACGTCGCAGATCGAGCCCAGCGTGCAAAAACCCACGTGGTCGCCGCCCGCGATCACGGCGATCTCCTTGGGCGCTTGCGAGAGCTGATCGAACGCGGTCTCCGCCTGCGGCGCGGGCACGATCCCGTCGTTCGAGGCCGCGAGCAGAAGCGTCGGCGTGGTGATCTTCGCTTCGGTCGCGTCGCCGAGCGGGCCTGCCGCGAGCGGCACCGCGGCGCCGATCTCGGGATGGGCGCTCTCCGCGATGATCGTCGCGATCGCGCCCAGCGAGTGACCGGCGATCGCGCGCCGCGAACCGTCCACGCGCCCCGCGATCGCGGCATCGGTGCGCGTGCCCTCGCTCACCAGGAAATCGAGCCCGTCGATCAGCCCGTCGGCGCTCGCGACCGGCCCGCCGAAGCACGGCGCGGGCGGCGTGAAGACCAGCACGATGTAGCCGTAACCCGCGAGCTGCTCGCCGAACCACGTGTACCACTCCTTGATCGAGCAGGTCCCGGGCGCAAAGGTCACGATCGGAAACGGCGCGCCGTCGGCGGAGGCGGGATAGTAGACCGTCGATGCGAAATCGCCGTGATCGTCGGTGAAGCTCGTGTCGTAGTGCGCGAATGCGTACGGCCCCGGCTGCTCGGGCGGAGGCGGAGGCGTACTCGAGCCGGAGCTCGAGCAGGCGCTCGCCAGTGCGATCAGACCTGCGAGCACCGCCGTTCGTGACTTCGCCCCGCTCATCATTGCCCCCTCACGACCGCTGTCGTCGCGAGAGGGAGAATGCTCCACCGATCTGGCGCCGTCAGGAAGGCCGAAATCCGGCTGGGACGGGGCTCAGTGCGGCCAGGTCGCCGCGCAAGCCGGGTCGAAGCGCGACACGGCCATGGGTACTCCTCCACCATGCGCGGACACAGCGGACGCGTAACCGCGTTGACCCCTCCCGGGCAGGGCGGGATGATCGCGGCTCATCCCCGCTCGAAAAGCCGGAGGACCGTTCATGGGCCACGCACGATGCCGTCGGTGGAGCCTCTTCGCGCACTTCGCTTCGATCGCGGCGTGCACGTGGCTCCTCGCCACGTCGGCCCGTGCGGATGCGGTCGCTGTCGGCGCCGCGAGCGGCAAGCTCACGTTCGACGGGAAGACCGTCCAGCTGACGCACGCGTACGCGTTTCCGGTCGAGAACCTGTTCGACGACAAGAAGAAGGACACGATGGTGGTGCTCACCGACCGCGCGCTGCCGGCCGATCAATCGGCCGACGACGACGTGGGCTTGAGCCTCATCGCGCGGAAGGGCGAGCTCGCGGCACTTCGGTTGCGCATCGCCGACGGCAAGGCGGCGGGCGCCGCGATCTTTCGCGAAGGCATCTCGGGAATGCTGCTTTTCCCGGGCAAATCGATGACCTTCACGAGCGCACCGAAGGTCCTACCGAGTGCCATCGCCGGCGACTTCAAGACCGAGGCCCCGCTCGAGATGGACGGTCACACCTGGACCGCGGACGCGAAGTTCAGCGCCAAGATCGTCGCATTCGCGCCGCCCGCGACCGAGGCACCGCCGATCTCGGCGCCGCCGCCCGAGCCGATCCCGCCGCCCTTGCCCAAGCGCGATCCGCAGCAGAGCGCCACCGAGACCAGGGCGATCATCATGCGGATCATGCAGCACGACTCGGCCGGTGCCGTGAAATTCATCCAGGGCGGCATGGACCCCAACGGCCGCGACGAGAACGGCCTCTCGGTCCTCAACTGGGCCGTCATGAGCTGCGACGTGCCAGTGGTGAAGGCCCTCGTCGACAAGGGCGCCGACGTGAATTACCAGCGCATGCCCGGCTACACGATGCTGATGGAAGCGGGCGCTTGTCCCGCGGCCGAGAAGTTGCTGCGCGCGGCCGGCGCGAAGTGACGACCGGCCATCGACTCAGGCACGCGGCACCCGCGGGTGCACGTCGGCGGGTGATAGCCGCGATCACCGGGCTCGCCGTCCTCGCCACACTCGTCTTCGTCTTGCTCCAGAAGCGCCGAGAGACCGGCTCCGGCGAGCCGCGCGCTCGGGACACCACGGTGTCCGCTTCCCCCGGTGAAGCGCGTGGCGACCTCGCGCCGCATCCGGGCATTGCCGCGGGCGAATCACCAGCGGGTCCGGCAGCAGAGCCGGGGAGGCCGATCGGCGACTCCACCCTCACCGGGCACGTGCTCGTCCACGGCAGCGGCGAGCCCGTCGAGGGAGTGAAGGTGATCGCGTCCCGCGACCTGCGGGACTTCCCACCGGGCGAGGTGCTCGCTCGCGCGAAGGACTTCATGAAGCAACCCACCACGACCTCGGCGGCCGACGGATCGTTCCGCATCGAGCGTCTCCCGGCCGGCCACTACTTCGTCAGTCCGGAGAGTCGCGGCGTCGTTCAAACCGCGCCATATGCGATGCCCAGCCTGCAGTCGGGAGCCACCACCGACGTGCCCATCGAGGTCGAGCGTACGGTGCACGTGCGCGGCCGAGTGGTCGATTCGCGCGGTGCGCCGGTCGAGGGTGCCAACGTAAAAACCGACCTGAACGGCACGCCCACGCAGCGCGACTACCGCACCGGTGCATCGGGAGAGTTCGATGCGGACGACACAGTCGATCGGCGCCGGCCCTAACGGCGAGGGTGGATTCTGGATCAAGCCACTCGACGCGGGCGCTTACGACGTCGAAGCCAGCGGAAGGCGATGGATGCCGGTGACGATCCGGTCGGTGGCGGCCGGCACCCATGATCTCCGCATCACCCTCACGCCCGCCGGACGAGCCTCGGGACGCGTAGTCGATGCGGCGACCGGTGATCCGTTGCGCGATTTCACGGTGGACGGCGAGCGCTTTGAATCGTCCGACGGTCGGTTCGAGTACCAGGGGATCAGGGACCAGAGCAACACGATTCGGTTCCGCGCGACGGGCTTCGGCACCGAGACGCGAGGTCCGTTCACGGACGTCTCGTCCAGCGTCGCGACCGATCTCGGTACCGTGAGATTGCAGCGTGAGGCACGCATCCGCGGGCGACTCGTCGATTCGTCGGGGCGCCCGGTCTCCGCCGGCCACGTGCGGGCCCGGCCCATGGGGTCTGCGTTCTCGGATCGCGAGACCAGCGCCAGGTGCGATGCGAACGGCGCCTTCGAGCTCGACCGCCTCTCGCCGGATCGATGGTGCGTCGAGCCGGCGGCGGCCGGCTCCGCGAGCGAATGCCCGAGCGGCCGCGTGGTCGAGACGCGGGCCGGCGAAGTCGTAGAGGATGTCGTGATCTCGGCCGCGCGCTGACACGAGCCGCGCGGCGGCGCCTCGTTCACACCTACATCGCCGGATTCGCCTCTTTCCACGCCGGCAGCGAGGCGATGCGTGCGTACCAGGCGCGGATGTTCGGGTAGTCCGAGAGCGGCAGACTCGCTGCTTCGGCATACGCGAGCGGCGCCGCCACCGCGAAGTCGGCGATGGTGAGCGTGTTGCCGACCAAGTACTGCTGCGTCGCGAGGTGACGATCGAGCACCGACGCATCGCGCGCAAATGCGGTCTCCGCGGCCTTCACGGCCGCCGGGTCGGGGGCGCCCATGCCCATGACCTTCTTGATGACGTTCTCGCGGATCAGACCCACGCAGCCCTCGTCCCAGTGAGCGAGCTGCCAGCACTGCCAGCGGGTGATGTCGGCGCGCTGGCGTCGGTCGTCGGGCCACAGGCTCGAGGGTTTGGCGCCCGCGACGTACTGGAGGATCGCGTTCGACTCCGAGAGCTCGAGGTCGCCGTCGACCAGCGTGGGCGTGCGGCCGGCCGGATTGATGGCGAGATAGTCGGGCTTCTTCTGCTCGCCCTTGCTGAGATCGACCAGCACCAGCTCGACCGGGACACCGACGTGGGCGGCGAGAGCCTGGATCTTGCGGGTATTCGGTGACGGCGGGAATCCGTAGAGCTTCATCGTGTCTTCTCCTCGCGGGTCCTTGGTTGGCGATCCGTTGAACGGCAGCTCAGTTGAAAAGCGCTTCCAGGCGGCCGAGGCAGCCGGTCCAGCCATGCTGGTGACGATCGCGTGCCGCTTCGTCGAAGAACTTCTCGTGGGTGAGGGTGAGCTCGGTGCCGGTGCCCACCGCTCGCAGCTCGAAGGTCACCAGCGACTGGCGCTCGGGTGTGGACTTCCACGCCCAGGTGTAGACGAGCTTCTGGTTGGGCACGATCTCGCGATAGGTGCCGCTCACGTCGTGCTCCTCGCCGTCGGGCGCCTTCATGACGATGTGATAGCGCCCACCGACCCGCAGGTCGGTCTCGGCGACCGGCACGGTGAACTCGTCGCTGGGCGCCATCCAGCGCTTCAGCGTCTCCGGCTCGATGAGCGCTTTCCAGACTTTCTCCGGGCCGGATTTGAGGTTCCGGACCATCGAGAGCGAGGGGCTTTGGGGGGCGGGCTGCTGCTGGGTCGCGGTGGATGGCATGAGTCGTTCTCCTCGGGTGTGTCGAGCAGTTGGACCAGTCGGTCGAGACGGGGTTCCCAGAACTCGCGGTAGCGTTCCAGCCACGCCACGGCCTCTTTCATCGGCACGGCGTCGAGCGAGCAGGTCACCACGCGGCCGTGCTTGCGCCGGGGGATGAGCCGCGCGTCCTCGAGGACGCGCAGGTGCTTCATGAAGCGGGGCAGCGACATCGCGTGCGGCCGCGACAGCTCGGTGAGCGGCCGCGGCCCGTGCGCCAAAGCGGCCACCACGAGGCGGCGAGTCGGATGCGCCAGCGCCGCGAGCGTCGCGTCGAGCGTCGTTTCTGAATGGTTAACCATATGGTTTAGTATTGAGGCGAACGGACGCCCCTGTCAATCGTGCAGGGCTGCGGTCCCTCGCAGCCGCGGCGTCACGTCTCGATCGATCGCTGCGGACGCGAGGGACCGCGTCCCTCCGCCCGGTCGATCACGTCAGATCACGCTTCCCAGACGGTGTCCGGGCCGAGGCCTGGAGCCCACTCGAAGTACTGAACCTCGACCGACATCGGCAGCAGGTAGCGCACGTAGAAGGCGTGCAGCTTCGCGGCCTGGAAATCGTCGGTGCGGCGCTCGCTCACCTCGACCTCGCGGCTCGTGGCCGCGAAGGCGCGGGCCCGCGCGAGCACCTGCTCGAGCTCCTCGACACTTCCCACCGAGACGCCGAAGTGGTCGCCGGTGGGGCAGCGCATCGGCTCGTCGTTGGCGATCAGGAACACGAACTGCTCGTTCGAGTGGACGCGCAGCACCAGCTCGCTGCCGTCCTGGGCAGGATCGGGCATCGGCGTCCAGCCGAAGACCTCGCCGTAGAAGCGAACCAGATCAGCGCGGCGCTCGCGCAGCAGAGCACCCGGCACGCTCATCGCAACGTGGTTGATGCGCGGAACGGAGCGGCTCGCCATCGAAGTGCCTCGCCGATCCTGTGAATTGTAGAGAGTCGAATCGAGTCGAGCCAAGGGTGCGTCGAATCGAGCTGCGGTCGCTCTCCGGTCGCCTAGATCCGCGCTCACGATCAACCCGCGCGGCGGTCGGTCTCCATCCCGGGCCAGCGGGCGAACCATTCGGCGAGGCACTTCGCCGTGGCGGAGCGCGAGGGGCGTTTCTTCCTTGCACCCCCGAGGTCGAGCGGGGAGCCCGCCGCGACCACCGACCCACCCGCGGCGCCGCCGCCGGGGCCGAGGTCGATGACCCAGTCCGCTTCCGCGATCACGTCGAGGTGGTGCTCGATCACGATCACCGTGTCGCCGCGCTCGACCAGGAGGTGCAGCACCTCGACCAGCGACGCGACGTCCGAGATCGCGAGGCCGGTGGTGGGCTCGTCGAGGACGTAGACCGAGCTCCCCGACGACGATTTGCCCAGCTCCTCCACCAGCTTGATGCGCTGCGCCTCGCCGCCCGAGAGTGTGGTGGACGACTGGCCGAGCGCCACATAGCCGAGATCCACGCGGCACATCAGGTCGAGCGCGCGGTGGATGAGCTCGTGGACGCGGAAGAACTCGCGCGCCTCGACCGCGGTCATCGCCAGCACGTCGGCGATGTTCTTGCCGCGGAAGCGGACTTCCAGGGTCTCGCCGTTCATGCGCTTGCCGCCGCATGCGTCGCACCGGACCTTGGCGTCGGGGAGGAAGCTCATCTCGACGGTGAGGACGCCCTGCCCTTCGCACTTCTCGCAGCGTCCGCCGCGCACGTTGAACGAGAAGCGGCCCGGCAGGTAGCCGCGCGCTCGCGCTTCGGGAGTCGCCGCGAAGACCTTGCGGATATCGTCCCAGACACCGGTGTAGGTGGCGGGCGTCGAGCGCGGGTTGCGGCCGATCGGCGTCTGATCGACCTCGGAGACGCGCTGCACCGCTTCCCAACCGTCGAGTCCCGTGTGCGCGCCGACGGTGACCGGCACGCGGCTCACGCGACGCCGCAGCTCCTGGAAAAGCACGTCGCGCACCAGCGTCGATTTGCCCGAGCCGGAGACACCGGTGACGCACGTGAGCGCGCCGAGTGGAAAGCGCACGTCCTGGCCCTTCAGGTTGTTCTCGGTGGCGCCGTGCAGCTCGAGCCAGCGACCGCCGCGGCCGGGCGTGGCGCGTGCGTTGCGACGCCCGCGCGCCTCGCCGCGCAGGGCACGACCGGTGCGCGACGTCGGATGCTTGGCCACTTCCGCGGGCGCGCCTTGCGCCACCAGCAGACCTCCCTCGGTACCGGCGCCCGGACCGAGATCGACCAGATGGTCGGCTGCCTCGATGGTCTCTTCGTCGTGCTCCACCACCACGACCGTGTTGCCGAGATCGCGCAAGGCGTGGAGCGTGTCGATGAGGCGAGCGCTGTCGACGGGGTGGAGGCCGATGGTTGGCTCGTCGAGGACGTAGAGGACGCCGGTCAGATGCGAGCCGAGCGACGCGGCGAGACGAATGCGCTGCGCCTCGCCGCCGGAGAGCGTGTCGCCGCGGCGCTCGAGCGTCAGGTAGCCGAGGCCGACTTGCTCCAGGAACGCGAGTTTGGGGACCAGCTCGCGGCGGATCGGGTCGAGCACCGCGCGAGCGAGACCGGTGAAATCGAGCTGCTCGACCCAGGCGCGCGCCTCGCTCGCGGTCATCGCCGCGATCTCGGGCAGCCGTGCGCCGCTCACGCGCACCGCGCGCGACTCGGGACGGAGCCGCGAGCCGCCGCACGCCATGCACGTGGCCTCGGCCATGTACCGGGCCAGGTTGGGCGGGATGCTCTCGGCCTCTTCGATCATGTGCTTGAGGCGTGTCCGCAGTCCGACGAAGTCGTCGTGACCGTCGAGCACCCGGCCCCGGGCGCGCTCGCCGAGCTTGCTCCACGGTTTCTCGATGCTGACTTCGAGCTCGTCGGCCACCTGCTTCGCGAAGCGCTCCGGCGCCTTCTTCGCGAACGGCGGCTCGGCCAGCACCGGCAAGGCTCCGCCCTCGATCGAGAGCGAGGGGTCGGGGACCAGGAGTTGCTCGGAAAAGCCTTCGTAGAAGCCCATTCCCTTGCACGACGGGCACCAGCCGCGCGGGCTCACGAACGAGAACGCACGCGGCTCAGGCTCGGGCACGCCGGTGCCGCAGCGCGGGCAGGAGAGTGTCGTCGAGAACGATGCTTCGGTCCGGAGGGCTGCGGTCCCTCGCAGCCGCGGCGTACGATTCCGAGCGGGCGCCGCGGACGCGAGGGACCGCGTCCCTCCAGCCGGCTCCACGATCACCGTGCCCTTGCCCCGATCGAGCGCCTGAGCAAGCACGTGCTCGAGCTCGCTCGAGATCGCGCCGCCACCTTTCGGCACGTCGACCTCGGCGATCACCGCCTCGATGTCGTGCTCCGCGTAGCGCACGAGCTTGGGCGAGGGCGCGGTCGCCACGAGCTGCTTGTCGACTCGCGCCTGGGTCACGCCCTCGCTCGCGAGCTTCTCGAAAACCTCGCGATGGAAGCCCTTCTTGCCGCGGATGACCGGTGCCAGGAAGCGCACCCGCGTGCCGCCGAAGCGCGTCGCGATCGCGTTCGCGATCCGCGCCGGGCTGCCGCTCTCGAGCGCTTGATCGCATTTCGGGCAGTGAGGCACGCCGAGTCGCGTCCAGAGGAGCCGCAGGTAGTGCCACACCTCGGTGAGCGTCGCGACGGTGGTCTTGGCGCTGCCGCGAGTGCGGCGCTGCTCGATGGCGATCGCGGGCGGCAGCCCGTCGATCCGGTCGACCTCGGGCTTCGAGAGCGGCTGCAGGAACTGGCGTGCGTAAGGAGAAAGCGTCTCGAGGTAGCGGCGCTGTCCTTCGGCGAAGAGCACGTCGAACGCCAGCGACGACTTTCCGGATCCGCTCGGACCCGTCACGACCACCAGCTGGTTCTTGGCGATCTCGAGCGAGAGCCCGCGGAGGTTGTGCTCGTGCGCGCCGGTGACGCGTATCGGGGCCACGCCGCGTTCTCCCGGGGGGCTTTTCAAGCCCCCCGCCCCGGCGTGTCCGGCGGGGTCTTGCGAAGACCCCGCACCCCAACGGGTGCGATTTTTCCGGGGCCCCACCCCCGAGTCGGCGCGTGCCTCTCCCGTCGATGAGTGGTCCACGAGGTCCGGATACGGCGGCAGCACCCCTTCGCCCACCGATTCCGCGGTGACCTCCGCTTCCGACTTTCCTTCGAGCAGCGGCTTCAGGTAGCGACCGGTGATCGAGCGCGGCTCGGCCGCGACCGCCTCGGGCGTTCCGCTCGCGACGATCTCGCCGCCGCGCTCGCCCGCTTCGGGCCCGAGGTCGACCACGTAGTCGGCGCGCTTGATGACCTCGCCCGCGTGCTCGACCACGATCAGCGTATGGCCCGCCTCGACCAGCAGGTCGAACGCGCGCAGGAGCGGTGTCAGATCGGCGGCGTGCAGGCCCGTCGAGGGCTCGTCGAAAAGATAGAGATTCCCGCGACCGCCTTTCTTCTTCGAATCGGCGATCGCGGCGGCGAGCTTCAGGCGCTGCGCCTCGCCACCGGAGAGCGTCACGATGCTCTGGCCGATGCGCAGGTAACCGAGCCCCACTTCGCGCGCCGGTTGCAGGCGGGCCACCAGCTCGCGATCGCCGGCGAAGAACTCGGCCGCGTCGTCGAGCGAGAGGGCGAGGATCTCGGTCACGTTCTTGCCGCGGATCCGCGCCCGCAGCACCTCCGGCCGGAAGCGCGCGCCGCCGCAGTCGGCGCACGGGACGTGCACGTCGGCCAGGAACTGCATCTCGACCTTCTCGAAGCCCGCGCCCTCGCAGGTCTCGCAGCGGCCGCCCGACGTGTTGAACGACAGCGTGGCCGCGGTGATGTGCGCCTCGCGCGCCTCGGGCGTCGCGGCGAGCAACTTGCGAATCCGCTCGTAAACACTCAGATACGTGCCGACGATCGACTTGGGCGAGCGGCCGATGGGCGCGGTGTCGACGAACACCACGTCCTCGAACGCGTCGCCGCCCTCGATGCCGTCGCACACGCCCGGATCCTCGACCGGCTTGCCGCGCGCGCGCAGCAGGTTCCGGTAGAGCACTTCCTCGATGAGCGAGGACTTTCCCGACCCCGAGACGCCGGTCACGCAAGTGAGCGCTCGCAACGGAAAGCGCACGTCGACGTGCTTGAGGTTGTGGGTGGCCGCGCCGCGCACGGTGAGCGCCGCGCCGTCCACGGGCCGCCGGTGCTCGGGCAGCGGTATGCGCAGCGCGCCGCTCAAGTAGCGGCCGGTCGCCGACGCCGGCACGTGGGCCGCGCCCTCGACCGGTCCCTGATAGAGGATCGATCCGCCGTTCTCGCCTGCCCCGGGGCCGAGATCGATCAGGTGATCGGCGCCGCGGATCAGCGCGGGGTCGTGCTCGACCACCACCGCCGTGTTGCCGCGCTCCACCAGCTGCCCGAGGATCCGCACCAGCCGGTCGTTGTCCCGCGGATGCAATCCGACTGACGGCTCGTCGAGCACGAAGAGCGCCTGCGTGAGCGCGGAACCGACCGCGGTGGTGAGGTTCACCCGCTGCATCTCGCCGCCCGAAAGGGTGCGGCTCTGGCGATCGAGGGTCAGGTACTCGAGGCCGACGTCACAGACGTAGCGCAAGCGCGAGCGAATTTCCTCGAGCAGCGGCTCGGTGCCCTCGGCCAGTGCCGGCGGCAGCCGCAGCTCGTCGAAGAACGTGCGCAGCGAGCCCACCGAGCCCGCGTAGAGCTCCGAGATGGTGCGGCCCGCGAGCCGCGTCTTCAGGGTCTCGGGCTTGAAGCGGGTGCCGTTGCACGCGGTGCAGGTCACGTACGCGCGATAACGCGAGAGCAACACGCGCACGTGCATCTTGTAGACGCGGCCTTCGAGCCACTTGAACCAGCCGCGGATTCCCCACCATTTCTTCTTGCGCCAGCCGCCTTCCTCGCCGTCCCAGAGCCACGCGCGCTGCTCTTGGGTGAGCTTCCGGTAAGGAACGTCGAGGGGGATGCCGCGCGCCTTGGCGAACTTCGCCAGCTCGCCGCGCTCCCACGAGGTCTTCTCGGTGCTCCACGGCTTGATCGCGCCCTCGGCAAGCGACTTCGACGCATCCGGAACCACCAGATCGGGCGCGATCTCGATGGTGCGGCCGAAGCCGCGGCACGTGGGACAGGCGCCGATCGGGTTGTTGAACGTGAAGAGGCCGGGCGTGGGATCGGCGTAAGCGATCTTGCAGTCGGGGCAACGAAGGCGCGTGTCGTGACGCTCAGCGCGGCCCGGCTTGCCATCGTCGGCCAGCGCCACGACCACCGCCGTTCCGGCGCCGTGCGCGAACGCTTGCTCGAGCGCCTCGACCAGCCGGCCGCGCCGCGCGGGCTCGACGATGATGCGGTCGAGCACCACCAGGAAATCGCCGGATGTCGGCAGAGCGGTGAGCTCTTCGAGACGCGTCACGGCACCATTCGCGAGCAGCCGCACGAAGCCTTGACGGCGCAGCTGCTCGACGATGATCGGGAAATCCTCGGCCTGCGCGGTGGGCGCGTCGAAGCCGATCAGCACCGGGCGACCGGCCAGGCGAGCGAGCAGCTCGTCGGCCAGCGACTCGGGGCTTGCGCGCAACACCGGTCGGTCGCAGCGATCGCAATGGCGTACGCCGCCGCGCGCGAACAGCACCTTCACGTAGTCGTGGATCTCGGTCACCGTGCCGACCGTCGAGCGGCTGGAGCGGACCGAGTTGCCTTGCTCGATCGCGACGGCCGGCGGGATTCCTTCCACTCCGTCGATCGCGGGACGGTTCATGCGCTCCAGGAACTGGCGCGCGTAAGCGCTGAACGACTCGACGTAGCGGCGCTGGCCCTCGGCGAAGAGGGTGTCAAACGCGAGCGAGCTCTTCCCCGACCCCGACACGCCGGTCACGACCACGTACTGGCCGCGCGGCACCTCGAGATCGAAGCCCTTCAGGTTGTGCTGGCGGCAGCCAGTGAGGCGAATGGGATTGGACATGTTGGGGAACGGGTCGACAGCGGCCCACGTTGCGCGAGCCCTCGATCGCCAGCGCGATCCGTGGAGGATAGTCGGCGCGTCAAGTGAACGGCGCGCGCGGAGATGCGCGCCGTCATCCGCGATCGCGCGCAGGCCACCGAGGGACCGGTGACCCTCCAAGCGAAATCGCGGGGACGCCGGTTGGAGGGCGCGCGGTCCCTCGCGCGCCAGCGATCGATTGGGCGGCCCTGGGGCGGCCGCTTACCTCGAGGGCGCGGTCGCGGCGTTGGTGGTGGCTGCCGCGGCCGTGCCATTCACCTGAGCCGGCGCATCGGCGGGCTTGCCGAGCGCCGGCACCAAACCCACCGGCAGACCGACGTTCGAACCGACTCTCGCGTCATGGGTTGCATGTTCACTGCTGGCTGCAGCCGCCCGGCGTCGCGGGATTGCAGTCGTCGTCGATGCCGTTGCCGGGGATCTCGGTGGCGCCGGGGTTCACCGCGGCGTTCGCGTCGTTGCAATCGAGCTGCGGGTGCGCGCACGCGGCCGACGCCGGATTGCCGTAGCCGTCGCCGTCCAGATCCTTGCAATCGCTGGTCGCGGGGTTGCAATCGTCGTCGATACCGTTGCCCGGGATCTCGGTGGCGCCAGGGTTCACCGCCGCGTTCGAGTCGTTGCAGTCGGTGGCGGCGCCGTGCGGACAGCTCGCGTCGCCCGGACTGCCGTAGCCGTCACCGTCGAGGTCGGTGCACGACGAATCGGGTGTCGCGGGGTTGCAGTCGTCGTCGATGCCGTTGCCCGGAATCTCGGTGGCGCCCGGATTCACCGCGGGATTCGAGTCGTTGCAGTCGAGCTGCGGATGAGCGCACGCGGCCGACGCGGGGTTGCCGTAGCCGTCGCCGTCGAGGTCGGTGCAGGTGGGTGGTGTGCCGCAGGTGTCGAACTTGAACGCCGCCACCTGCGTCGACCAGGTGTTGCTCGAGGCGCGCATGCCGGTGAACCAGAAGGTGCAGTCGTCGGCCGGGTCGATCGACATGTGGTGGTAATCGCCCCAGCGGTTCGAGTTGTCGTGGCCCACGCCCGCCACGATCGAAGTCTCGGCCTCGGGCATGGTGCCGAGCGTCGCCGCCGCGGTGCGGCCGGTGTAGGCGAGGCTCGGGCTCACGGCCGTCGACGACTGGCTGTAGCCGAGCGCCATGTCGCCGCTCTTGTCCATCGCCACCGAGCTCATCCAGCGATTGGTCGAGTTCGGAGAGTACGTGCCCTGCTGGTAGAGGCTCCAGTTGCCGGTGCCGTTCCTGCGCAGCTCGAACCAGCGCACGCCGGCCTGATCGGTGCCGGTGACGTCGGTCACGAAGCTGCCGACCATGGTCTCGTGCCCGCCCACGTCGTTCCGGTACTGCGGCGGCTGCATCACCACCTCGCGGAGCGGGTCGAGCTTCACGGTGGTTCCCGGCTGCGGGATGCACGAGAACGACGACAGGCCGCAGAGGTCCGAATCGAACTCGGCCACCGGCACCGACGTCGGCCCGACCAGCGTCGAGTTGGCCGGCGTGGTGAAGTCGGGCGTGAACGCGAAGATGTCGAGGTAGTCCTGGGTGGGATTGTTGCTGCCCACGTTGTGCACCTCGTCGTCACGGTGCCGCACGAACCACGCAGGCGATCCCACGGGCGGCGCGGTGGCGCCATCGAAGTTGACCGGTGGAATCTCGTTGAAGCCGAAGCCGGCGAGCGGCGTCGCGGTGAGGCGGATGTACGTCGCGGCGAGGCCGCTCAGCATCTTGGTGCGGTCGAGAGCGTAGAGGGCCGACGGAGACTCGTTGGTGCCGACGAAGTAAGCGGTGGGCCAAACGCCGTACTTCGGGTAATCGGGGAACTGGGAGAGCGAGAAATCGTACGCCCACCATCCGCCGGTGACCGGGTTCGAGGTCTTCGAGACGTAGACGCACAGGTGGTTTCCAGACCCCGCGAACTCGCTCAGCAGGAAGCGGTTGGCGAGCCGGTCGTAGAGCACCACCGGATCGCCGAAACCGCTGGCACAGTTGCCGCTGCCGAGGGTGTCGAGCGCCGTGGGACCCGCGACCACGGCGCCGGTCTTGTCGAACACCTTGAAGAGCGCGCCACCGCTGCCGTTGATCATCTGGACGTAGTGATTGGGGCCGGCGGCACCGGTGGGATCGGGCGGATTCACGCCGGTGTAGCCCTGGGCGGTGATGTTCACGGAGGGCGTCGAGAACGCTTGCGACGTCGGTCCGCCGACCGCGGCCTGGATGCCGAGCAGCGGATCGAGCTGCGGCTTGGCCGGAGTCACCTCGAGCCCGTTGGCCGGCTTCTCGCGCCGGAGCGGCACCTCGACGATCGGATCACCCGGCCTCCACTCGCGGGCCTTGGGCAACGTCCGCAAATCGACGTCCACCGAGGTCGCGCCGACCGCGGCGCTCTGCTCCACCTGGAGCGGCACCTGCTGCGCGTGGACCTGGGAGGCAGCCGTCACGGATGCCGCCGCCGCGAACGCCAGCGCCGCCAGCAACCGGAACCCGCTCGAGAGCTTTCGCACGTTCATCGCCCCTCCTTCATCGCCGGCATCCCGACGATTCGCAGTGCACCGCTCGTGCTTCGAACCGCGAGCACGTTTCCGCCCCGCCCGACCCTGAAGGTCGCACGGTTGACCCCCTCGCGCGATTCAACCTTTGCCGGATAGGAGGTCTCGATCCTACCCCGAGTGGCGGCGCGGATGTCGAGATTCGCCGCAGCGGGGAGCTCGACGCTCACGGCGCCGGTGTCGCTCTCGACGACCATGTCGCGGTTCCACTCGGGTTCGGCCAGCGCCAGGAAGATCGCCCCCGACGTGGTCCGCGCGCGCACCGAACGGCGGCTCGACACCCGAATCCGTCCGGATTCGGTCGCCGCGTCGAGATCGCATTCGAGCTCCTCGGCCTGGATCTCACCCATCGCGGTCCGGGCCTCGATCGCGAGCCCTTCGGGAACGAAGATCACCAGGTCCGCGCGGTCGCGGCGCTCGCGCTTGGCGCGGGTCTCGGGGTCGGGAGCCGCGAGTGGCGGATAGGCGACGCGCACCACCAGGCTGCCACCCGCGCGCTCGACCGAGAGCGCGAGCTTCTCGCCCGCGCTGTCGAGCCGCTGCACGACCGTGGTGACGCTGACCGTGCCGTCCGGCGAGGTGCGCGCGCGGATGTCGCCGTAGTCGTTCTCCACCACGACGGCCGCCGAGGGCGCGGCCGCGCCCGACCACTCGAGCCGGTCGATCGTGAGTCCCGCGGTCGGCGAGGCGGGCTCGGCGGCGTGGGACGGCGACGCACCCGCGGCACCCGCCAACGCGAGCGCGACCGCCAGCGCCCCGCTCCGCCGGAACCTCATTCCGTGGGCAGCTGCGCGATGAACTCGTTGCCGACCTGGATCGACTTGTCGATGTCCTTCACCAGATCGTCGATGTCCTTCTGGATCGCGTGGGTCTCACCCTGGATCCCGCCGATCGCGGCCGCGTTGAGACTGCTCTTCAAGAACAGCACCTGGTCCTTCAGCCGGTGCAGCACCGGGTCCATGCTCGCCTCGGACTGGTGCAGCGCACTCGCCAGCGACTGGTACTTGCGCTTGGTGTCGTCGAGCTGGCGGCGCATCGTGGCCTTGTAGCTGGCCTCGGTCACCTGGTCGATCTCGCCGTCCCATTCGGTGAAGAGATCGGAGGCGATGCCCTCGATCTTCTTGATGCGGTTCCGCACGTCGTCCGCGCGGCTCTCGCTGCGGTCGTAGTCGTCCTTGAGCTTGTCGTACTGCTTCTCGAGGTCGCCGCCCTGGAAGCCGGTGAGCTCCTTCAGGCGCGTCAGCGCATCCTTGAACTGCTCCTCGGCCGCCTGCTGGTCGCTCTGTACCTTGGCGACGTTGTCGCGCAGCAGATCGCGCTTCTCTTTGCCGAGCTTTTCCCAGGCCGCGTAGTACATCTTGCTACAGCCCGCGAACCCCACGAGCACCGCGAGTGTCGCGATTCCCGCCATCCACCTGCGTGTGCCACGGCGTGCGCCCATGATCCCGGTCTCCTCTTCGAGAGGCGAAGAACCGGGTTATTGAAGCTCGGGGCACCCCTTCGCGCAAGCGCGGACCTAGGAAACCTCCCCGCCACACACCTCGATCCAGTGCGTGACCATGTCGCCGATCACGCGGCGGAACTCGAGCAGGCCCACCGGTTTGGTGATGAACGCCTCGGCGTGGCGCGCGGCGCGCAGGCGATCGGACTCCGCCGAGGAGGTCGTCAGCACCACGGTGTGAATGCCGCTGCACCGCGGCTCGTCGTGGATCGCGGAAAGCACCTCGAAGCCACCCTTGCGCGGCAGGTTGAGATCGACCAGCACCACGTCGGGACGGGGACGCCCGTCGAAGGGCTCGTCGCCACGCAGGTAGGCGAGCGCCTGCTCGGCGTCCTCGAAGTGCTGGAGTAGGGCGCGCTCGTGGTGCAGCTCGAACTCGCGGCTCACCAGCCACGCGTGGTCCGGGTCGTCCTCGATCAGCAGGAAGCGGACCGGGTCTCGTGCGGGGTCTCGTCCCATGTCATCCCACGTCGCCGAGATCGCGGGCCTCGCGCCGCTGCCACGTGGCGACCAGCGGGTCCGGCAGCGCCACCCAGGTCTTCGTGCCGTGCGCGCGCCCGGCGGGCGGCGATTCGACCCAGGCGCGACCGCCGTGCGCCTCGACGATGCGCTTCACGATCGCGAGCCCCACTCCGGTGCCGTCGCCCGCGTTGCTGAGTCGCACGAAAAGGCCGAACACGCGCTCGTGGAACTCGGCGGGAATCCCCGGCCCCTCGTCCTCGACGAAGAACCGCGCCTCGCCGCCGGCGCGCACTCCGCCGATCCGGATCGTCGAGCCGGGCTCGACGCAGCCGTAGCGCAGCGCGTTCGAGATCAGGTTGTCGAACACCTCGCCCAGCCGGTCGGGGTCCGCTTCCACCATCGGCAGCGACGGCGCGACCTCGAGCCGCGCTCCGGCCGCCTCGATGCGGCTCGCGAGCTGCTCGAGCGCCCGGTTCACCAGCTCCCGCACCTCCACCCGCTTGGGCTCCTGGACCGTGCGGCCGGCGCGGCTCAGGTCGAGCAAATCGTCGAGCGTCTTGCGCAGCCGCGAGCAGGCTCGCTCGACGCGCTTGGCGGCGTCCAGGATCCTGGCATGACCGGCCGTCTGCGCGTCGGTGGCGATGTGCCCGACGAATCCCGAGATCGTGACCATCGGCGATTTGAGGTCGTGGGAGACGGTGTAGACGAACTGCTCGAGCTCCTCGTTCTTGCGTTTGAGCTCGCGGTTGGCAGTCTCGACGGCGCGCTCCGCGCGCTCGCGCTGGGTGAGATCGAGAACCGAGGCCAGGACGCCCGGCCCCTGGTCGGTGACGATCGGATTGAGCGCGATCTCGACCGGCAGCGCCGAGCCGTCCTTGCGCCGTGCGTGGAGATGGCGGCCGGCGCCCATCGGCCGGGCGACCCGCTCGTGCTCGAAACGGGCTCGGTTCTCCGGATGGCCCGAGCGCCAGCGATCGGGCACCAGGATCTCGACCGGCTGCCCGACCAGCTCCTCCTGCGAGTAGCCGAACATGGGCTCGACCGCGGGGTTGGCCAGCTGGATGGTGCCGGTGGGGCTCACCAGGAGCTTGGCGAGCGGCGAGGCGTCGAGCACGGCGCGAAAACGCTCCTCGGCGCGGGTGCGCTCGGCGATCTCCCGATCGAGCCGCACCCGCTCGGACTGCAGATCCTCCATCACGCTCAGCATCGCGACGGACTGCTGGCGCGCTTCGTCGCGGCTGCGCCTGAGCTCGGCCAGCGCCCCGGCCAGCTTGTGCGAATGCTCCTCGGCCTCGACGCGCGACATCGAGTGGCGGCGGCTGTCCTCGCGAAACCGGCGCAGCATCGACTGATAAAGGAACGCGATCCACGCCACCAGCAGCAGATGCACCGCCAGGAACTGGATGTAGCGGGTCGAGCGCAGCTCATCCCCACGGCCGCGGACCAGCGCGACGCATGCGGCGGCGGCCTCGTCGTAGCGGTCGAGAAGGTCGCGCGCGCTCGCCGTGAGGTCGGCGACTCCCGCCACCACGCGGTCGCGCGGCGCATCGTTGGCTACGTCCCGGGCGACCGCTCGAGCGGCGTCGAGGTACTCCCGGACCCGCCGGTCGAGCTCGTGCCCGCTGCCGTAGTAGAGCTCCGCGAGCTCGGTCGGCAGCTCGGTGCGGTGCGATGCGGCTGGGTCTCCGACCACGTCGCGGTGCGCGGCGCGGAGCCGCTCCACGCGCGCTTCCAGCTGCGCGCCGATCGTCGCCAGCGATTGCGGGGTGTCGTCGCCGTCCAGGTACAAGCGGCGAGCGGTGAGCACCACGGCGCGAGCCAGCGTGCGGCTCGACGTCACCCGGTCGAGCAGCAGCACGCGCTCGGACAGGACCTGCGCTTCGTGACGGAAATCCGCGATCGCGACGGCGAAGGTCACGGCGAGGGCCGCGATCGAGAAGCCCAGGATCCACGCGAGGACGCTCGCGCGGATTCGCCGAGGCGGCGACGCGCGTCGACCCGGCGGGAGATCGAGGTCCATCGTTAGCCGGTGGTCTCGTCCGCGGGCGCCGCTTCCATCGCTTCCACGGCTTCGCCCGCCCGGTACTTCGGTTCCTGCCCGAGACGGACGAGCAGCTCGTTCACTTCGCGCTTGAGCTCGGCGGTCCGGAGCTCACGGCCCATCGTGACACGGTTCAACCGCTCGAGCACCGAGGCCCGCTCGCGAAGCTCGACCTCGACCGCCTTCCGGCGCTCCGCTTCGGCCGCGAGCCGCGCATTGACGTCCGCGAGCCCCGGGAGCGCCAGGGCTCTGGGAATCGCCGGCACCAGGGCCGCCACCGTCGCCCACGACACCAGCGCGGTGGCGATCTTCACCAGCGCCTGCAACCGATACACCGGGTACCAGAAGATCACCGCCTCGAGCAGGTGCACGGTGCCGCAGCAGAAGATGAAGGCGCCGAAGAGCCAGATCACGATCGGAAACGGAGTCCCCGACCGCCGCCGCACGAAGAACCACAAGAGCAGCGGGATGGCGGTGTAGGCACCCCACACCGCGAGGTCCGACACCACGTGGGTCCAGCCCAGCGCGGCGCTCCACGTGCCGCAATGCCAGCGCGCGGGAAATCCCTGGGTGTCCAGGAGCCGTGCGATGAGCTCGAGCATGGAGCCGGATCCTCTGCCACCCAGCCGGTCAGCCGGGGGTGAGTTCGCGGCCCTCCACGCGATTCCGGCCGAGGCGCTTGGCTTCGTAGAGGGCGCGATCCGCTTCGGCGACCAGATCCTGCCAGCGCCCCGGCAGACCGGCCGCGACACCGACGCTGATCGTGACCCGCGACGTCCAGTCTCGTCCGGGAGGCTTGACGTCGCGCTCGATCACCGCCACCCGAGCACGCTCCGCGAGCGCCAGCCCGCCCACCAGCCCGGTCTCGGGGAGCATCAGCACGAACTCGTCGCCACCGAAGCGGCCCACCGAGTCGACCGTGCGGCACGAGTTGGCCACTGCCCGCGCGACCTCCTGCAGGCAGCTGTCTCCGGCCAGGTGCCCGGCGACGTCGTTGACCGTCTTGAAGCCGTCGACGTCCACCAGGCAGAGGCAGAGCGAATGCCCGAAGCGAAGCGCCCGCTCGACTTCCTGCGCGGCGGCGTCCTCCCAGGCGGTGCGGCTCAGGAGCCCGGTGAGCGAGTCGTGGCGCGCGCGCTCCGACCAGAAGAGCGCCGCGTCGGCGAGCGTGCGCGACATCTCCTCGAGCTTGCTCGCCCGGTCGAGCGCGCGCTCCGCTTCCATGCGCTGCCGCGCGTGGGTCTCCGCGCGCTCCATCACCAGCGCCAGCGCCTCGGGCCCGATGTCGGCCTTGGCGAGGTACTCGTCGGCGCCGGCTCTCACCGCGGTGGCCGCGACGTACTCGTTGCCGTGCGCGGTGAGCATGACCACCGGCTTCGAGAACCGCGCGGCGCGCAGCGAGCGCAGCACGTCCGCGCCGTTCGAGGCGCCGAGCCGGTAGTCGAGGAACAGGAAATCCACCGGCTGCTGGCGAAGCGTCTCGACGGCGAGGTCGACGCTCGGGGCGCTCACGAACTTGACGTCGACGCCCGGGACGCCGTCGAGCGCGCGCCGCAGGAGCTCGGCGTGGTCTTCCTCGTCGTCGACACACACCACCGTCATCTGGCGCTCGGACATATGGGCACCCACTCCCGGCCGCTCGGCTTCCCCACCCCGTCGCCCCTCGACCAAGTGCGGCGAACGTAACGCAAGGATCGAGCCGCGCGCCGAGCACCTCGGACGGACCGAGCTTCGGTATCAGACCATCGCCGGCGCTGCTCGCGACCGCCCGGCATCCCCGGGAAAAAAGCCAATGTTCCCGGGGATCGAGCCGGACCTGGGCGAGACAGCCCCGCGACGCCGGAGCCGCTTTCGTCTCGCGCCGCCCGATGCGTTTTGCAAGTTCGCTGGCGATCCGCCAACGAGAGTTAGCGTACCTCGAACAGGACGATCACCCGCCGTCGCGAGCCTGCATCGCGGCCAGGAGCGGCCCGGGTGTGCCGTCGGGCGACTTGATCGAATAGCCGAGGGAGTCGTCGTTCCAGGCGTAGATCACCCAGCGCTCGGGGTCGATGCCGAGGCGGTGGTAGACCTCGGTGACCTGCAGGAAGTAGCTGAGCTGGTCGGCCAAGGTGTTGTCGCCCACTTCCGTGACCCACACCTCGACGCCGTGGCTCTGGGCGGTCGACACCACCTGCTGCACCGCCGGCACCTTCTCGTACTGCTTCGAGTAGACGTGCATGTTGAACACGTCGACCTCGTCGAGCAGCCCCAGATTGATCATGTCTTTGTTGTAGTTGAGGTTGTTCGGGTAGTCCTCGACCATCGGCCGCGTGGCCGCCGCCACCAGCTTCTGCGAGCGGCCCGCCGCCGCGCGCACCGCGGGTGCGTTGGCCTTCACCCAGTCGACGTACTGCTCGGCGGTCCAGGAGAGGAAGTTCTCGGGCTCGTTCTCGAGCTCCCAGGCGATCACCTTGGGATCGTTGGCGAAGCGCGACACGAACGCCAGGTCCACGTCTTCCTGCGGCAGGATCACCATGAACCTCGCGTCGGACGGCGCGCCGTCGATCAGGCTGCCCACGAAGTCCTTCACGTCGGGCTTGATGAGGGTGCGGATCACGCCGACCAGCGGGGTGATCTCGGTCACGTCGCTGGGGCTGGCTCCGTTGGGCTGCAGATGGATGCCGAGTTGTTCCTTGGGCAGCAGCGTGTCGACGCCCGGGTTGGGCGGGTTGGTGATGGTTTCCAGGTCGCTGATGCTGGTGTTTCCGCATCCGACCAGCGCGGAAACCAGCAGCGCGGCGGCGACGTGAAGGGTCAACAGAAGCCAGCGATCGTCGCTTTTCATGAAGTCGTTCTCCTCGAGCTCACTCGTCGTTTGGCCACGGAAAACCCGAGGGTACCGCAGTTTGCACCGATGTCGCGAGCCGTCACGGTCGCCTCATCCGCGCCGCACACGATCGCGCCGCGGACCCGTGCGCCCCGCCTTCCGCCCCGGGCAGACCGGAGACGCGCCAAGAGGCCCACCCGTGGTAACTTTGACTAGCGTTCCGGTGCCCGGAGGGAAACGCCCCCCCGGGGAATCGTCAGCCATGGCCACAGTGGAACCGCGGCGCAGCGCGCCGCGCGAGCGAAGTGTGCAAGCGGCCCGCCCCGCGGGCGCGCTTCGCGATTCGAGCCGCGGGGTGGCTACCGGCTTCGACTGGCTGCCACGCGCGTGGCTCGCGCTGCTCGAACCGCTGCTGCACGGACCGCGCTTCGATCCGGCCGAGCAACGCGAGTTCGACCTCTTCGCGTCGCGCGCCACCGGCCGCGCCGGACAAGTGCTGCTGGTGCTCACCGCGTCGCTGATGCTGCTGCTCTGGCCGATCGACCTGCTGGTGCTCGGCGGATCGCCGTCGCACATGGCGCTGCTCGGGGTGTGGCGCGTGATCTACGCCGCGATCGCCCTCGGCTCCGCGCGCTGGACCACGCAGCGCCTCGCCACGAACCAGGGCACGGCGGGGATCCTGAGCGGCACGGTACTGGTTTTTGCGGGCGGGACCTACGCCGTGCTGGGACGGATCGTGCCGCTCGAGTCGCCGTGGATCCACACCGCGGTCGTGGTCCCCGCCTTCACGATGTACGTCCTGCTTCCGCCGCTCCCGCGGTTGGCGCTGGTCGCGGCGACCTCCACCGTTACGTGGAGCGCCATCGTGCTCTCGGCGAACGGCGTGCTCGTCTACACCCACTGGATCGAGACCGGCGGTGTGGCGCTCTTGACGATGTCGTTCAGCTTTGTCTTCGGGCACGTGTGCTGGGTCGGCGCGCGCTGGTTCTTCGTGATGCGGCGCGCCCGCGACGAGGCCGAGGCCGAGCAGCAGCGTCTCGAGGCGCTGGTGGTGCAGGTGGAGCGCGCGCACGACCTGCAAGCGCTGGCACGCGGTGTGGCGCACGAGTTCAACAACCTGTTCCACGTGATCCTGGGCGCGGTGGATCTCGCGGATCGCGATCTGCCGCCGGGAATGCCTCGTCCCGAGAGCTTCGCGGACGTCCGGGAAGCGGTGCACCGCGGCGCCCAGGTTTGCCGTCAGGTGCTGGCGCACGCCGGCGATCCGCTGCTCGCGCTCGAGCCTCTCGATCTCGACGAGCTGATTCCCGGCCATTTCCAGGCGATCGCGCGTGGCTTGCCGCTCGACATCCGGATCGAGCACGAGCGCCACGGCAACCCGCTGGTGGTGGTGGCCGACCCGACCCGCCTGCTCGACGCCCTCGACCGGCTGGTGGCCGATGCGCTGGAAGGCGTCGACGGCCCGCGCGGCGTCATCGCGACCAAGTGCGATCGGCTGACGCTCACCGACGACGTGCTCGACCGCGAGCCGGAGCTCATGTCCCTGGCGCCGGGGCCCTACGCGGTGGTCGAGCTGGCGCAGCACGCGGCGGCGGTCGATCCCGCGCTTCGCACGCGACTGCTCGATCCGCTCGCGGTGAGCCCGCCGGTGCCGCGCAGGCTCGGGCTGCTCTCGGCCGCCGCCGCGGTGCGGGCGCATCGCGGCCAGATCGTGATCGACGACCATCCGCAAGGCGGCTGCCGGTGGCGCGCTTTCCTGCCGCTCATCACCGCGGCTCAGCCGTCTCGTCGCCTGGTGCTGCCGAGCGATACGGGACTCGGGTAACCGACCGCATGAGGGCCTTCGCATGAAAGCCGTGGTGATCCGCGAGCGCGGCGGTCCCGAGGTGCTGGAGATCCGCGAGGTCCCCGACCCCCAACCGGGTCCGGGCGAAGTGCTGGTCGCGATCCACGCCACCTCGCTCAACCGCGCCGATCTGATCCAGCGGCGCGGCTTCTACCCGGCCCCTCCCGACGCTCCCCGCGACATCCCCGGGCTCGAGTGCGCGGGCGAGGTCACGGCCCTCGGCCCCAACGTCTTCGATCTCTCCGTGGGCGATCGCGTGTTCGGGATCCTGGGCGGCGGCGGTTACGCCGAGAAGGTCGCGACGCCGGCGCGCATGGTCGCGCGCATTCCGTCGTGCCTGAGCTGGGAGGAAGCCGCCGCGGTGCCCGAGGTGTTCATCACCGCGCACGATGCGCTGGTGACGCAAGCCGGGCTGGTGATGGGCGAGCGAGTGCTGATCCACGCGGTGGGCGGCGGGGTCGGCACCGCCGCGGTGCAGATCGCGAAGGCCCTGGGCGCGACCACGATCGGCACCGCGGGTGGCGGCGACAAGCTCGAGCGCGCCAAGGCCCTCGGCCTCGACGTCGCGATCGATCGCACCACCCAGGAGTTCGCGGCCGTGATCGCCGACACCTACGGCGGCGCCGGCGTCCACGTGATCCTCGACACCGTCGGCCCTTCGTACTGGGAAGCGAACCTCAACTGCCTCGCGCGCTGCGGACGCATGGTGCTGATCGGCCTCCTCGGCATGGCCCAGCCCGCGCTGCGCGCCGATCTGATGCTCAACAAGCGGCTTAAGATCATGGGATCGGTGCTGCGCTCGCGGCCGCTCGAGGAGAAGATCGCCGCCACGCAAGCCTTCGCCCGCTCGATCGTGCCGCTCCTCGACTGCCGCGCGCTCAAGCCGGTGATCGATCGCGTCTTCGCCTTCGACGACGTCCGCGCCGCGCACGAGTACATGGAGCAGAACCAGAACTTCGGGAAGATCGTGCTCAAGGTGCGGTGAACCCCGGAGGTGAAGATGAAGGGGAATCGCGTTCAGAGCACCGTGAGGTGGGCGGTCGTGGCAACGCTGCTGGCGGGAGCGGGTTGCGGGTCGGATCACGCGAGCCAGGTCCCCGAGGAGCCCACTCCACCACCGTGTCTCGACTGCGGCGGTGGTGGCTTGGTGGGCGCCGCGACCATCTTCGTCGACACTACGTCGATTCCCGCCGACGGCACCACGCTCACCGCGGCGCACGCGACGTTCACCGACCGCCGGGGCATTTCTCTCGTCGGCGTGCCCGTCCGGTTCACCGCCACGATCGCGGACGTCACCTGGGTGGATCCGGCGTCCGCGGATCCGGAGAGCTCGCACCTCACGGAGTGCGACGAACCGACTGGCAGCGACGGTACCGCCGAGTGCGTGTTTCGCGCCGGCTCCACCGTTGGAAAGGCGTTCATCACGGCCGCCGCTCCCGAATCGGTGGGCCTCTCCGCGAGCGAGCAGATCGAGCTCGTCCACTGACTTCGACGCGCCCTCAGTGCTCCGACGTCTTTCGTCGAGCTGGAATCATCGGGAAATCGTACTGCGGGCGGGGGCCGAGCATGCCGCAGGTGACGAATCGCGTCGCGATCGGGTTCCGGCGCGCGGCGGCCATCGTTGTGGTCGTCGCCACCATCCTCACGGCACCACCCGTCCGCGCGGCCGATCTCGCCCAGAGCACCGAGGAAGCACGGTTCGAGCAGCATTTCCACGAGCTCCTCTGGCACGACCGGACCGACGAGCTCGACGTCCTCGCGGCTCAGCTCCGGCGCGACCGAGCGCGCTTCGACGACGGCCGCTGGAAGCTAGCGATCCTCTACTGGACCGTCGGTCGCATCCCCTGGGATGCGGACGACACCAAGATCGCCGATGCCCGAGCCCGTCTCGCCGCCTGGCGCGCCAAGCATCCCGACTCTCCGACGCCGCACATCGCCCTCGCCCAGCTGGTGATCGGCGAGGCCTGGCGAGCTCGCGGACACAAGTTCGCGAACGAGGTGACGGAGGAGCAGTGGCGAGGCTTCCACGAAAAGGTCCACGAAGCGCATCAGCTGCTCGATTCGACCAAAGCCGTCGCATCGGCGTGTCCGGGCTGGTACGAGGCGATGCAGATCGTGGCGCTGATGGAGAACTGGAGTCCGGCCCGAACCCAGCAACTCTTCGACGAGGCGGTCTCGCACGAACCGCTCTATCAGCCGCTCTACTTCAATCGCGAGCAATCGCTGCAGCCCCAATGGGGCGGGAGCCTGCAGCAGATCGCGGCATTCGCCGAGCGGGCGGCGGAGCTCACCAAGGCCACCGAAGGCCGATCGATGTATGCGCGCGTGCTGTGGGCCGGCGTCCAAGCCGAGGGCACCAAGCCGCTCGAAGACGGCACCTTCGACTGGCAGAAAATGAAGCAGGGCTTCCGCGATTTGATGGAGCGCTACCCGAAGAGCGATCGCAACCTGCAGGCCTTCGCGCGCTACGCCTGGGCCGCCAACGACAAGGCCACCGCCGCCGAGATCTTCAAGAAGCTAGGCGACGACTGGTACTCGGACATCTGGGGCAACCGCGACCGCTTCGAGTACGCCCGAAAGTGGGCGCTCGACGGGAAGTGACGCTCCGACGAGATCATGAGCGGGCGTGTCGGCTTGCACTCGGTCCGTGTCCACCAGGACACGCGTTGCCTTCTTGCCTCACGCACACGTTCGATCCGGAGACCGCGGAAACGGTCTGATTCTCGGGTGATTGGGTGAGAGGCGCGGGCAGGCCCCCTCCCGGAGCCGCCCGCCCGCGCGAAATCTGCTCCCACTGAGGCGACGTAAAGCAACGCGCGGGCCAACCGGTTGCTATCTCACTCGAGCGATAGCCGCAGATCCCTCGATCGTGCCCGCAGGCCCTTGATCGCCTCGCGCTCCTTCTCGATCCGCTCGCGGTCGGCCTTGCAGAGGCTGGTGTACGGATCGAGGTTGGCGGAGATGTCGTCGACCGCGCGGCTCACCGCGCCGGTCAGCTCGAAGCGCAGTGCGTCCTTCAAGGCCTTCGCGAGCGAGTCGATGCGCTTCGAGAGATTGTTCTTCGCGTCCTTGCGCTTCATGGGGATGACCACGAAGCCCAGTCCCGCGAGCAGCACGCCGAACACGATGCCGCTCACGTCGTGGAGCGCGGCGGTGAAGAGCGCGATCACGCCGCCGCCCACCAGCTCGACCTGCACGAAGCGCGCGAAGCTGACGCTCGCCGACTCCTGCACCTTCGCGGCCTCGTAGTCGATGTTGAACTCCTTCAGGTTTTTCTCGACCGCGGTCTTGAGCGCGAGCCGCACCTCGCGACGCCGGTCGACCCACACGTTGCTCGACTTCCCGACCAGACGCGACTGCAGCTCGCGCTCGCGGATCTGCTCGTCCACGAACGCGATCGCGTCGTTCCACAGCACCTGGTTCTCGCGCACCAGCTCGCTGATGGTCTCCGAGAGCACCTCGTCCATCTGCTCGGCGAGATGCTCCTCGCCCAGCACGTGGCGGCGGAACTCGTCCTCGACTCTCTTCCGCGAGAGCTTGTACTTGATCAGGGTCGGCAGGCGGATCGCTTCGTCGAGGAACTCGTAGCTCTTCACCCGCACGCGCTCGAGCAGCCCGTCGACGCGATCGAGCTGCTTCAGGTGGCGGGAGAGCGTTTCCTCGCCGCGGCCGCGCACGTTCGCCACCACGTGCTCGAGCCCGCGGGTCTCGGAGCGCAGCGCCTCCTCTTCACGGTCGAGCTCGCCCGAGTACTCGCCGAGCAGCTCCTCCAGCACGTCGAGCGGGCCCGAGAGCTTGAGCTTCACCTTGTCGCGATTGCCGAGCTTCTCGAACACGAACCCGTCGACCGCCGCGAGCCCGGACGCCGCCCGCGCGGCCGGATCGCGCACTCCGCCGGGG
>CAZYWA010000019.1:0-29704 GCA_964650975.1 uncultured bacterium
TGGAAAGCCCCCGAAGCAACACGGACGCGAGGGACCGCGTCCCTCCGTCCGGCGTGGTGCAAGAAGACCAGACGACGGCGCCCCCGGCTCCTGTCTCCCGTCAGTCACCGGGAGCGCCGCGCGTCTGGGACGGTGAACCATGTGAGGTCTCTTACTAACAATAGTTGTTTGTATACCAATCATTCAATGTTCGTGTCAACAACCGATCTTGTTTGATGCGCGCCGCCCCGGCGCGCTATCCTCGAGGTCGAATGAGCCCGCTTCCCTCGACGTTCAAGGGCATCCGAGAGGTCTTCTACGAGACGCGCGTGCTGCGCGGCCGCGAGTGGACCCTCCGGCGCTTCGCAGCCGAGCTCGGCATCGACCCGGTGCTGCTCGGCTACATCGAGAAGGGCGAGCGGTTCCCCAACGAGGCGCTGGTCCGCAAGCTCGCCAAGCTCTCGGGCGAAGATCCGCGCGAGTTGCTCGCGGTGCTCTATCGCGATCGCATGGTGCGCGCGATGGCGCGCGAGATCCGCCGCGCCATCGCCGGCGCCAGCGCGGCGCTCGACGACGACGTAGCGAGCGACGACGCCGACGAGAGTGTCCCCGCGGTCTCGTTCTCGGTGGCGCTCTCGCAGGCCTTCGCCACGCTCCCCGACGACGGCTCACCGGTGCCGCTCAAGAAGTTCCGCGCCGCGGTGAACGCCGCGCTGGTCGACACCTTCGGCAAGGCCACGCGCTCCGCCGCCAAGCGCATCGAGGACACGCTGGTCCAGAAGAAGCTGGTCTCGGTGGGCGCTCGCGACGTGCGGAAGAAGGGACATCACATTCACGCCGCCGCGCCCGACGAGCGCCTCGACCTGGCCCTCGAGTTCGCCGCGATCTTCGCCAAGAGCCTGACCGACAAGATCGTGCGCGACCGCCGCGCCACCTATCTCAAGAACCACTTCCTGCTGATCCCCGCCGAGCAGCTCGACGCGTTCCGCAAGCGCCTCGACGCGGCCGTGACCGCGGTGGTGCAGGAGTACGCCGCGCCGGACGATTCCATAGGCGGCTCGGCCGCGGCGGCGCGCGGCACGGCCGCTCGCGATTTCGTCCGTGTCCTGGTGGCGGGTACGCAGAAGGAGTGATCGATGATCCGGGTCTCTTTCCTCCGCCTCGCCGCCCTGGTGTTGCTGGCCGTGATCTCCGGTGCCTGCGGCAGCGGCTCGAGCGGCTTCGATCCTCAGCTGTCCGCGGCCGCCCAGAGCGAGCAGCAGGCGATCCGCGACGCCAGCGACCACGGCACCTGCTCCCTCGAGCCGTCGAACTTCGTGCTGTGCGGCGGCAACGCGCCGTCGCCGGGTATCCCCGCGCTGGGCGTGCCGAACTCGACCGACGGCCAGCCCATCTCGAACGGCATCCACTGCACCTCGGCGACCGGCGGCTGCGCCTTCTCGCTCGCGATCTCTCCGCAGGGATACGACCCGGGCACGGATTTCCTGGGCGCCGTCCGGCCCGCCGACTTCCGCAGCCCATGGCGCTCGTCGACCGGAGCTTTCACCTCGATCGAGGGCCCGACCGAGTCCTACACCGGCGAGTTCGTGACCGACTTCCCGGTGGGAACCTCGGTGTTCGTGGCGATCCTGAGCTACCCGCCGCGGACCCCGCTACCCGACGTCGGCCCGACCGGCGTCGACGTCGACGTGCTGACCGACTTGATCGCCGCCCGCGCCGACGTGATCGTCGACGTCCCGCTCTTGCCCCCCGGCGGCTGACGCGGGCTCGCCGGGAGGGACCGGCTCCCGCCGGTCCGCGTTCCACTCCCGCTCCTGTCGCTGCGGCTGAAGCGCGGCCCCTCGCCGCCGCAACGATCGATCGCGCTCGCTCGCTGGCTACCGAGGGACCGGCGGCCCTCCAGCCGGAATCGCGGGATTCCGTCTGGAGCGCGCGCGGTCCCTCGCGCGCGAGCGCTCGACCGCGTCGCGCTCAGCCCGTGCGCGCGATGAAGTCGGCCACCACTCGTGCCAGTTCTTCGCCCTTGTCTTCCTGGAGGAAGTGGCCCGCGTCGGTGATCGTGGCGTGCGGCTGCCCCTTGGCTCCCGGGATCGCTTCGATGAGCAGCTTCTCGGCGCCCTTGGTGATCGGGTCGAGATCGCTGAAGGCGCAGAGGAACGGTTTCTCGAAGCGCTTCAGCACTTCCCACGCGGCGCGGTTGGGCTCGGTGGCGGGATCGTTGGGCGTGGTGGGCACCAGCATCGGAAACTGGCGCGCGCCCGCCTTGTAGGAATCGTCCGGGAAGGGCGCGTCGTAAGCGGCCACGACCTCGTCGGCGAGCGACGTCGCGCAGCCGCCCTGCACGATCGCGCCCACCGTGAAATCGGGCGTTTCCTGCGAGAAGCGCTGCCATTGCTCGAACGCCTTGCCGCCACGCTTGTCACCGGTCGGCAAGAACGTGTTGGCCGCGACCACGCGATCGAACCGCTCGACGTGCTCGGCCACCAGCCGCAGACCGATGAGACCGCCCCAGTCCTGGCAGACGAGCGTCGCGCGCTGGAGGTCGATCGCCTCCAGGAACGCACGCACCCAGTCGACGTGCCGCTGATACGTGTAGTCGCGCCGGTCGCCCGGCTTGTCGGAGCGCCCGAAGCCGATCAGATCCGGCGCCACGCAGCGGTGTCCCGCGGCGACCAGCAGCGGAATCATCTTTCGATAGAGATACGACCACGACGGCTCGCCGTGCAGCATCAAGACCGGCGCGGCGTCGCGGGGCCTCTCGTCGACGTAGTGCATGCGCAGCCCGCCCACGTCGGCGTAGTGCGGCGAAAACGGATACCCGGGCAGATTCGCGAAACGGTCGTCGGGTGTGCGCTTGATGTCCATGGATGCGGCCTTCCAGATCGGAGACGAGCGGGATGCCGCGCATCCTAGCCCTGCGGAATCGCGGCGTCGCGCAAAACCGCGGGCGTCACGCGTTTCGAGGGTTGCCGACCGGCGGGCTCCGATTGCGCCGCGTCGATTCGTGCGCGAGGTGGCAGGTGCCACCTCTCACGGGCCTGGCGACAGATGCCCGTCTTGATCCGTCTTGATCAGCACAGCCTGGCTGCCCGCGGGTGTGGGATATGTCTCCTGGTCACCCCCAAGGACGTATCCACCGTCCGATGTTTGCTGGATGGAGTAGAAATCGAGGTTCCCGGTGGCACCGAGCGGGCTGAAGTATCGCTGCCAGACCGTGGCCCCTGCTGCGTCGAGCTTCGTCAGAGAGCCCTGGTAGAGGGAGCCATCCGGAGTGGTTTCACTTGCTACGACGAAGCCCGCGTCCGACGTCTGCTGCGCGGAGACGCTAACGTCTTCGAAAGGCCCACCGAACGTGCGTTGCCAGGAAAGATTTCCCGACGGCCCCACTCGGACCACAACCCCATCTTCGCCCCCCGGGCAGTTCCCCGCGACGGGGCACTCCTTGCCGGCAATGATCAGGCCGCCGTCGGAGGTGAGCCGCATGTCGCTGGTCGAGCTGTAGTTGGGACTGGCGAGGCTCCCTTGCCAGATCACCTGGCCGCTCGGATCGAGCTTCGCCCACCAGATGTTGCGCGCGGCCGATCCGGCCCGCAGGGTGGTTCCTGCGACGACGTAGAGTGCGTCGGAGGTCTCTCGAAGGACGACGGCTTCGTGATCCGTGAGGGGTGTCGGGCTCACCGCGGTCTCGGACTGAAGGTTCCCGTTCGCATCGAACCTCGAGATCACGGGCGTCGCGCAGGTGTCGCCGCGCGGGCAAGGAGTCACGCTCTGGCCGGCCACGCCCACGTAGCCGCCATCGGTCGCACGGGTGGCGGTGTACACATATGCGCTCGCCTGCCACGACACCTGGCCGGTGGCGTCGGTCTTCATCAAGAGAGTGGAGTAGGAATGACCGACCAGAAAGAACCCGCCGTCGGGCGTCTGCTCCACGTGGTGGAACTCGTCGTTCGCGATGCCCTGAAAGATCTGCTGCCATACCACGTTGCCTAGCTCGTCGGTCTTGACGAGGTACGGATGCTGCGAGCTATCCGAGAGCTCCCGGTATGAACCCGCGAAGACGAACCCGCCGTCGGTGGTCTGCTGAACCGACAAGGCGCTCGCGAATGCACCCACGCCGTACTCGAGCTGGAACGTCACGGGTGAGCAGGTGGCTCCGACGCTCACCGATGCGAGCAGGGCGCAGAGCAAAATCCGTTGAACGCGCATGCGTGCTGTCCCCTCGGGGCGAAGGCCCTGATCGGTTGGTGAAACTTCGACGGGGAGCCGGACGCTCGAGCCGGACTCGAAATCGAACGAAAAGCTTAGAGCGTTGAGGGCCGTCCGATACTTTTGGTGGCCGCTCGGGAGGGAGAAAAACTCTACGGCCGGCGCGCGGGAATCGTCAAGCGCTGAAACCACGCCACCGACCTCGGCGTAGTGCGGCGAAAACGGATCACCGGGCAGATTCCGAAACGGTCGTCGGGCGTGCGCTTGGTGTCCATCGGTGGCTCCGCGGCCGCGAGCTTCGTCGAGGGAAACGATAGCTCGATCGCGGCGGGCCTGGTGTTTCAGCGCGGGTCGTCGGACTTTCCGTTCTTTGCTCGGTACTCGTCGCGGAGCCGCGCCACATCGTCGAACTGGTCTTCGGGGACGATCGCGCCGCGAATCGACGGCCACGATTTCTCGGCGAACCTCGCCCACTCGACGCGTTCCTCGGCGGTCGTTCCGACCACCTCGAGCCCGTCTTTCTCCATGGCGACGAGCGAGTCGCTCTCGAGCTTGCCGACCTCGGCGTCGATGCGTTTGCCGAACCGGCGAGCGGTCTCGAGGAGCTTGGGCCGCAGATCGGGATTGATCTTCTCCCAGGTTTCCTTCTTCACGAGCATCGCGGTCAGCAGCCGTCCCCAGGGAACGTCGGTCATGTAGTGCGCCTTCTCGTACCAGCGAGAGGCGTTCGCCATGATCGCGCTGGTGGTGAACCCCTCGATCATTCCGGTGGTGAGGCCGCTCATCATGTCGGTGGCCGAGAACACCACTGGCTGGAAGCCCGCCGCCTTCCACGCCTCTACCGCCGCCGGATCGCCTGCCCACGCGAAGACCTTGAGCCCCGCCGCATCGGCGGGGGAGCGCAGCGGCTTCTTCGCGAAGAAGCGGATCCAACCCGCGTCGCCCCACGCCAGCACGACGTAGTCCTTGTCGAGAAGCCGTTTCTCCCAGACCGGCTCCATTCGTTCGAGCACGTAATTCGTCTCGGCGTCGCTCCCCAGCAAGCCCGGGACGCTCGCCGCCTGGGTCCCTGGGTCGATGTCGCGCAAACCCACCACTGTGAGAGCGGCGGCTTGCACCTGACCCACGCGCATCTTCTTGACGGTGTCGCCCTCGTCGCCCGTGAGGCCGCCCGCATAGACCTTGAGCCCGATCGGCGTTCCGGTGTCTTTCGACTGCTCCGTCCACTTCTCCCCGAGCTCGACCAGCAGGTTCTCCCACGCCGAGCCTTGCGGTGCGAGCGTCGCGAGCTTGATCTTCACGCCGTAGCCGGTCGAGCCGCTCCACCCGTCGCTGCGGGTGGGATACGTCGAAGAGGGATAGGCCGGCGTGCTGGGTGACGAGTTGGCAGAGCTCGTGTCCGATTCGTTCACGGTCGCGATCTCCGCTCGATCGGCCCTCGGGGAGGCTTGAGACGAACTCGCGTAAGCGCTGCCGTCACCCACGGTCGCGTGGAAGGGCACGTGATCGACCGCAGGGGGCCGGGCGGGTCGAGTCGGCATCGGCGCCGGAGTCGGTAGCAGCGAGTGATTCGGTGGCAGAGCGGGAAGTACCTCTGGCGCAGGGACGGGAGCGACTTCGCGCGGAGCTCGCGGCGCGGGCTCCGTGGCCGGCTCGCGACGCGCGGTCGACGCGGGAGCCGGCTTCTGACGAAGGGCGTCGTCGAGCCGCTGATACCACCACTCGAGCCCCATCCCGATCAGCAGTGACGCGGCGATTGCCACGGGAACGAGCTCCCGCCGTGTGAGGCTGGGAGCCGCGAGGCGATGCGGGGCGTGGAGCTTGCCTTTCGCGTTCGCCAGGATCGCGCGGCGGCGATCGGCTGGGATCTCGAACGGAGCCCGCGACGCCGGTTCCAGTTCGTGCGCCAGGCGGCGCAGCAGCGCCACGCCCTCTCGACACTCGGCGCACGAGCGCAGGTGCGCGTACTCGAAGTCGCTGCCGCGGCCCAAGCGCAGCGCGTCGAGGCTGAGCGGGCCCAGGTGCTCGGTGGTCGCGTCGTCGCTCATGAGCCGAGGACCTCGCGCAGCGCGCGGATCGCGTGGTGGAGGCGGGATTTCACGGTGCCTTCGGGGATCGCGAGTGCTTCGGCGATCTCGCGCACGCTCAGGCCGTCGCCGAAGCGCATCAGCACCACTTCGCGGTGGGGCGGCTCGACGGCCGCGAGCGCTTTCCTGAGATCGGGCTGGATCCAGGCATCGAGCCACGACGCGTCGATGAGCACCACGTCGTCCACGTTGGCGCGGCGCTTTCGCTGGCGGTGCTTGGAGATCGAGAGGTGCCGGACTACCGGATAAAGGAAACCACGTAGTGTGGTGGTGAGGGTGAGGGAGGGCATCTTGCCGACCAGGTACTCGAAGGTCTCGCTCAGGACGTCGAGGGCGTCGTCGCGCTGGCCGAGGAAACGCATGGCGAGGGCGGTGACCCAGCCCGAGTGGCGGTCGAAGATCGTCTCGAACGCGGCGGCGTCGCCGCGCCGTGCGCGCAGCACCAGCGCCGAGTCGGGCTCGACCGCCCGGGGCACGCGGAGTCGATCGTCCGGGTCGGTCACTGCCGCCACTTGTACCGCAGCCCTCGCCGGCGCCACGAACCGTTAGCGGGGAGGACACCCCAAACGTTCACGGGGTCCGAAAACCTCGCGCTGCGGCCGGTTGGACGGACGCGGTCCCTCGCGTCCGCGGCGGTCGATCGAGATCCGACGCTGCGGCTGCGAGGGACCGCAGCCCTCCAACGGACCGGCTGCCCTCCGTGTGGTCAGGCCGACGCCGCTCTCGCCCGTGCGTCCTCGACCAAGGTCTGAACCAACCCGGCGATGGTCGAGTCGCGAGCCACCAGCGGATCGGCGAAGCCGAGCTCCCGGGCAGTGTCGGCGGTGATGGGGCCGATGCACGCGACGCGGGCGCGCGTGAGGTCGGCGGGCACGCCGCCCAGGGCCTCCACGAAGTTCCGCACCGTCGAGGAGCTGGTGAAGGTCAGATACTGGATGCGTCCGGTGCGGAAGTCGGCGAGCAGCGACTCGACCGGCAGCTGCGGACGACGCGTGCGATAGGCCTCGGCGATGGTGACGTGGGCGCCCGCGCGCTCTAGCTCGCGTGGCAACAGGTCGCGCGCGATGGCAGCCCGCGGGATCAGGACGCGCAATCCGTCGACCGAGCCGTTGACCGCGCGAAACGCGTCGAGAAGTCCCTCGGCGCGATATTCCTCTGGGACCAGATCGACGCGGATCCTGAGCTCCTCCACGGCCTGCGCCGTCGACGAGCCGATCGCCGCGATCCGCACGCCCTTCAAGTCGCGCAAATCTCGGCCGCGCGCTTCGATGCGCGCGAAGAAGCAGCGCACTCCGTTGGCGCTGGTGAAGACCGCCCAGTCGTAGCTCGCGATCTCGTCGACCGCGCGATCGAGAGCCTCGAACGATTCCGGCGGGCCGATCTCGATGGTGGGGAAAGTGATCGGTGTCGCGCCTTCCGCCTCGAGCGCCTGCACCAGGTCGGCCGCTTGATCGCGCGCCCTCGTCACCAGCACGCGATAGCCGAAGAGCGGGCGCGTGTCCCACCAGCGCAGCCGCTCGCGCAGCCCGACGACCTCGCCGACCACCAGCACCACCGGCGGCTTGAAGCCTCGCGCGTCGGCCTCGGCGGCGATGCGGTCGAGCGGCGCCACGAGCGTTTCCTGCTCGGGTGTGGTGCCCCAGCGGATCAGCGCCGCGGGAGTCGCGGCGTCGAAGCCGCGTGCCAGCAGCGCCTCGACGTTTCGCGCCAGATTCGCGCGGCCCATCAGCAGCACCACCGTTTCCTTGCCGGTCGCGCGCGTCGCGGGAAGTGCTACGGCTTCGGCCGAGTCGTCGCCGTCGTCGGACTCGCCTTCGCCGCGTCCGAGCGCCACCAAGAGCGACGTCGCGAGGCCGCGATGCGTGGAAGGAATTCCCGCATAGGCCGGCACCGCGATGGCGCTCGTGACACCGGGCACGATCTCGAACGGAATACCCGCGGCCGCGAGCACTTCGGCCTCCTCGCCGCCGCGCCCGAACACGAACGGATCGCCACCCTTGAGCCGGACCACGCGTTTTCCGGCTCGCGCGCGATCCACCAGGAGCTGCTGGATCGCCGCCTGTTCGACACGCGGCTCGCCCGGCTTCTTGCCGACGTAGATCCGCTCGGCCTCCGGCGGGATCTCGTTCAAGAGGAACGGGCTCGCGAGATGGTCGTAGACCACCACGTCGGCGCGCCGCAGCAGCGCCATCCCCTTGACCGTGATGAGCCCGGGATCTCCCGGGCCGGCGCCGACCAGGTGCACCGTGCCGACGATTTCGCTGGCGCCGCTCATGACGATTTCCCGCGAACGCACAGTGTGGCACCAGGGCTCGACCGCGTGTCGAATCCGGCTGAGCGGTGGAGGGAGGCGGTCCCTCGCTCCAGCACGGGGTGGACGCGGCCGTTCGAGAGCCGGTCGTCGAAGCCGGCGGCCCTGAGGCGACGGAAATACTCCCGAGCCTAGCGCTGGCGGATGGCGAGCAGCGTCTTCTGCGCCACGTCGCATTCGGGATCCTCCACCTCAAGTACCTGAGCGAGGTGGCGCCCGAGCGGCGCGGGCGGCGAGAACCCGGCCAGCCGCCTGGTGCTCTCGGGTGCCTCCAACGATGCCGCTGATGCTGTCGACCCGGCGCATGAGCCCGCCGCCGTTCGCGAGCGCGCGCTTCCGGAACACCTCGAGATGGCGCGACTCGTCCATCATCTGCATGGTCAGGAACTGCCGCACCTCGTAGTCATCGGGCGACATCGTGGACATGAAGCGCCCGGCGACGTCGGCGGCGACGAACTCGACCTCGGTGAAGAACGTGGCGAGCTGGCACTCGGCGGCCTCGACGTCGTCGGTCGGTTTGCCCTCGCGCGCGAGGGACCGCGCGCGCTCCAGGCGGCAGTCCCCGCGACTCTGGCTGGAGGCCCACCGGTCTCTCGGTGGGCAGCGATCAACCGGATCCACTGCCAAGCGGTGCGGCACCTTGCGTCGCCCGGCGATCGGCGGTAATTCCTCGGGCCCGAAGGCGAAATGGGGGGACCAATGAAGCCCGAGGACGCGTGGATCAAGCCAGCCAAGATCGTGCTGGCGATCGTGTGGATCGTGGCGCTCGCTTGCGTGCTCTCACCGGCCACGTTCCCGGCCGCGCTCGCCACCATCGGCAAGTGGGTGTTCTGGGTGATGCTCGTGGCGCACGTGGGCGAGCTCTTCACGATGTGGATGCCTTACACGCGCAAGGCACCCGGCTCGCCGCTCGGCAACGTGGTGCAGGTGCTGATCTTCGGCTTCGTCCACGGCCAGGCGATGCGCTCCGCCGTGGATCGGAAGCCGGCTGCTCAATAGAACCGCAGGGCGAGCTCCACTTCGGGCTGCACGTGCAGCTTGAAGGTGGCGTCGTTGGCGTCGAACGTGGTGTCGGTGCGCAGCCGGAACTCCATGTCGCCTTCGACGCCCTCGAAGTACTGGTTGAAGCCGAGCGGGCTCAACGGGTTCCGCAGACGGATCGCGACGACTTTGTATCCAGGCGACGTCTCCAGGGTGCAGATACCGTCGAGATCGCCGCCGATGATGCCGCAGCGCAGCTCTTCGTCGAGCTGCGGGAACATGAAGAGGTTCGGGGTGGGGTGCGACTCGAGGAAATCGGGCGACCAGGTCGCCATGATGACCGCCTGGAGTCCCTTCGAGCGCGCGTCGTAGCCGGAGCGCGCCAGGTGCTCCTGGATGCGCGCCTCGAAGGTGAGGCGCGGCGGCGACTCGAGCGGGTAGGGCTCGGGGTCGAGCAGGTCGCGCTCCTTCTGTCCTTCGCGGAGGATCTCGCGGTACCAGAAGACCTCCGTCGTGAGCAGCCAGCGGAAGGGCTTCTCGTCCACCAACAGCAGCTGGAACTCGTCGCCGTCGCGGTACTGGGTGCGCATTCGCAAGCGCAAGCCGGACCGCGTGGGATCTTCGGTGGAGGTGAAGCGGTGCGCGAGCTCGGTGAAGCTGCGTCCGTCGAGGTCGAAGTCCACGGTGTGTTGATCGTCGTGGTTCAGGTCGTCGAAGTAGCTGGCCTGCACGTACGAGAGAAAGACCTTCTGGTCGTAGAAGTTGCCGGTGAGCCAGTAGAGCGCGCCGAAGTCGAGCATGTGGTAGTCGGTGAGGCGCGCCCACACGTTGCCGGCCATGATCTCGCGACGTTGCTGCACGATATCGATGACGTCTTCCTGGGCGACGTAGATCGGGCTCGCCGTGAGCGAGAGCGGATGGGTGCCCCGCAGGTCGAGCATGAACGACGTCCGCTCGTACTTCTCGAACGGCACCCGGCCCAGCATGCCGAGCCAGCCCACCGCGTCCGAGAGCAGGCCCGTGGCGCGCGGGTTCAGCCACGCCGGTCGCCGCACCCAGTGGTACGGGCTTTCGACGTACTGGATGAACTGCGGGTCGGCGGCGCGCGCGACGTCCGTCGCCGGCTCGGCCGCCAGCACGAGCGCCACGGCCAGACACGCCAGGCGTGCCAGGAGCGGACGCCCGACGCCGCTGGCTCGCGATTCACTCCGCATCACCGACAGAATGCCCGCCTCGCCGCGCTCTCGCCGAGCGCACGGCCCTTAGCCTCGCAGCCGGTCCTCGAGCTGCCTGAGGCTCGCGGTCTGGCCCATCGGCACCGGGCGATCGCCCGCCTCGATCCGGTCTTCGGCCTCCGGGTGGAACACCATCTCGCCCGCCGGCTTCTCGATCGCGATCGCGACGAGCACGAGCTGGTCGCGGCCGCCGCTCTTCATGGCGCTCTCTTGTTACGTGGATTCCCCGGTCCCGGGAAGTGGCGTATTTACGCCCTCCGCGGCGCGGATCGGCGGGCGATACACTGAAAAACGGACTCGGGGGGGAGCGCATGCACGGATCTCGAATCTCCCGCTCGCTCGCGATGGTCGCGGGCCTCGCGGCGGTGGCGGCCTGCGGAGCCCTCGATCTGCCCACTCCCGAGCAGGCGGAGCAGCAGTGGATCGCACGCGACGATGCGGCGTGCCGGAGCGGAAGCGCGAGCTGCTGCGAGCGGCTGGCCGGCCGCTATCTCCACGGCCAGGGAGTCGACCAGGACGGCGCGCAAGCGGCGAGCTACTACCAGCTCGCGTGCGCGTCGGGGACACCCGCGAATTGCATCGCGCTCGCCAAGCTCTTGTCCGACGGCCAGCTCATGCCGCCCGACTACGAGCGCGCCCGGGGCGTCCTCCAGCAGACCTGCGAGCGCGGCGACGGCCTCGCCTGCTACGACCTGGCGCGCATGTGCATGGACGGGAAGGGCGGGGCGAAGGACTACGCCGCCGCGGTTCCGCTGCTCGAGAAGGCTTGTGCCAAGAACCAGTCGGACGCGTGCCGCGCGCAAGACGAGATCGAGCGGCAACGGCTGGTGCGTCAGGACCTCGGCCGCTTCGCCGGCGGCCACCCGCCCGACGGTCTGTCGCTCGCGACCTCGCCGGCGCGTTACGCGGCGCCGCTCAAGGAATGGTTCAAGGGCGGAATCCAGGTGCCGTTCCCGTATGCGATCGAGGACATACCTGCCGCTCCCAAGGATCTCAGCACGGTGACCGACGTGCGGAACGAGCTGCGCGACTCGCAGCTGGTGGTGAGCGGGCGCGTGAGCGTCGGGAGGCTCCCCAAGGGCTTCCACGTGAGCGAGCACTCCCCGCAACCCGGCTCCTACCGGCGCTGGGTCATGGGCTACGTGATCTCGCCCGACGGCAAGGTGCTGTGGTCTGACGAGGCGAGCTTCGTCGACGGCGATTGGAGCGACGGGAACGGCTCCCGCCCCGCGAAGTTCAGCATCGTCGCGGACGCTCCGCGGCAAAGCCTGACGAATGCCAGCCTGGTGCTGCTCGTCACCGGCGATCCGATCTCGATCTGCCCGGAGGACCGAGGCGGCGCGGTGGTGCTGGGCGCGGTCGTCAAGCCGCTGTGATGGGCTTCCGGCCGCTGCCGGACGATCGCGATCAGGCGCGTTCGTCGGACGGCAGAATCGGCTGATTCGACGGCGCGCGACCTGGCGTGGGCACGACGGCGGTGGCGGCGAATCGCACCTCCGCCGGCAGGTGGCCCGCGTCGGCGAGCTTCGCGAGCAAGCCGTCGAGCGCCGGGCCGCCGACGAGCTTGCGCCGGTAAGCGTCGAGCACGCTGGCCAAGAGGGCGATGTCGGTGGCGCCGGATTCGCGCATCGCCGCGGCCACTCGCACGGCGCCCTCGGACGAGATCTTGCCGAGCGCCGCGAGCACCAGCGTGGATTGCAGCGAGTCGTGCACCGCGATCAGCGACGGGCCGAACGCCGCGAAGCGCTCGGGATCGGCGGCACGAGCGAGGTGGATGAAGAAGCACTGCACCGAGTCGACCGCCGGGATGCGGTCCGCGAAGCTCACCACCCACTCGGCCAGGTGGTACTCGGTGCGGTGGCGTTGCAGGATGCGCAGCAGCTCGGCGCCGCGCATTCGGCCGGCGACCACGTCGGCGTAGAGCGCGTAGATGATCGCGTCGCTCTCGACGTCGTCGCCGAACAGCATCTCGCGCGCGCCCTCGGGAAACTCGCGGCGATGGAGCAGCAGGCCCACGAGCTTGTACGCGAGCTGCGCCTTGAGTGCCCGGAACCCGCCGCGGCGCATGTTCTGAACCGGGTCCTTGAGCGTGAGCCCGTCGAACTCGACGCCGTCGAGGAGCATCTTCTTCTCGAGCACCGCGCGCAGCCTGGGCGGGCTGCCCGAGATGAAATAGAGCGGCGCCGAGATCGATTGCTTGCCCGGTCCACGGCGCAGCTCGCGCAAGAGCTGCGCGGTTCCCGGGAAGGCGCGCTTGTCGACGGCCGCCTCGAACGGGATCCGCATCAATCCCTTGAAGGTGTCGAATTGCGTGTCGAGGTAGGTCTTGTCGACGTCCCAGATGTAGACGTCGCCGTCGAAGTCGGCGTCCAGCGTGCGGTGATTGACGCGGTCGACGCCCAGCGCGCGGATCGACTCCAGGTCGGCGGCGTCGGCCGCAGCCGCGTCGGCCGACGCAACGTCCGCGGACGCGGTGGACTCCGTGCTCTCCGCGGACTTGGGCTTCTTGCGCGTGGACCGGTCAGGCGTGCGGGTGGGCATCGAGCTCCATGGTCGGCGGCCGCGACATGAGCCCCTTCAAGACGTCGGCTGGCTTCGCATCTTCGTAAAGTACCCGGTAGACGCCCTCGGAGAGCGGTGCGTCGACGCCGAGCTTCGCGAGGAGCGAGTGCAGCGCCTCGGCCGTGGAGACTCCTTCGGCGAAGCTGGCGGCCGCGCGCTCGGCTTCGGCGAGGGTCTTTCCCTCCGCGATGGCTTCTCCGACCGCGAAGTTGGCGCTTTCGCGGATCATGGCCGAGCCGATCAGGTCGCCGATCCCGGCGATGCCGTTGAAGGTGTGCGCGTCGGCGCCGACGCGCACACCGATGCGGATCATCTCGGCGAGCCCGCGGGTGACGATGAGCGAGCGCGTGTTCTGGCCGAGGCCCATGCCGGCGACGAAACCCATGCCGATCGAGAGCACGTTCTTGACCGCGGCGCCCATCTCGACGCCCACCACGTCGGTGCTGCCGTAGACGCGGAAGAACGGCCGCACGAAGAAGGTCTGCGCCGCCTCGATCACCTCCGGGTAACGGGACGCGATCACCGCGGCGCTCGGCTGCTCCTGCAAAACCTCGGGCGCCAGGTTGGGACCGGAAAGCACGCCGAAACGTTTGCAGCAAGTCTCGTCGCGGATGATCTCGGTCATGCGTGCCGAGGTGGTGCGCTCGAGACCCTTGGTGGTGTGGATGAGCGTGTGGTGGGCGTCCACGTGCGGCCCGAGCTGCTCGAGCACCGCGCGGAACGCGATCGACGGCACCGTGAGCACGATGACGTCGCTGTCGGCCGCGAGCTCGGCCAGGTCCGACGTGGCCCGAACCGTGGTTGGGAGAGAACGGCCGGGCAACGAGCGCGAGTTGACTCGTTTCGACTGGATCTCGCGGACCACGGCCGGGTCGACGTCCCAGAGCACGGCGCCGTGCCCGCCGCCGCTCACGTGCGCGGCGAGGGTGGTGCCCCAGACCCCTGCGCCCACGATGCCGAGGGTGCGGGACGCCGGGAGTTTTTCGGACTTTTCGGTTTTGGCTTTCGCTCTGGCAGCCATCGTCGACTCAGCTCTCGCTGGGCGCTACGGAAAACGGCAGGTGGATCGACGTGCGCATCACAATCCGTACGGCAGCGTGCGGTTCGAGTAGTAGAGCAGCAAATTCGGCGCGGTCGGGAAGATCCGGTCGCCGCGGCGGGTGGCGGCGGGCGTCGTGTGATAGACGCCGAAATACTTGAGGCCCTCCGAGACCACGGCCTGCGCGTCCCAGCCCACCCGCTCCTCGCCGTAGCGGACCTTTCCTTCCTGCTCGAGCTTTTTCACCTTGGCGAGCATCCGCTCGGTGCGGGTGTAGACCTCGGTGAGCGGAAATCCTTCGCTCTGGAGCGCGCTCTCGCGGAGCAGCCGGTAGAGGTCGAGCTTCGGGTGACGGTCCTTGCACATCTGGAAGAGCACCGCCGCCACCAGATGCGTCGAGAGCAGCGTGTTGTCGCTGGCGAACGCGCGTACCACGCTCTCGCCGAGCTCGCGGGTGTACTCGGCGTCGCGCTGCTCGTCGTGGCGGACCTCGCCGCCCGAGGTGACGTAACCCTGGATGTCGATGGGACGGCCGCGGTGGTCGACGCTGGTTCCGTCGGGTAGCACGCGATTGCCGAATGGGTCGAGCGGATCGCTGAAAGTGACGTAGATGCGCGAATCGAGGCTGATGAGCGAGCGCAGGAAGTTGAGGATGCGGCCCGGCTTCGAGAACTCGTCGTCGGTGATGATGTAGCGCGCCTTCCCGGCCTCCTGCAGGCTGTCGTCGATCAGCGTCTCGGCTTCCAGCACCAGCGAATAGGAAAGCGTGCACGGCACCACGAAGATCTTGGGGTTCTCTTTCCGGTTCTTGAGGTTGTTCTGGTACGCGAGGACACCGGTGCCCATGAGGCCCAGCTTGAGCTTCCGTTCCAGGCTTCCCGAGCGGCTGCGCGTGCCGCCTGGAAAGAAAAGGTTGTGGATCCCCATCTCGAGCGTGTAGGTGGCGTATTCCTTGAGCGTGTCCTTGTAGAGATCGTCCTTCTTCAGCCGGTCGACCTTGTAGGCGCCCAGGTGGTTCATGAAGTAGCCGATGATCGGATTGGTGAAGAGGTTGAGCCCGGCGCCGTAGGTGAAAGGCGGAAGCCCGACCTTGTAGAGCGCGTAGCCGATCACCGGCGAGTCCATGTTGCTGAGATGCGTGGGCACCAGGATCACGGTGCCGCGCTTCGAGAGCTCGAGGATGGTGTCGATCTCGCCGCGCACCAGCAGGTGATCGTCGAGATTCGCGAGGCTCGAGAACCCCGACAGCAACCGCGTGGGCGACATCGTGTTGAGCAGGCCCGAGAGCGCGTACGGGATCATCTTGGTGGCGACCCGGTACACCTTGGGGTCGAAGTTGCCGATGATCTCCTCGAGGTAGCGGTGGATCACGCTGCCGAGGATGTCGCGTAGCTCGCGGGTGGAGGCGCGCGAAAGTCGCCGCGAGACCTTCTTCCAGAAGACGTGGTCTTCCTTCCAGGTGGGACTGCCACGATGCGTGTCGAGGCGGTGGCGCTCGTGGTAGAGCGCGTCGTTCACCACCGCCGCCAGGTCGAAGTTGGGCTCGCGCTCGGTGAGCGCGTCCTTGGCCGCGAGCACGCGGCTCTGGACCTCGATCAGGACCGCTTCTTTCTCGGCCTTGGTCAGTGCGCGCATCGCGCGGCTCCTCGCTCGCGGCCGTTGCCGCGACCTACCGCCGGACATAGGATGGATGGTTCTCCCGCCGAAAAGGAAGCTCACGCTTGGAATCGCCGCTGGCCGACCTTCCCGAGGACGTGATCGCGCTGCGCGACACGGTCCGCAAGTTCGTCTACCAGGTGGTGATCCCGCGCGAGCACGAGATCGAGGAGCGCGGGGTGGTCCCCGAGGAGATCGTGCAGCAGATGCGCGATCTCGGTCTCTTCGGCCTCACCATTCCCGAAGAATATGGCGGGATGGGGCTGGGCGCGCTCGCCTACGCGGCGGTGTCGGGCGAGATCTCCAAGGCCAACAGCGCCATCCGCTCGTACATCACGGTCTCGAACTCGATCGGCCACAAGGCGATCCTGCTCGGCGGCTCGGACGCGCAACGGCGCGAGATCCTGCCGCGGCTCGCGCGCGGTGAGATCCTGGCATCGTTCGCGCTCACCGAGCCGGGAGCGGGCAGTGACGCGCAAGGCATCCAGACCAGCGCGGCTCGAAAGGGCGATCGCTGGGTGCTGAACGGCCGCAAGCACTACATCACCCATGCGCACCGCGCCGAGCTCTTCACGGTGTTCGCGGTGACCGACAAGCAAAAGCGAGCGCGCGGCGGGATCTCGGCCTTTCTGGTGCCGAAGGGCGCGCCCGGGCTCTCGCTCGGCAAGCAGCAGGAAATGATGGGCGGCCGCGGCTCGCATCCTGGCGAGGTGATCTTCGAGGACTGCGAGGTCCCGGCGGAGAACCTGCTCGGAGAGGAAGGTTACGGCTTCAAGCTGGTGCAGGCGTGTCTCAACGACGGGCGCCTCAACCTCGCCGCGTGCGCGGTGGGCGCCGCCGAGCGGCTGCTCGAGATGGCGGTCGAGTACGCGAAGCTCCGCCACGCGTTTGGCGGTCCGATCGGCGACAACCAGGGCATCCAGTGGATGCTCGCCGACAGCGCCACCGAGGTCGAGGCGAGCCGCACGCTGGTCTACGCGACGGCGCGGGCCAGGGACGCCGGCAGGAACGTCGACCAGGAATGCGCGATGGCCAAGCTCTTCGCGACCGAGATGGTGAACCGGGTCGCGGACCGCGCGCTGCAGATCCACGGCGGCGCGGGCTACACCAAGGAGCTGCCCATCGAGCGCTTTTATCGGGACGTGCGCATGCTCACGATCGTCGAGGGCACCAGCGAGATCCAGCGCCGCTCGATCGCGCGGTTCCTGCTCGACCTCTGAGCTTCGAAGGAGAGAGGAGGAGCCCGTGGAGATCGTGCCGACCGAGCTTCCGGGCGTGCTGTTGGTCCAGCCCAAGGTGCACCGCGACGAGCGCGGCTTTTTTCTCGAGAGCTACCGCGCCGATTCGCTACGCGCGGCCGGGGTGACCGCGGAGTTCGTGCAGGGCAATCATTCGCGCTCGGTGAAGGGCACGCTGCGCGGGCTCCACTTCCAGATGCATCCGGGCCAGGCGAAGCTGGTGCGCTGCACCCGTGGCGCCGTGTGGGACGTGGTGGTGGACATCCGGCCGCGCTCGGCCACGTTCGGCCGATGGATGGCGCAGCTGCTCGACGACGAGGGACACCAGCAGCTCTTCATTCCGGTGGGCTTCGCGCACGGGTTTTGCGTGCTCTCCGACGAAGCAGACTTCGTCTACCGGGTGAGCAGCTACTACGACGGCTCCACCGAGGCCGGGATCGCATGGAACGATCCGGATCTCGCGATCCCCTGGCCCGATCCCGCGCCGATCCTCTCGAAGCGAGATCTGGGCTTGCCGAGACTCGCCGACTTCAAGAGCAAGCTGCCCGACGTCCCGGTGTGAGCCGCGCAACCGCCGAACGGGCGGGAGGAGCGCGGTTTTTACCCTGGAAAGCGGCCTTTTGGCGTGCCCTGGGGCCGCGCGGACGGCCCGGTGCTGTCCTTGGTAGTCTAAAAGTGACCAATATGGCAATACATTAACTACCATATTGGTAATGTCTTACTTACCATTCTGGTAATGCACCACTTACCAGATCCGGAGCGGATCCGCTCGTGTTTGGCCTCGCGCCCGAGGGACCGCGCGCGCTCCAGACGGCATCGAGCGCGTCTCCGGCTGAAGGCCCCCGCTCCCTGCCCGTGGCGAGCGAGCGAACGGATGGACTACCAACCGTTCCCGTGCGTGCTACAAGACGCGAGGGCTCCGCTCGCGAACCGAGGCGTGAGCCCAGCTCGAGAGGCTCAGCGTGCGGTTACTGGTGGCGCGTCACGGCGAGGCGATGGAGGCAGCGTCGGACTCGGCCCGGCCGCTCTCCGAGCGCGGCCGCGAGGCGGTCGAGCGTGTGGGCGCCGCGGTGGCAGCGGACGGCCTGCGCGTGACCAGAGTGACGCACAGCGGCCTCAAGCGTGCCGAGGAGACGGCGGTCATCCTCGCGCGCCTCCTGGCGCCCGACGCCGTGATCACCGTCGATCCGCGGCTCGAGCCCGACGAGGACCCGAGCCCGATCGTCGAGTCGCTCTTTGCATCGGACCAGGACACGCTCGTCGTCGGTCATCTGCCCTACGTCGCTCGGCTCGCGCTGCGTCTGCTGCGCGATCCGAAGCAGGCGGCGATGATCACGTTTCGTCCCGGCACGCTCATGGTGCTCGAGCGCGATCCGCACGGCGCTTGGACCCGCGTCGCCACGTACCAGCCGTGAGGCCGCCGGGACGTCCGGCGTTCGCACCGGCCGCGCGGGCGCTGGCGATCGCAGCGCTCTGGGGATGGCTCGAAGGGCCGGGAGTCGCGCTCGGCGAATCGGCGGACTCCCTCGCGGGAGCGGCGGACGACGGTTCCTGCGCTTGCGAGCGGGCCGCAGCGCCGGCTTCGTCGTCCGACGTCTCTCTCGTGGTGCGCGTGCTGACGCATCACGCGGACCCGATCGCGGACGCGAGCGTTCGGGCCGGGTGCGTCGGGGCGACGGAGGAAGAGCTGGGCCACACCGATGCGCAGGGATGCTTCTGCTCGCACCGGCGGTGCTCCCGGCCGACTCTCGCCGCTTCGCATCCCCGCTACCTCGATGACGTGACCTACGATTTGCCTTCGACCGAGAGCGGCCGGGCTCGGGCCACGATGTTGCTCTCCGAGGGCGCCGTGGTTTCCGGCGTGGTTCTGGGTCCGGGTGATCGCCCTCTCGGCGGCGTGAAAGTCAGCGCGGTCCGGAAGAACGAGGGCGAGGGTGGGGCGGTCGCCACCGAAACGAGCCAAGGGTCGTTCGACGACCCGGTTGCGGGCACGTTCGAGCTCGCTGGCCTGGCCGGTGGCTCGTGGCGGATCGGCGCGAGCGGCGCGGGGATCGTTCCGATCGAGTATGGGGATGTCGTGCTGTCGGAGGGAGAGCGGGTTGGCGAGGTGACGATCCGCGCTCGAGAAGGGCTGTGGATCGGTGGACGGGTGGTGGATGCCACCGGCACACCGGTCGGCGGAGCGAGGGTCGAGAGCAGCGGTGGGACCGCCGTGGTCACTGGCGCGGACGGACGTTTTTCGGTGGGTGGTCTGGCGGCGGGCCCCCACGACCTGCGCGTGACCGCGACCGGATTCGAGGACCGCACGGAAGCGCGCGTGTTCGCGGGCGCCAAGCCGATCGAAGTCAAGCTCCGGACACTCGGCCGATGGCGTGGCCGCGTGCTGGATGCCGAGTCCCGAGAGCCGCTCGCGTCGTTCTGGGTGGACGACCAGCTCTTCGAGTCGGTGCAAGGCAAGTTCGAGCTGCGCGCGCGCGACGATAGGCCGCACCAGCTCGTGGTGTCCGAGCCGGCTCATGCCCCGAGACGGATGGCGGTCCCGCGCCCGCGGCCAGGGGAGACGATCGAGCTGGGGCCGATCGAGCTCGACCGCGGCGCAACGGTGCGTGGACGACTCGTCGGCGCCGACGGGTCGCCACGACCGGGGCTCACCGTGCGAGCGTTCGGGGCCCATCCCGATTCCGTCGAGGGGACCTCCGAGGCCGACGGAACCTTCGAGCTCCACGGCCTCTCGGACGGGGTGTGGAGCCTCATCGTGCGCTCGTCGCTTCCGCGCGCGGACGATTTCCAGCGCACCATCGACGTCGTCGACCGATCCGACGTTTCCGACCTCGTCCTCGTCGTTCCTGAGGCCGCCGATGAACGGCAGGACCGGTTCGAGATCGAGCGCTGAGGGGCTTCCGTGCTTCACGCCTCGAACTGCATCGCCCGCTCGAGATCCGCCGGACCGGAGCTCGCGATTCGCGCGCTGTCGAACGTGATCACTCCCGCTTCGTGGAGCTCGAGCAGGTGCTGGTCGAAGGTCTGGGTGCCGTAGGCGTCGCCGTTTCGCGCCAGATATCCGGGGATCTCGCGCGTCCGACCCTCGCGGATGAGGGTCTGCACGGTTTCGGTGTTGATCAGCACCTCGACCGCGGCGACGCGTCCGCCGCCCGTGGCGCGCGGCACCAGCCGCTGGCTCACGATCGCCCGCAGGTGATCGGCGAGGCGCTCGCGCACGCCGTCTCGAGCATGTGGCGGAACGCAGTGGACGATGCGCCCCACGGTCCTGGCCGCATCGGTGGTGTGGAGCGTGGAAAACACCAGGTGCCCGGTTTCCGCGGCCTCGAGCGCGGTCTCCACGGTCTCGGCGTCGCGCATCTCGCCGACCAGGATCACGTCCGGGTCCTGACGCAGCGCCGCGCGCAGCTCCAGGGCGAAACCGGCGCAGTCGTCGCCGATCTCGCGCTGGGTGATCCACGATCGCTTGTCGGCGTGCACGAACTCGATCGGATCCTCGATGGTGAGGACGTGAGCGCGGCGCGTGGTGTTGATGTGATCGACCATGGCCGCGAGCGTCGACGATTTGCCGGAGCCGGTGACTCCGGTCACGAGCACCAGCCCGCGTGTTTCGCCGGCGATCGCCCGCAGCGAGCGGGGAAGGCCGAGGCTTCGAAAGGTGGGGATCGTCGCGGGAATCGCGCGCAGCGCCAGTGCCCACGCCCCGTGCGTGCGATAGAGGCTCACCCGGAAACGTCCCAGGCCGGGGACGCGATACGAGACGTCGAGACTCGCGTGGGCGTCGAGATCAGGGCGGCCAGCGCAGCTCGCGGCGACCAGCGCGCGAAGGCGCTCGGTGTCCTCTCCCGTCAACGGTGGCGCGCGCAGAGGGCGTAATTCGCCGTCGATTCGCAGCGCAGGGGCTGCTCCAGCTTTGAGGTGAACGTCGCTGGCGCCGACTTTCACCGCGGCCGCGAGCAATCGATGGAGCCCGTTCTCGTCCACGATGAGGTCGTGGATCGCAACGTCCGTGCCGAGCCGCTAGGTCTGGCCGCGCCCGTCGCGGCGCCGGTTCCTCACGCGCGCGGTTGGCCGCGCGATTCCTTCTTGCGCTTGAGGTCGAGCGCTGCGCGGAGGCCTTTGGTGCGAATGGTGTGCACCGCGAGCGAGGCCTTGGTCATGTGGAAGAAGCGCTTGCCCCAGCGCGCCAGCGCCTTCTCGTCCAGGTGAATCCCGAGACCCGGTTCCTGAGGAACGGCCACGGTACCGTCCGGTGCGACCTGGATGGGATCGGCGAGGATGCCGTCGCGGCCGTCGGGCAGCCATCCCGGCGGCTCGAACGGGTATTCCAGAAGGTGGCGCTCGGGATGCGCCGCGAACGCGTGGAGATTGACGAGCAACCCGATGCCGTTGGTCCAGGTGTGCGGCGAGAACGACAGTCCCTCGATCCGGCACTGGGCGAGCACCCGACGGCTGGTCTCCAACCCGCCGCAGAAGAGCGCGTCGGGCTGGTAGACGTCGAGCGAGCCGCGCTCGAACGCGGTGCGTATGTCGTGCCAGCCGGCGAGCAGCTCGCCGCCGGCGATGGGTGTCGACGTGGACTTGCGGAGCTGTGCCAGGCCTTCGTAGTCGTGCATCTCGAGCGGCTCTTCGAGCCACGCGACCTCGAGCGGCTCGACCGCGCGAGCGAAGCGGGTCGCGCGCTCGAGATCCCAGAGGGGCGCGTCGTCGATCACCGCGACGCGCCAGCCCTGGTTCGCGTCGACCGCGATGGTGAAGCCTTGGCCGAGGTGGCGCCGCGCCGCCTCGACGATGGCGAGGTCCTCGCGTTCGCTGAACGAATGGACCCGGAGCTTCACCGCGCCGATGCCCATCGCGCGGATGCGGTCGAGGTAAGCGAGACGCTCGTGGACCGGGATCACGCTGCCGGTCGATGCGTAGACGGGAACCCGCTCGACTCGCCCGATCTCGGGGTTGAGCAGCCGATAGACGGGCTTTCCCTCGAGCTTGCCGCGAATGTCCCAGAACGCCGGCTCGATCCACCAGTTGTGCCAGCCCAGGAACGAGGCCTCGGTGATGCGCTGGCGGATCTCGGCCAGGTCCGACGCGTCGGCGCCGATCAGGTACGGGCCGAGCAGCGAGCCCAGCCCCTGCCGCTCGCGCTCGAAGGCAGCTCCCGCGCTCACCCCGACCACGCCGTCGTCGGTGGTGACGCGGATCACCGTCATGCGGTTCTGGGTCTGCGGATAGCCGGGAATCCACGCCGGGAAGAACGGCGCAGCAAGCGGAATCTCGACGTGGAACAGCTCCAATCGCGCGATGCGGCTCATGACGATGCGTGATGCCCGGGCTGCGAGGGGCCTCTTTGTCTCACGGCCCCAGGCGCCCCGCAAGCGACACGGAGGGGTCCGGAATCCTGGATTATGATGCGAGGTCTCCCCGGATTTTCAGGCCTCGCCATGCACGAGCTTCTGCTGCTCCTCGCCGCCGCGGTCTACTTCGGCAGCACGGTCGCCTACATCGCGTACCTGCTGGTCGGCGCGCGGCCGGCCACGGCCCGCGTCGCGCGAATCGCGTTCGCGGTGGGGCTGGTGCTGCACACGGCGGCCATCGCGGTGCGCTGCGCGCACGGCCTTCCGCCGACGATCTCGGCGGCCGACACGCTGAGCTTCTACGCGTGGGCGCTGGTGTGCGGGTTCCTGGCGGTGCAGCTCCGCTACCACTTGCCCACCGTCGGTTCGTTCCTGAGCCCGCTCGTGTGCTTGCTGGTGCTGATGGCGCTGGCGCTGCCGAAGCCCGCTCGGCCCGATCACCCGCTCAACAAGTCGTTCGAGTCGGTGTGGTTCCCGTTGCACGTGTCGCTGGCCGTGGCCGGCGATGTCGCGTTCGTGCTCGCGGCGGCGGTCGGGCTCATGTACCTGATCCGCGAGACCTCGCTGAAGAACAAGCGCAGCGGTCCGGTGGTGGACCGGTTGCCGAGCCTGGATCTGCTCGATCGCATGAACCGCCGTCTCATCACCATCGGATTCCCGCTGCTCACGCTGGGCATGCTCACCGGCGGTCTCTGGATCCTGCTCGATCCCAAGCTCAAGGAAGCGGTGAACGATCCCAAGATCCTGTGGACGCTCTCGACGTGGGTACTCTACGCGGTGCTGCTCAACGGCCGCGTGCTGGTGGGCCTCCGCGGCCGCAAAGCGGCGCTGCTCTCGGTCGCGGGCTTCGCGCTGGTGGTGGTCACGTTCGTGGCCGTCAACCTGATGGGTGGCCCGGGGATGCACTCGTTCCGGCCGGTCAACCCGAGCTGACGCCCGGGGAGCAGCGACGACGTGGACGACGCCGGACTTCCCGCATGGGCGACGCCGCTGGTGCTCGGCATCAGCCACCGCACCTCCGCTGTCGAGCTGCGCGAGAGCCTCGCGTTCGACGCCGCTCAGCTCCCCCTGGTGCTCGAGCGGCTGCGCGCCCAGAGCCACGTCCGCGAGGCGATGATCCTCTCGACCTGCAACCGCGTCGAGGTGTTCGTGGTCGGTGACGCGCAGGGCACGACCGCCGATGGACTGATCGATTTCCTGTCGGCCGAGCGGCGAGTTTCGCGCGAGCTGCTGGTCACGCATTCGTTCCACTTCACCGGGCAGAGCGCCGCGCGGCACGTGTTCCGGGTGGCCGCGAGCCTCGACTCGATGGTGGTCGGCGAGCCGCAGATCCTGGGTCAAGTCAAGGCTGCGTATCGCGTGGCCGCCGAGAGCCGCTCGGTGGGGCCGGTGCTCAACCGGCTCTGCCACCGCGCGTTTCGCGTCGCCAAGCGAGTCCGCACCGAGACCCGCATCGGCGATCATGCGGTGAGCGTCGGCTTCGCCGCGGTCGAGCTGGCGCGCAAGATCTTCGACACCCTCGACGGCAAGGTGGTGCTGGTGCTGGGCGCCGGCGAGATGGCGGACCTGGCCGCGCGCAACCTGGCGGCCGCGGGCGCCAACAAGATCTGGATCGCGAACCGGACGCTCGAGCGCGCGGTGCGCATGGCCGAGGAGTTCCACGGCGAGGTGGTGCCCTGGAACGACCTCGCCGCGCGGCTCCCCGAGGTGGACATCGTGGTGTGCTCGACGGGCGCCTCGAGCTACGTGGTCACGCAGCCGATGGTGCACGCGGCCCTCAAGCGCCGCAAGGGACGCTCGATGTTCTTCATCGACATCTCCGTGCCGCGGAACGTCGATCCCGAGGTCAATCACCTCGACAACGCGTATCTCTACGACGTCGACGACATCGAGAAGGTGGTGGACGCGAACTGGCAGGCGCGCCGGGTCGAAGCCGCGCGCGCCGAGCGGATCCTCGATCAAGAGGTGGAGCGCTTCCTCGACTGGCTCCACGAGCTCGACGCGAACCCCGTGATCCGCGACATCCAGGACCGCTGGGAGGCGATCCGCCAGGGAGAGCTCGATCGCCACAAGAGCTGGCTCTCGCGGCTCGGCGACGACGACCGCCGCGAGGTCGCCGAGCTCACGCGCGCGCTCATGAGCAAGCTCCTGCACGCGCCGCTCAGCCAGCTCAAGGCGTGCCGCTCGAACGGCAGCCTGGCCTACGTGGACGCGGCGCGGGTGCTCTTCGACCTCGACGGCGAGGGACGGCGTCGCGGAACCAGCACCACGCCGAGCCAGTCGGGCGAAGCGATGGCACCGCTGGCCGCGGCCCCCGGTGCCGAGCCTGGCGATTCCGGAGAGCGCACGTGACGGCGTACGTCACGATCGGCTCGCGCGGCAGCCCGCTCGCGCTCTGGCAGGCGAACTGGGTGCGCGACCAGCTCCGCGCTCGCGAGCCGGGCCTCGGCGTGGACATCCACGTCATCAAGACCGCGGGCGACAGGTTCCTCGATGCGCCTCTCGCGAGAGTGGGTGGCAAGGGTCTCTTCGTGAAGGAGATCGAGGACGCGCTGCTCGCGCGGCGTGTCGACCTGGCGGTGCACAGCTTGAAGGACGTGCCCGCCGAGCTGCCCGAAGGCTTGATCCTCGCGGCGTTCCCCGAGCGCGAGGACCCGCGCGACGCGCTGGTGGTGCGCGGAGGACCGCTCCCCTCCCTCGACTCCTTGCCGCGGGGCGCGCGTGTGGGAACGACCAGCCTCCGCCGCCAATCGCAGCTCCTGGCGCTCCGCCCCGACCTCGCGATCGAGTCGTTGCGCGGCAACGTGGGCACCCGGCTCGACAAGGTCGACCGAGGCGAGGTCGATGCGATCCTGCTGGCGTTCGCCGGGCTCAGGCGGCTCGGCCTCGCGGATCGCGCCAGTTACCTCTTCGACGCCGCCGAGCTGATCCCGGCGGTCGGGCAGGGCGTGCTCGCGATCGAGACGCGCACCGAGGACGACGCGACCCGCTCCCGTGTGGGCCGGCTCGAAGCGCCGGCGTCACGGACCGTCGTCGAGGCCGAGCGCGCGTTCCTGAGGCGGCTCGAAGCGGGCTGTCTGGTTCCGGTGGGCGGTCACGCCACGGTCGACGGCGAACGGGTGAGCCTCACCGGTATCGTGGCGAGCCCGGACGGCACCCGGACCATTCGCCGCGCGGGCGCCGCGGCGGCCGCCGATGCGGCCGCTCTGGGACACGAGCTGGCCGAGGAAATCCTCGCCGCGGGCGGTGGAGAGATCCTCGCTGCGATCGCCGCCGCCGGCTGAATAGCTCCGAATGCTGCTCGCAGGCGGCACTCGGCCGCCGGACCGTCTATACTTTCCGGCCCTCGGTTCGTTCCGCTGAACGGGCTCGGCTCGCGAATGTCGCCCCGCATCCCACGCATCGTCCCGCGCTCGCAGCACACGATCTCGCGCAAGCGGATCGATCCCAACGCGCTCAAGGTGATGTACCGGCTGCATCGCGCCGGGTTCAAAGGCTACCTGTGCGGCGGTGGGGTGCGCGACCTGCTGCTGGCGCGGCGGCCGAAGGACTTCGACATCGCCACCGACGCGCGTCCCCACGAAGTGAAGACGCTCTTCCGGAACTCGCGGATCATCGGGCGCCGCTTCAAGATCACGCAGGTCTATTTCAAGGACGGCACCATCGTTCAGGTGTCGACGTTCCGTTCCGCGACGGAGTTCATCGAGCCGCCGGCCTCCGATGCCGGTCCGTCCGCGGAGAGTGCCGCGGACGCTGGCGGCGACCTCCACCCCGCGGAGGAAGAGGCCATCGTCACGACGGCGGAACCCGAGCGCTCGCTGCTCATCCGCCGCGACAACGTCTACGGCACGCCCGAAGAGGATGCGTTCCGTCGCGACCTGACCATCAACGGCCTCTTCTACGACATCGGCGACTTCTCGATCATCGACTACGTGGACGGTCTGGCCGATCTGCAGTCGAAGGTCATCCGCATCATCGGCGACCCGGAGATCCGCATCCAGGAAGATCCGGTGCGCATGATCCGCGCGATCCGCCACGCGACGCGGCTCGATTTCGAGATCGATCCGCCGACCCGCGAGGCGATCGTGCGCCACGCGGCGCGGATCCTCGAGTGTCCGGCCGCGCGAGTGCTCGACGAGCTCTACCGCGACCTGCGCGGCGGCGCCGCGGCCCCGGCGCTGCGCACGATGCTGGCGCTCGGGGTGCTCGACGCGATGCTGCCCGACCTGGCCGAGTTCCTGCGCGAGGGTCCGCCCGAGGAGGTGGAGCGAACCTGGCGTGGCGTCGAGGTGCTCGACGCGACCGCCGACTACGGCGACGCACCGCAGGCCGGCGTGCTGTGGAGCGTGCTCGCCGGGACTTACCTCATGCACCGTGTCGCGGAATCGCTCGCCGCCGCGGACGGCCGCGGGGACGCGTCGCGGTTGCTGGACGACGCGTTCTTCGCGCTCACCCGGCCCCTCGGCGTGGGCCGCAAGGACGCCGAGCGCGTGAAGGCGATTCTCTTTTCGCGCCGCCGCCTCGAGCAGTCGGTCGCGACCGGCCGCCTCCCCAAGACCTTGGTTCACCGCCCGTACTACGAGGACGCGCTCAGCTACTTCGACATGGTGACGCGCGCCGAGGGCGGCGTCGTGCCCGGATGGCTGCTCGCCGGGCGAAGCGAAGCGCCGCTTGGCGGTGCCGCCGCGCCAGGAGAAGAGGCTGGCCCGGGCGAGCCTCCGTTGACCGAGCAACCCCGCCGTCGCCGGCGTCGTCGTCGTCGCGGGGGCCGGGGACGCAACCCCGGGGCGCCAGCGGCCGCGCCCGCGGTGGGTGCCGAGCTCGAAGCGATCGTCGATACCGAGCCGACCGACGAGGACGACGAGGCGCCAGTCCAGGTGAGCCCCAGACCGGCTGCGCCCGCGGCGGATGGCTCGACCGCCGTGCCCGGCGCCGAGCCGATGGCGCTCCCGCAGCGGTCGCGACGCCGCCGTCGCCGCCGGCGTCGACCGCCGGTCGCCACGCCCGTCGAGTGAGCCCGGCGACGTGATCCGCGCCGATTCCCAGGAGCCGTCCGCGCTCGCCGAGCGTCTGGGAGTCACGCGCGCGGCGATCGACTTGATCCGCGCCTCGGACGTCATCGATCTTCATCTCGACACCTTCATCGAGCACCGGTTGTTCCGTTATGACTTGCTGCGGCCTCACGGCCGTGGACTTCTGAACGGACGCCTCTACAGCCACGCCGACCTGCCGCGGCTCGTGGATGCCGGATTCACCGGTGGCCTGTGGAGCATCACCACCAACCCGTTTCGCACGGCGCGAAGCCGCTCGAAGACGTTCTTCCGCAACCTGGAGCGGATCCAGCGGGTCTTCGCCCGCGCCGCGGATCGCGCCAGCTTCGTGCGCGACGTCCCCGAGTACCGCGCGGCGCGCGCGTCGGGAAAGCACGCCATCTTCCTGTCGGTGCAGGGGGGCAACGCGCTCGACCACGCGCTCGAGGACTTCGATCGAATCCCCGAGCGGCTGCTGGTGCGGGTGACGCTGGTGCACCTCTCGACCTCGCGTCTGGGCGTGACCAGCAACCCGTACGGCCGCACCGGCAGCGCGCGCGGGTTGACCGCGCTCGGTCGGGAGTACGTGAAGAAGCTCGACGAGAAGCGGATCCTCGTGGACCTGGCCCACATCCACCGCGACGGATTCTTCGACGCGGTCGCGGCACACGATCGCTCGCTGCCGCTGATCGTCACCCACACCGGCGTCAACGGCGTGTTCCAGCACTGGCGGAACCTCGACGACGATCAGCTGCGCGCCGTGGCGGATTCGGGTGGCACGGTCGGCGTGATGTACCAGTCGAGCTTCCTCGGGCCGTCGCTGTTCGCGGCACGGGTGGACTGGATCGTGGATCACCTGGCGCACATCGTGAAGGTGGTGGGCGACGACCATGCGTCCCTGGGAAGCGACTGGGACGGCGGGATCGTGCCTCCCACCGACATGCCGACCTGCAGCGAGTTCCCCCGCCTGGTCGACGCGATGCTCCGGCGCGGCTGGTCGGACGAGCGGATCGGCAAGATCCTGGGTGGGAATTTCCTGCGAGTGCTGGGCCACCTTCGGCCCGGCTGAGCGCGCGAGTCGATTGTGGCGGATACGCGATAGCCGGTAGCATGGCCGGATATTCGGTCGCATCCTCGGAAACCAATCGTTCATGCGAGGCGCCCCCGTGAGCGAACCGGCGAACGACGCGAGCCACGGTGCCGGGGCGGCGCCGGCCGGCGCCGATCGCCGCCCCGGGGAGATCGAGAGCGATCGCGAGCTGCGCGAGCTCTTCGCCACGCGCGTGGCGGTGCTGATCACGGTCTTCTGCGGGCTGATCGCCGCGCTGCAGCTCGGCGGCTACACGATCGGCGCGGCTCAAGGCTTGATCCGCGCCCAGGCCGGGTACGTCTCGATCGCCATCAACCTGCTGGTGGTGCTGCTCTCGATCGCGTTCCTGCGCTCACACCGGGCGGTCTTCGCGAGCCCGCAGCGCCCGGTTCCGTGGGTGCGAGTCTCGACCCACGTCTATTCGTCGCTGATCCTGATTCTGATGCTCGGCCACGTGCACCTGGCCGGGAGCCAGAACAGCATCAACGTGATGCTGATCCTGTTCTCGGCGCTGATGGTGCAGCGCATGGTCAGCGTGCGCTTCGGATGGCTCTACTTCGCAGTGGGATTTTCCGCTTACCTGGTGCTGATGTTGCTCGAGCGCGGCCACGTGCTCGCTTACGCGCCGCTGCTCGAGGACGGCGCGAAGCTCGGCGCGATCCTGCTCGACCCTCGCTACATCGGCGCCAATCTGCTGATCTTCCTGATCATCGCGCTGGTGGTGCTGGGCTCGTTCCAGCGCTACGAGGCGGACCGGGTCGCGAAGCAGCACCGGCTGGTCGAGGCGCAGCTCGAGCTCGAGCGCCAGCGCGTCGAGGTCCAGCACCTGCGCTCGCTGGTGCCGATGTGCGCGAGCTGCAAGAAGATCCGCGACGACGCCGGGTTCTGGCAGAGCGTCGAGAAGTACATCCAGGATCAGACCGCGCTCCAACCGGCGCT
>CAZYWA010000020.1:0-29569 GCA_964650975.1 uncultured bacterium
CTTCCGATCTCGCCGCATGCGCGAACTCGCGGGGCGAGACCGAGCGCCTTCGCTCGGACCAGCGCCGTGGCACGCGCAGCGCGACGCTGGCGAGAATGCCTCGATGCAAACGGAGGGTGCGGCGCTCGCGGGTCTGGCGAAGCGAGTGGACGCTCGAGGTCTTTCCCGAGCTCGCGGCCCACGTCGATCGAGGATGGCGAGTCGGCGAGTGAAGCTGAGCGAGGTCGCCGGGCTGGGAGGGAGCGAGCCCGAGCGCGCTCGACGCCAGGATCGGCAGCGCCATCACGACGGCCAGGAGCCGCCGCGACAGGGTCGATCGGAATGCGAGCGTCATTCGTGTGATCACGATTCGGCCGTCTTTTTCAGCGCCGAGGGCCGGTTCCGCAGTCGCGGAACCGGCCCTCGGGAATCACGCCTTCACCAACTCACTTCTCGTTGGAACCAGAGCCCGCGCCCGGTGGTGTCGCCCACCCAGCGATGACGTACTCCGGATAGGCGGCGATGCCGTGCTCGGTCACGTCGAGGCCGTTGAGCTCGCCCTCCCGATCGATGCGCAGCGTGCCAGTGGCGTTCACGACCTTCATCAGGATCATCGCCGAGACGAACGTTGCGGTCGTGATGATCGCGCTGCCGATGATCTGAGCGATCAGTACCGTCATGCCACCGCCGTAGAAGAGGCCCGCGAGCGGCGCGGAGTTGTCGGCTCCGGTCGGACCGGTGGCTCCATATTTGCCGCACGCGAAGAGCCCGAGGGAAAGCGTTCCCCAGATCCCGCAAAAGCCGTGCACCGGCACCGCGCCGATCGGGTCGTCGATCCGGAGGTACTCGAGCAACTCGACACCCAGATACACGAGGACGCCGGCAACGGCGCCGAGAATGATCGCGCCGGTCGGGCTGACCCAGTAGCACGGACAGGTGATGGCCACCAACCCAGCCAGGAACCCGTTGGTCGTGAAGCTGGCGTCCCACTTCTTGCTGGGGATGTATGCGGCGAGCATCGCGAAGAGACCACCTGCGCACGCGGCCAGCGTGGTGTTCGCCGCAACGCGACCGATGCCTTCCGCGTCGATTGCCGAGAGCGTGCTGCCAGGGTTGAAGCCGTACCAGCCGAACCACAGGATCAGGCCGCCGCTGATCGCGATCGTGAGGTCGTGCGGCAACATGGGGCCACCGCCGTCACGCTTGAACTTGCGGCCCAACCGTGGACCGAGGACGATCGAACCCGCGAGAGCGATGAAGCCTCCGATCGTGTGAACCACGGTCGATCCTGCGAAGTCGTGGAAGCCCGTCCCGATCGACGGGAGGAAGTTTCCGTCGCTCCCCATCGTGGCGAGGAAGCCGTCCGGCCCCCACGCCCAGTGGCCGATGATCGGGTAGATGAAACCCGACACGCCGACGCTGTAGAGCAGGTCGCCGACGAACCCGGTGCGGCCGATCATGGCGCCCGACGTGATCGTCGAGCAGGTATCGGCGAACGCGAACTGGAAGATCCACACCGCCAGGAATGCGACACCTGTCGCCTCGTATGTCGCGGGAGCGTCTTGCAAGAAGAACCAGTGCGTGCCGATCAGTCCGTTCCCGTGGCTGAACATGAACGCGAAGCCCCAAGCGTAGAACAGGATGCCGCACAGGCACGTGTCCACCACGCATTCCATGAGGACATTCACCGTTTCCCGGGAACGACAGAAGCCGGCCTCCAGCATCGTGAAGCCGACCTGCATGCCGAACACGAGAAACGCGGCCACCAGAGTCCACGCGGTGTTCACCGCGTTCACGGTGTCGGTCATTTTCACGTCCGGTGCCGGAGCAGCGGACGCGGGCGCCGCCTCGGCCGCAGGTGCGGCCGCCGCCTCGCCGGCCGGTGCACCCGAGTCCTGTGCGTGGACGGTCCCCACCACTACGCTCGGCGCGACGCGCATCAGCGCCGGGACTCCGACCATCAGCAGCAGGACGAGACCGATGCCGACCGCCTTGCCGGTGAGCAGCAGCCCCCCATAGCGGCGCCATTCGGGATCCCGTAACCGCGCCCTGAATCGGACGAGCTTCTCCGAGTACGTGAGCTTCTTCCGCTTGCTTCGGACGGCCTGATCCATCGCTGCGCTCCTTCGGTATGGTTGCTGGTTCGTAGTTGGTGTTCGGTGGCGAACGTTCACAGCGCTTGCGGCCCGGTCTCGCCCGTGCGAATCCGGACGGCGTCATCCACCGGCGTCACGAAGATCTTTCCGTCGCCGATCGTTCCAGTACGCGCAGCCGCGGTGATCGCGGTGACGATTTCGGAGACCCGTTCGTCGGGTACGATCACGTCGATCTTGGCTTTGGGTATGAGGTCCACGCGGTACTCGGCACCGCGGTACATCTCCGTATGCCCTTTCTGGCGGCCGAAACCGCGCACCTCCGACACGGTCATTCCAGCGACTCCGAGGGACGTGAGCACTTCCTTGACTTCGTCCACCTTGAACGGCTTCACGATTGCTTCGATTCGTTTCATGTGGGCTCCTGAGATGTCCGGATCTCGAACACGGCCGTGCAAATCGCAAGGAGCGTGCCTTCGCGCGAAGGGCGCGAGCCCCGAGAAAACTCGCGCAAATTCAAGCAAACCGCTCGTGGCGGAGGACCGCAGGCCGAACGACGTGGCCCTTATGCGCCGATAGCGGTACCTAGGGACCAACCGGGATCGAGGTCGTGGTCCCGCCGCCCCGACCGCCGAGAAATGTGCTCACCCCGAGCCCGCGACGCGCGCTCGACGAAAGGGAACCCATGAACGTGCTCGGCTTGCCGGTCGTCGCCTGGGGAGTGTTCCTCGCCGCGGCGCTGCTCGAAGTGGGCGGCGACGCGACGATCCGCCGCGGGCTGCGCGGCGGCGGCGTGCCGTGGATCGCCGCGGGTTGCGTGATGCTCGCGGCCTACGGTCTGGTGGTGAATCTGGTGAAGTGGGACTTCTCCCGGCTGCTCGGCGTCTACGTGGCGGTGTTCGCGGTGGTGAGCGTGCTGTTCGGACTGTGGGTGTTCCGCGAGACCGTGCCGCCCTCCACCTGGGTGGGCCTCGCCGTGATCGTGCTCGGCGCCGGCATCATCCAGTTCGGCCCGCGTTGAGTTTTTCGGGGGGGCTTTTCGAGCCCCACGGGAAACTCAATGCCGGACGAACAGCAGGTAGATGATGCCCCACAGCAGCACATAGGCGGCGAGGGCCTTGAGCACCTGCTTGGCGCGCCGCGCGCGCTGGCCGTCGAGGGCGGGGCGCTGGCGGTCGGCGCGGTGCTCGCTCACCACGCTCTGCGGGTGCGCAAGCGACTCGCGCAGCTCGAACGCGGTCTCGGGGCGAGCGCCCGGGCTGCGCTCCAGAGCCCAGAGGATGGTCTCCTCGAGCGGCTCGGGGATCTCGGGGCGTAGCGCGCGGGGCGGCAGCGGATCGCGCTCCACCTTCTCGCGTAGCACCGCGTACACGTTGTCGCCGGTGTAAGGCGGCTGGCCGGTGAGCATCTCGTAGAGGATCGCGCCGACGCTGTAGAGATCGCAGCGCAGGTCGCCGCGCTGGCCGTGGATCTGCTCGGGCGCCATGTAGTCCGGCGTGCCGACGCTCTGCGAGAACCGCCCCCACGTCATCTTGCGCTGGGTGGTGTCGAAGGCGATGCCGAAGTCCATGATCTTGAGGCCGCCGCCGGGCGTGAGCATCACGTTTTCGGGCTTGAGGTCGCGATGCACGATGCCCTGGTCGTGGACGTAGGTCAGCACGTCGCAGAGCTGGATCGCGAGCGCCACCGCGGCCTCGATCGGCAGCCGCTTCTCGCGCTTCATGCGATCGCGCAGCAGCTCGCCCTCGACGAACTCCATCGCCAGGTACATCCGTGACTTGTGCTCGGGGCGCTTGAGCCGGACGATCGACGGGTGATGGAGCTTGAGCCCGATCTCCTCCTCGCGGCGGAAGCGCTCGTGGAACACGATGTCGCTCTCGTACTGCAGGTACGGCACCTTGAGCGCCACCGGCTCGCCGGTGGCCACGTCGCGGGCGCGGAAGATCGTGGCCATGCCGCTCCGCGCGAGCACGTCCTCGATGGCGAAGCCGTCGAGCGTCTGTCCAGGTTCGACTTCCGGCATGGCGTTGGCCCCCGTTAGGGCGGCGAAGCATGAACCGCGCGGGCGGCTCCCGCCAAGAGCGGTTGCGGGCCGGTCGGCTAGGCCCGGGGCTGCCACCACTTGCGGGGGGAGCGCGGCGGGCAGGATCGAACGCGCGCGACCTGCACACTCAGGTTGTCGTCGCCGCCAGCGTCGCGCGCCGTGGTGACCAGCTCGCGACAGACCTGCTCGGGCGCTTCCGAGGCCAAGAGCGCGGCGATCGCGGCATCGGGCACGTTGCCGTGGATGCCGTCGCTGCACTGCAGCAGCACGTCACCCTCCTCGACATCGAGAGTCAGCACGTCGATCGACACGATGAGCTCGTGGCCGATCGAGCGGCTCAGGATGTATTTCCGCGGCTTCTCGCGGGCGCGATCGAGGCTCTTGAGGCCGAGCTGCAGCGGATCGAAGCCGGTGGTGTGGTCCTTGGTGAGCTGCCGGAGCTTTCCGGCACGCAGCAGGTAGAGCCGCGTGTCGCCCACGTGAGCGGCCACCAGCGCCGCGCCGGTGAGCGCGGTGGCGGTGAGCGTCGTCGACATGCGGTGCAGCTCGGGGACCGTCACGGCCTTGTCGTAGATCCGGAGATTGGCCTCCTGGATCGAACGGCGCAGCCGCTTCGAAACGCTCCACGTCCCCGGCGCCCGCTCCATCTCGCGCGCCAGCACCTCGAGCGCCATGGCGCTCGCCACCTCGCCCGCGTTGTGTCCGCCGCAGCCGTCGGCGACGGCGAAGAGCCAGCCGTCCTCGTGCGGCCAGTGGCCGATCGAATCCTCGTTGATCTCGCGGACGCAACCGGGGTCGGTGAGCTGCGCGAACTCGACGTCGATCATCGCCGCGCCCTCGGAAGCAGGAGAAGCGGCGGGGAGGACCGCTTCTCGCGGCCCTCCCCGATTCACTCGCTACGTGGTTTCAGCCGCGCGCCGGGCTGGCGCTCGGGATCGCCATCAGCGATTTGCCGCTCCTGGCGCTCGAGATCGCGACGTAGAGGACGCTGACGAACGCCCAGGCGCCGGCCAGGGCGAAGCAAATGTAGGCCTCGTGCTTCGCGTCGGCGTTACCGATGATGTAGAGGTAGAGGATCGCGCCCAGCATCGCGACGTTGGTCAGCAGGCCGAGGCCCGGGATCACGTAGTGGGAGAACCAGTGGCGATCGTGACGCTCGGCGAACGCGATGATCGTCCACAGGCAGGTGAGCGCGTAGAGCACGAAGGTGCCGAAGTTCGAGGCGAGCGTGATGCCGGTCAGGCCGACGACCGACTGGACGCCGATGGCACCGATCACGATCGAGACCGCCACCAGCACCCAGATCGCCTTGTGCGGCGTGGCGTAGGTGCCGTGCATGGCGTTCAGGATCTCGGGCATTTCGTCGTCCTGCGCCATCGCGTAGCTGACGCGCACCGCGGTGTTGAGGCACGAGAGCGTGGTGCCGAGCACCGCGAGCGCCACGGTCACGGCGATGGTCATCATCAGGCCGAAGCCCAGGCCGTGGAACACGGCGTTCCCGAGGTGGATCGCCATGTCGCCGATCGGGGCGCTGGATGCGGCGGCGGCGTCCATGCCGGTCAAGGCCTTGCCGGCCGAGTCGGCGCCGGTCAGCGTATCGCCCACCATGAAGTTCGCCGCGAAGTACTCGAACAGGTAGGCGATGAGCCCCTGGATGATCAGCGACAGGATGACCGCTCGGGGGATGTTCTTCTTGGGGTCGATGGTTTCCGCGGCGAACGCGGTGCAGCTCTCGAAGCCCACCAGGATCAGGATCGCGATCGTGGACTGGACGGCCACACCCGTGAGCGAGTGCGGCTTGACGATGTCGACCGCGCTCGAGAAGGACCAGGTGCTCACGTGCTCGGGGTTGTGCAGGCGGTAATAGATCGCCACGATGCTGAAGAACGCCAGCGAAGAGAGCTGCACGATGTTGATGATGATCGACGTCATGGTCGAGCCGGTCACCCCGCGCGACGCGATCCAGCCGCACACCACCGCGAACACCACGCAGATCCCGACCATCATCGGCATCGAGAGCGGGTTGCCCGTGACGGCCTGGTACATGTAGCCGAGCAGCGTGGCCATCATCGCGACCATGACGCCCGGGTAGACCCAGTAGAAGAGGTGCGCCGCCCAGCCGGTGACGAGCTTGGCGAGGCGCGCGAACTTGTGGTGCGCCTTGCTCTCGCGGTCGAGGAACGCGCGCTCGGCGAAGTAGTAAGCGCTGCCGAACCCGGCTTCCGGGTAGAGCTTCGCGAGCTGGCCGTAGGAGAGAGCGGTCAGGAACGCGATGAACAGCGCCAGCCCGATCCCGGCCCACATGTCGTTGGCCACCGAGCTTCCATCGGGAGCCGTGGCGGCGGCCTGGAGCTGATAGGTGATCCACAGGAAGGCGCCCGGCGCGATGAGCGCCATGGCGTTCATCGTCACCCCGGTGAGCCCCAGAGTCGATTTGACGTTGCCACTTCCTGCTTCAGCCATCGGTCTCCCCCTTGGTGTTTGGCGCTGCGGTAACGCTTGGCCTTGCTAGGGCAAAGACCGTGCCCGGCGAGGCCCGCTGGGCCGCGAATAAAGAGCAGCGATCTCGCGGGTCGACCGCGGGAAGCTCCGGCCGAACCGCAGGCGACGCTTACTCGGGGACCAGCGATGGTCCCCGAGAACCACAAGTGCTGAGCTTGCTATGGCCCCTGGAGGCCAATCGGGCGGCGGCCGGCCGCCGCAACCGGGCCCAAGTCCAACGAAAGACGCGCGGCGCCGGCCTCGATGGCCGGCGCCGCGCGCTTGGAGCGGAACCCAGGAGAGGAGGAGGTCAGAACGTCAGATAGAGCTCCATCGCGACCTGATCTTGCGACTTGGTGCCGTCACCCTTGTCGTCGAGGAAGTACTTCTCGCCCGAGCCGTCGTGGCGGTACTCGGCGCGCACCACCAGCGGATCGACGATCTTGTAGCCGCCGGTGAGCGTGATCTCCCAGAGCGTCTGCTTGGTACCGGTGCGCGCGCCCGCATCGTCGCGGAACACCTCGCCGCGGAACGTGCCGGAGAGCTTGTCGGTGAAGTTGTAGTTGAAGAACCCGGCAAAGCCGGTCCAGTCCGCGTTCTTCTCGAGCACCGAGCTGTCGGGCTGGGTGAAGTCGACGTCTTCTTCGCTGCCGTAGTCGAAGTTGAGGACCAAGGTGGCGCTGTCACCCAGCGTCTGGGTGAAGATCACGTCGAGGAGACCGCGCTTGTCGCCCTGTCCGGCCTGCTCGGCGCCGTAGGTGCCGCCGATGTTGATGGTGTTGCCGTCCCACAAGGTCAGGTCGACCTGACCGAGGAAGGTCTTGCCACCGTTGTTGTCGTCGACGTTGTCCCAGCCGTTGGCGAAGCCCAGGTCCACGTTCACCTTGCTCTCGACGATCGGAACGCTCACGTAGGCACCGGTGTGGGTGAACGGGATCGCCCAGCCGAACAGGATGCCGCGGCTCACGTTCATGTTCTTGGGCGCTTCGATCACTTCCGCGCCGTAGAGGGTCACGAACTTACCGGCGGTCAGCGTGATGCCGCCGTGCCAGTCGGGCACGAACTTGTAGGCGATGTACGCCTCCTCGAGGCCGAAGTAGCTGGGCGAGCCGAGGCCTGAGGTGCCCGCGTCGAGGATCTTGGCGGTCTCGCCGAAGTCCAGGTTCACGGTGCCGGTCAGGTTCTCGACGACCGTACGCGAGATCTTGAGCTGCGCCAGGTCGAGGTGGAACGCATTGGCGTCGCTGTCGAACACGTGAATGTTGTTCACGCGGCCCTTCGGGTCGTTGAAGTTGTAGTTGTACGAGGTGTCGACCAACCCCGCGACCTGGAAACCCGACAGCCACTTGAGCGCGTCCTGCAAGTCCTGCGGCAGCGTCTTGGCATCGATGGTGGGCGTCGCGGCCGCGTCCCCCGCCGCCGCAGGAGCGTCCTCGGCGAACGCCACGCTCGCCATTCCGGTCATGGCGAACGTGGCGAGCGCCGCCACCGCCGATTGCCTGAGCAGCGACGCGCGCCGCCTGGTGCTCACTCGCTTCATCTTCGAATCCCCCCTGGTAGGTCGGGTTTGAGTTGCGTGTCGCCGTCCGGCTCGCTTAGGCAAGGACCATGCCCCGCGTGGCGCGGTGCGTCGGGCCGATTTCCGTCGTGGATTCGCGGAGTGGCGCCAAGGACACCGCTTGTAATTGGTCCCAGGGCGCCAAGCGGTGGCGCTGCCGGCACCAGCTTCACCCCGGGTTCACCCCGAGCCGCACCATCCGTTTGCGCAGCGTCGAACGGTTGATGGCGAGCCGCCGCGCGGTGCGGCTGACGTTCCCTTCGGTCTCGATCAGAGCCCGCTGGATGAGCAGCTTCTCCGCCACGTCGAGGACCGAGAGTCCGCCCTGCGCGTCGCCGATCGCCTGCAAGAGCTCGTGCGACAGCACCGCGAGCCGGTCGACCCGGTCCTCGCGGCGCGGCGCATCGTGCGCCGCGAGCACGTCCTGCGCGGTGAGCTGCGGGCGGCGCGCCAGGATCACCGCACGCTTGATGGTGTTCTCGAGCTCGCGGACGTTGCCAGGCCACGGCTGGGTCGCGAGCTGCTCCGCGGCCCCCGGCGCCAGCCCGTCCACGTCCTTGTGGAAGAGCCGCGAATATCGACGCACGAAGTGGCTCGCGAGCAGCGGGATGTCCTCGACCCGTTCGCGGAGCGGCGGCAGGTGGATGCGCACCACGTTCAGGCGGTAGTAGAGGTCCTCGCGAAAGCGGCCCTCCGCCACCTCCTTGCCGAGATCGCGGTTGGTGGCGGCGATGACCCGCACGTCGAGACGCACCGGCGCCGCTCCGCCGACGCGCTCGATCTCGCCGGTTTCCAGGACGCGCAGCAGCTTGGCCTGCGCGCCGAGCCCCATCTCCCCGACCTCGTCGAGAAACAGCGTGCCGGTGTCGGCGCGCTCGAAGCGTCCCAGGCTGCGGTTGGTGGCGCCGGTGAAGGCGCCGCGCTCGTGGCCGAAGAGCTCGCTGTCGAGCAGCGTCTCGGGGACCGCGGCGCAGTTGAGCGCCACGAACGGACGGCCCGCGCGGCCGCTGTGGCGATGGATGGCCGCGGCCACCAGCTCCTTCCCGGTGCCGCTCTCGCCGGTCACCAGCACCGCGACGTCGCGACCCGCCACCTGGCCGATCGACTTGTAGACCTCGTGCATCGAGGGCGCGTCACCCACCAAGGCCTCTGCGTCCTCGGCCGGGCGCGGTGCCTCGGCGGTCTCGCGCTTGCCGCCCGAACCGACCTCGAGCACGTGCTCGATCACGCTCAAGAGCTGATCGACGTCGAAGGGCTTGCGGATCGAGTCGAAGGCGCCCTCGCGCATCGACGTGATGGTGACGTCGGTGCTGGCGTGGGCGGTCATGATCACCACCGGCATGCGCGGATGCTCGGCGCGGATGCGGCGCAGCAGGTCGACTCCGCTCATCCCGGGGAGCCGCACGTCGATCAGCGCCGCGGTCGGCCGGTCGCGCGCCAGCACCCGCAACGCTTCCTCGGCGTTCCGCGCCTCGAGCAGCTCCACCCGCCGGCCGGTCAGGATGCGGCGGAACGAGTAGTGGACGTCCGGCTCGTCGTCGACCACCAGCAGCCGCCGGGCGGGCGCCGCCGCTGGGGACTCCGGCGTGGGGGTCCTAGGAACCATGGGCGGGCACCTCGATCACGAACGTCGAGCCTTTGCCGAGCTTGGAGCGGATGCGCAGCGTGCCGCCGTGCTCCGCGACGATCCGGTGCACGACGGAAAGTCCCAGGCCCGTCCCGCCGTCCCGGGTGGTGAAGAACGGCTCCAGGATTCGCACCCGGGTCGCTGGATCGATGCCGACGCCGCTGTCGGCGACGGAGAGCGCCACCATGGGCGGTTCTCCCGGCGCCGTGCGCCGCTGCACGCGCACCACGAGCTTGCCGCCTCCGGGCATCGCTTGCTCGGCGTTGAGCAGCAGGTTGAGCAGCGCTTGCTCGAAATCGGCGCGCACCACCCGGGCCATGGGCAGCGCGGCGTCGGCCTCCACGGTGACGCGCACGCCGCTGCGCTCGAGGCGCGGGCGCACGAACTCGACGACGTCGCGAGCCAGCTCGTCGAGCGCGTGCAGCGCGAACTCGCCGGGGCGCGAGCGCGCGAGCCCCAGGATCCGGCCGGTGAGCGAGTCCAGGTGGGCGATCTTCTCGCGCAGCACCCGCACGTCCTCGATGCGCGGATCGCCCTCCGCGAGCGAGCCGCGCAGACTGTGCACCAGGAGGCTCATGACCGAGAGCGGGTTCCTCACCTCGTGCGCGACCTCGGCGGCCAGGACACCGAGCAGTACCAGTCGCTCCTGGCGGCTTCGCTCTTCCTGCTCACGCAGGCGGCCCTCGTGGGTGTGCGCGGCGCGGATCGCCACCGCGGCCTGGGTGGCGAGCGCCGCGAGCACGTTCTCGTCGTCGGCGTCGAAGCCGCGCTCACGCTCGGTGTAGACGGCGAGCACTCCCAGCGGCTCGTCGCGGTCGAGCACCGGCACCGCGAGCAGCGACACCAGCCCGGCCTGCCTCGCTTGCTCCTTGGCGCGGAAGATCGCGTCCTCGGTCACGTTTCGTACCCGTACCGGCGCCGCGTCGCGCACCACCTCGCCGAGCCGGCTACCGAGCACCGGAATCGACGCCTCCTCGGCGGCGAAGCGCGGCCCGTCGCTCGATACCCGCTTGAGCGCCAGCCCGTTCTCGTCGAGCAAGTAGAGGCTCGAGAGCCGTGCCTCGAGCAGCTCGCGCGCCGCCGAGGCGACGCGCTGGAAGACGTCGCGGCTCTCGAGGGTCTCGACCAGGCTGCGCCCCAGCGCCGCCATCCGCTCGAGCGCGCGGGTGCGCGACTCGAGCGTGCCGATGAGCCTGGCCACCCGCAGCACCGCGGCCGCCTGCGTGGCCACGGCCTCCAGCATCTCGAGGTCGGCGCGGTCGAAAGCGCCCACCCGGGTGTGATCGACGTTGATCACGCCCAGCACCTGGTCGCCGTCGCGGATCGGCACGCACAGCTCGGCGCGGATGCGCGCGTCGATGCGCACGTAGCGGCGCTCGCTGCGCACGTCCGGCACCAGCGCCGACTGTCCGCGCTGCGCCACCCAGCCGGTGATCCCCTCGCCGGGATGGAGGATGCAGCGCTCGATCTTCTTGCCGGTGAAGCCGCGGTGGACCCGCACCTTGAGGTTGCCGTCGGCGGTATCCATCAGCGCGATCGAGCCGCTGGTGGCGCCGGTCGCGGTCATCACCTCGTCGAGGATGGTGTCGAGCGCCTCGTCGGGCTCGTGGGTGTGCGTGACCACGCGGGTGACGTGGTAGAGGACGCCGAGCCGGCGCAGCTGGCTGCGCAGCGCCTCGACGCGCTTGGCGGTGGCAGAGAGCAGCTCGTCGGACGACTTGGGCCGCGAGCGGGGCGGAGGCTTGGCGCGCACGGCCCGATCCAGAGCAAGCTCCGTACCCCTGGCGCCATGGGACCAGTTCCTCTGGGACCAGGATCGAGCGGAACCCGGCCGACTCGCCCAATCTCCGCGGAGACGCTCGGATTCCGCCCAATTCGCCTTCGGTTGACAGGCGACGGGCGGAAACCTACAACGGGATCTTAGCGCCCAATCTCGCGGCACGCGCTGCTCAAGAAGGAGGCACACGTGGCATCCGCTCGAGCACGCGATCTCGTTCGTCGCGTACCAGCACATCTGACCCAGCCCTGACCTCGGACCGCAGTCCTTTGCTCATGCCAACCGCGGTCGGTCGCACACCAGCGGCCGCCCACCGTTTCGTTTTGCTGTCGCGAGTGCCGGTGCTGATGGCACTCGCCGCGGCGGTGACGACGTGCGGCGGCGGGAGCGGCGGCAAGTCCGCGCCAGCGGTCGAGCCGTTCGCGGCGCTGCCGCCCGGCTTCCACGTGGGCTACGCGGAAGAGAAGATCCCGTTTCCGGTCGGGATCGGGCTCGCCGGCTACGGCGGCCGCTACGAAGGGTTCGTGGGGGAGATCTCGGGCGGCGACCAGGAGCCGCCCGAGGGCAACAAGCGTCCGCGGCCCTACTCGTTCCTGATCCCGCCGTCGATCGGGTTGCACACGCAGCCCATGGTCAACTCGCTGGCGCTCACCCGCGCCGCCACCGATGGCTCGGAAGACGACACCATCGTGCTCACCCACATCGACATGATCGCGCCGCCCAACGTGCTGAGCGAGGAGGTGCTACGGCTGGTGCAGGCGCACACCGGCCGGAACCTCACCGGGCATTTCTTCCTGTCCGCGAGCCACACCCACTCCTCGGGCGGACGCTTCTGGGACAACCTGATCTTCCAGAGCTTCGGCGGCCTCGACTCGTTCAATCCCGAGATCTTCACGCGCGTGACGCGCGCGATCGCCGACGCGGTCGAGAAGTCGATGCGCGACCGCGAGCCGGCGCGCATGGGCGTCGGCTTCAACATGGATTTCGACCGCGCCGACTACATCTATCACGACCGGCGCTACGAAAATGACGACAACGACCTGGTCGACAACGCCGATCCGACGCTCGCCGATCCGGTGACCGGCGAGCTGCTGCCGGACGGCAAGCCCGACGGGAGGATCAAGGACCGCCGCTTGGTGGTGATGCGCTTCGATCGCGCCGACGGCACGCCCAAGCTGGCGCTGGTCAACTTTCCGATCCACGGCACGGCGCTCACCCAGAAGAACAACTTCCTCTCGACCGACGTGATCGGGATGATCGAGACCAAGACCCGCGACCTGCTGGGCATCCCGGTGGTGCACATCCAGGGCTCGACCGGCGACATCCAGCCCGCCGAGATCAACCTGGGATTCCAGGGCATGGAGCGGATCGGCGACGCCGCGGCGCCGGTGATCCGCGATCTCTTCGACTCGATCCACACGACCAGCGAGCCGAGCCGCATGCGTTCGGCCACCTTCACGTTCCGCGAAGACCGCCAGCTGGTGGGCTACGACGCTCCCGATCATCCTTTCCCGGAGTTCACCGCGCCGTTCGGCGCCTTCGGCTGCGGGCTCATCTCCGATCTCACCACGATCGCGCCCATTCCGCCGATTCCCGGAGTGCTCACGCCGTTTCAGTGCATCTCGCGCCCCGCCACCTTCGGCGTGAAGTTCCTCGACTCGACGCTCTCCAAGCTGCTGTTCGGCGTCCTGACCGACGACTTCAAGGCCGACGCCTACACCGACGATCTGCTGCGCGACATCGTGGTGGGCCTCAATCCGCAGGGCGGGCCCTACACCAAGCCGGGCTTTCTCTTCTACAGCAAGGCCGGGATCTTCACGCTGGAAGGCGTGCCGGTCACCACCCAGGGCGATCCCACTCCCGCGACCCGCAACCTGGTGCTGGTCGCCGCGCCGGGCGAGCCCACCACTCCGTGGTCGTTCGAGACCCGCCGCATGCTGGCCATCGCGATCCCCGACATCACTTTCAACGACACGCTGATCCTGGGCTACACGACCGATCACAACGGCTACATCCTCAACAAAGAGGACTGGGTGCTGGGCGGCTCGCGCGAGATCCAGATCAATCCGTGGGGCCCGCTGTGGGGCGAGTTCGTGCGCGGGCAGGAGCTCGCGCTCGCCAAGCTGGTGTGGAACGACCAGCCGGTCGATCCCGGTCCGCCGATTCCGGGGTCCGACCCGATTCCTTATTTCCCGCCGCAACCGTCGACGTCGCCTTCGGTGCGGATCGTGGTGCAGCCATCCGACACGCCACGCTTCGGCCAGGTGCAGGTCCAGTTCCTGGGCGGAGATCCGATCGTCGATCTGCCGCACACCGTGATCGAGCAGCAGCAGGCCGACGGCTCGTTCGCTCCCTTCCATGTCGGCTCGGCCGGGCGAGTGGTGGACGAGACCGGCTACGAGACCATCCTGGTCAACGACTACGACGAGAACGATCCGGTGAACCCGCACCTCTGGTCGCTGCACTGGGAGATCACCGAGCACGACACCACCGGCACGTTCCGGATCCACGTGACCGGCGTCAACTACGACGGCGCGCCCGCTGCCGCAGACGTTCCTTACTGGTCGGGCACGCCCTACGAGCTGGTGAGCGAGCCGTTCCAGGTGAAAGCCAGCGACGCGATCACGATCGCCAGCGCCGGGCTCACCACCACGCATCTGTCGGTGGTCTCTCGCTATCCCCAGGTGCCGCCGGCCGCAAGCTCCAACAAGCCGGATGCGTTCCGCAATCTGCCTTCCGTGCCGGCGCATCTCACGTTCGACGTGAAGCTCACCGCCACGGGAAACGGCGCGTCGCGCGAGCTCTCGGGAACGCTTGACTCCAGCGGGAACGGAGCCCTACCCTCGCCGCTCGATGCGGGAACCTACGACGTGAATCTCGAGGTTCAGGACGACTTCGGGAATCATGGCGCCATCGCCCTCGAATCCGTGACCGTTTCCCCGTGACCGACGCGCGCCACTCACGCCGGTCGAATGGCGTTCTTCTCGCGATCACGATCGCGATCGCGTGCGTGCCCGCGGTGGCGCGGGCGTTCGACGGGGATTTCCAGATGTCCGGCTGGTGGCGCGCTCGCTACCACTACTACGACGGGCTGCCGGTCGATCGCACTCCCGCCGGGCAGACGCTCGAGTATTTCGACCAGCGTCTCACCGTCGATCCGGTGATGACCTTCGGCGACTGGATCTCGCTCAAGTCGCGGGTCGACTTCCTCGAGGACGTGCTGTTCGGCAACAACGACGCCGGCGCCTCGATCCTGACCGGCCTCGCCAAGGGAACCTCGAGCTTCGCGATCGGCGACGCCGAGACCGTGAACCACGTGAACGATGTCGAGGTCGAGCGGCTGTGGGCGGAGATCCGCACACCGATCGGGCTGGCGCGCGTGGGGCGGCAGCCCTCGAACTGGGGGCTCGGCATCCTCGCCAACTCGGCCACCGATCTCGAGTTCGGCGCGGAGGGAAACGGCGCCAACGCGGGCGGCGACACCGTCGACCGCGCGCAGTTCCTGACCGACCTGGCGCCGATGCTCGACTGGAAGGACGACCACTGGATCCTGTCGGTGGCCGCGGACCAGGCCGCCACCAACGACGTGAGCCGCGCCACCGACGACGTCCACCAGTTCGTGCTCGCCACCCTGCTCACCGACGGCAGCGTGACTCCCCGGCGAGTGGTCGGCGACCGCGAGATCGGCACCTACACCGTGTGGGTGACCGGCGGACAGTGGAACAGCGACGCCTTGCTCTTCGACGGCTACGCCCACTTCGGCGCGGGAGCGCTGTTCCTCGAAGGCGAAGGGGTGTTCGGCTTCGGCAAGACCCAGCGCGGCGGCCTGATCCCCGGCAAGGACAAGGACACCCTCGAGGACAAGCTGGTCACCAACCTGGCGCAGAGCTTCGTCGACTCGCTGAACGGCAGCCTCTCGCTCCAGGACGCGCAGAACTACGCGCGGAACGGCTTTCCCGAGTTCCTGCAGACCTTCGTCGCGAGCTCGCTCTTGCAGAGCGGCTTCACGCCGCAGGCGTCGATCACCATCGCGCAGCACGGCGCGGCCGCCGGGATCCCGGAAATTCTCCACGAGAACGTCGACGTGCTGGTGGGCGGTGGAGTGGTGCGCGGCGGGTACAAGGACGACGGCATGAGCTTGACCACGGAGGTCGGGTACTCGTCGCCTCCCAGCGCCAACAACGATTTCGCCGAGCCGCGCGTCGGCCCCGAGGGCGCCGGCAACAACGCGGTCAACGCCGAGATCTTCAAGACGGTCGACGATCTCAAGGGCGAGGGTGCTCTCACCCGCGACAAGTTCCAGTCGTTCCCGTTCGATCAGGAATACGACGTCGCGGTGCTGCTCTACGAGGTGGCGGGTCCGATCGATCCGGCCACCGAGCTACCGACTGTCATCAACACCACGTACGGCAAGCTCACCGGCACCTGGCAGCTGAGCGACGAAGTGAGCGTCTACTCGAGCGGCGTCGCCGGCTGGCTCAACCAGCCGCTCAAGGTGGTCACCAACAACCTCCACCCCACCGACCCGCCCAAGTTCATCCACAAGGAAGACGACACCAACGAGGTCATCCATCACCCCGCGTTCCTGGGCGTCGAGCTCGACGCGGGCATCACCTGGACGCCTCATCCCAACCTCAAGGCCGAGCTCAAGGGCGGCTACCTGTTCACCGGCAACACCTTCGGCCCTTACCGCGACAACATCTTCGGCATCCGCCCGCAGCTCGCGATCCTGTTTTGAGTTTCCTCGGGAGGCTTTTCGAGCCCCCACCCCGAAAAAGTTCGCTTTTTTTCGGGGCCCCACCGCCGCGACGGGCGGACTCCACGCATTCCGCTCGCCGTCACGTGGCGAGGCCGAGCGCGTGGGAGGCCCAGCCGGACGCGGCGCCGGCCAGCACCAGCCAGGTCGAGTTCAGGCGGAAGCGAACCAGCAGCACCGAGGCGGCGATCGCCAGTGCGACGGTCGGTGCGTCGACGAGCGCGGCGCGCGCGAGCTGAGCCGTCACGACCGCGATCAGCGCCAGCGACGCGGCGTTGACGCCGTCGAGAAAGGCTCCCGCGATCGGCGATGCTCGGATCCTCGGCACCAGCGGTCCGCTCAACGCCACGAACACGAACGCCGGCAGGAAGATCCCCGCCGTCGCGACGAGGGCGCCGCGCGCTCCCGCCAGCACGTAGCCGATGAACGTGGCGGTGGTGAAGACCGGACCGGGCGTGACCTGGCCGACCGCGACGGCGTCGATGAGCTGCGCTTCGGTAAGCCAGCCGAGCCGCTGCACGAGATCCGCGCGCAGGAACGCGATCAGCACGTACCCGCTGCCGAAGAGCACCGAGCCGATCTTGAGAAAGACACCCAAGAGCGCAGGCAACGTCACCGCGCTCACGCCGGCGACGGCGGCGGCGCCAGGGATGAGCGGAACAGCCTGCAGCAGCGCGCGCCCGGAACCGAAGCTCGCACCCGGTCGCGGCGCCAGCACCGCCGCGACACCGGATCCGAAGAGCACCGCCAGCTCGTTCGCGCCGAGCGCCGCGCAGACCGCGGCCAGCACCGCGAGCACCTTGAGCGGCATCGTTCGAGCGGCCTTCGGCGCCAGTCCCCAGATCGCCTGAACGATCACGCCGAGGATCACCGGCTTCACCCCGTAGAGCAGCCAGCCCATCGCGGGGAGCGCGCCGAACCGCACGTACGCCCAGCCGAGCGCCGCGGTGATCGCCATCGCCGGGACGATGAACGCGACGCCGGCGACCACCAGCCCCGCCCAGCGGCGGCGATCCCAGCCGATGTGGATCGCCATCTCCGTCGAGTTGGGGCCGGGGATGAGGTTGGTGGCTCCGAGCAGATCGAGGAACCGTTCCTCGCTCAGCCAGCCGCGGCGCCTCACCACTTCGTCCTGCATCAGCGCGATGTGCGCGGCGGGACCGCCGAATGCGGTCGCGCCGAGCCGCAGGAAGAGCAGAGCCAGCTCGCGAAGCGAGGTCCGGGCTTCGCTCACGGCGCCGCGATCAGCGCTGGCTCCGGCGAAGCGGGTGCGGCGCGCGGAGCGCCGTCCGCGATCGTCGCGGATTGTCCGAATCGTCGGGGCGCGGGGTCAAGGGAGGGGCATGGTGCGTCAAGACCGGGGCTTCGGCCCCAATTTGCCTCGGCTCAGCCGGCCGCGTCCCACCAGTCCGCTCGCTTGCGCGGCGGAGCGAACAACCGGAAAGGCAGGTAAATCGCGAGAAACGTCGTCACGATCACGGCGGCTTCGAGATGATGGAGCTCCACAGGTCCGTACCTCCGCAAAAGGGATGAATGGCAGCGTCAGCGAATACAAATGCCGTGCCGTCTGTCGCCGGCGCTCGATTTGCCGCCGGGATCAGGGTGCGGGCGCGAGGTACCGGTCGAGCCAGCCCCCGAGATTCTCGATCTCGCCGGATTCGATCGCCGCCACGTTTCCATCGGGTTTGATCAGCACGCTGGTGGGTGTCGCGTTGACCAGGTATCGCTCCATCGCATCGCCGGTGGCGTCGACCATCACCGGGAAGGCGAGCGAGTTCGAGCTCAGGTACTGGCGCGTCTCCTGCTCCATGCCCGCATCGAAGGTGCGCGCCACGGTGACCAGCTGCAAGCGGTCGGCGTAGCGGGTCGCGGTCGCGGCGAAGTGCGGCATCTCCTTCGTACAGTGTGGGCATCGCGCCGACCAAAACACCAGCAACACGGATCGGCCCTTGCCGACGAAATCGCTGAGCTTCGCCTGCGGCGAGCCCGCTGCGGCGTCGATCCGCATCAGCGAGAGGTCGGTGTAGGGATGTCCCACCAGCCGCTGGTTGGGCTTGTACGTGGGCAGCGTCGCGACCGTGGCGAAGTTCCCCTTCGCGGCACCCGAGCGCAGGTAGTCGGCGAAGGTACCGCCGTCGGGCATGGGTGCAGCGAGCGCCTTGGCGCCGAGCACGCGCAGCGTTCCGTCCGAGTCGACCAGCACGTAGCTGGGCGCCGAGCCGATGCCGAGCGACGAGGCGAGCGCGAAGCCCGCGTCGCGGAAGACCGGCAGCCCCTCGGCACCCGAGCCGAGCGCCGTGCGCAGCTGCTCGGGCGTCGTGATCCCCGGCTTGGGCACGGTCACGATCGCGATGCCGACCTTGTTGCCGAGGGTCGACGCGAACGCGCGCAGGTCGGCCAGCTCGAGGTCCGACGCGCGGTGGCTGGGCAGCACGAAGAGGAAGAGCCGCGTCTTGGCGCCGCCCCACGTGGCGATGGGTGTCGCGTGAAACTCGCCACCGGCCTGGGACGACTCGACGAGGTCGACGGTGAGTGGCGGCATCGAGTCGCCAGGTTTGGTCGGCGAGTCCGCGGCGGCCGCGGAAAGGCTCGCCACCAGCGCTCCCGAGAAGGCAACGGCGATCCACGACGCGCGATTCATCACAGCTCGCATACCGGACACACGGCCTCCCGATCGGTCTTGAGCGCCGCCGATCCATTCACGTGACACTGGGCGCACAACGGGCCTTGCGGCTGTTTTTCATGGCCCGTCGCCGTCTGGCGATGGGGATCGTGGCACGCCAAGCACACCCGCTGCTTGCCGTCTCCCGCGAGCACACCACGGATCTCCTGCTGCGCGTGGTGATCGCCGGCCGCCGTGTCGAGCCCCTTCCAGTCGAACTGGAACACCTTGCGCAGATCGGTGCCGGGGCGGAATCCCTCGGGGAACGAGAGCCCGTCCTTGGTGAGCCCGCCCTGCAGGTGGCACGAGCCGCACACCGAGCTCGCCAGCACCGGCTGATCGGCCGGGAAGCCGAAGACGTGCGCGTGCGCGGGATCGCTCGCGTGCTCGCTGCCCGGGCCATGGCACGCTTCGCAACCGACGCCGTCCTCGTGCTTCCGCGACGGGTCGGCGTCGTGGCCGGTCTCGTGACACCAGGCACAGCTCTGCGACCACACCGGACCGGGCTCGGAGCCGACCGTGTCCCAGCTGTCGCCGGCGCGGTTCCAGCGGCACGGCAGCACGCGGTCGACACCGCTGCCGTCGGGCGCCAGGTAGCGCACGTGGCGCTTGAGGCCCACCGCGCGCTGGATCGGGCGATCCGCGCACATCAAGCTCTCGCTCAGCCGCGAGCGGTCGGTGTCGCCGATCGGATGCAAGGTGTGCGCGTGGGGCGCGTCCTTCCAGGCGTCGAACTGGGCCGGATGGCAGGAAGCGCAGCGCTGGCTGCCGACCCAGGTCGGCTCGGCCGCGCCGCCCGGCGCCACGGCGAGGAGGATCCCCGCGAGAGCGCAGGCGACGGAAAGCCCTCGGAGCGCGCGACGAGGCATGCGCGGCGTTCTAGCACACGCGCCGCGCGGCGTTGGCGGCCGCGGACCGGGCGACCGCGCCGCGGCCGTGCCCCGGGTTCCCCCGGAAGTCGGGGTGCATTATTCTGCCTTGGTCACCGTGAGTTTCGACGCACCGGCGACCTTCGCATCGACCATGACCGCCGGGCACCGCCAACTGGGGAGCGGCGAGATTCTCTTCCACGAGGGCGACCACGGCGAGGACATGTTCGTGGTCCAGTCGGGGCGTATCCGCATCACCAAGGCCGTGGGCGGCGAAGAGCGCGTGCTCGCCGAGATGACGCCGGGCGAATTCTTCGGCGAGATGGCGATCCTCAATCACGAGCCCAGGAACGCAACCGCCGTCGCCACCGAGCCGACCGTGGTGCTGGTCTACGACAAGGGCGCCTTCGAGCAGATGCTCATCGGCAATCCGGGCATCGCGGTGCGGATGGTCTACAAGCTCGCGGCGCGGCTGCAGCGCACCAACGAGATGCTGCATTGAGGGGGACAAGGTGAGCGAGCAAGATCGCGACCACAAGACGTTCGTGTTCGACCAGACTCGTCCATCGAGGGTCGAGGAACCGCCACCCGACTGGCTGCGCGCCAAGCTGGTGGTGCTCACCGGGACGGCCAAGGGCCAGGAGTTCCCCTTGACCGCCGCGCGCACCATCATCGGCCGCGGCGACGACGCGACGGTGGCACTCCCGGATCCATCGATGTCGCGCCACCACGCCGAGCTAGTCTACGGCGCATCGGAGTTCCGGGTCCGCGACCTGGAAAGCTCGAACGGCACGCTGCTCAACGGCTCGGCCGTCGAGGAGTACGCGGTTCGAAACGGCGACAAGCTCACCATGGGCGAGACCATCGTGCGCTTCGAGGTCGAGCGCCTCGAGGCGTGACCTGCTCGCGGGCGTCGAGCGGCTCGCGCTTCAGAGCCTGCGGGCGGTGACCAGGGTTCGGTAGGTCTCCGCTTCGCGGGTTCGGTCCTCGGTGGACCAGCCGAGCTCGCGAGCCATGAGGGCCGCGACGTCGTCGGCCACGTCGGCGCCCTGCCCCGCTCCGAACGCCAGCCAGGTGCGGCGGCGCATCACGTCGGCAACGGTGCGCGCCGCCTCGCGGCGAACCGCGTGCACTACCTCGGCGCGCAGGAACGGCGCGCCGCCGGCGGCCCGCACCGGCGCGAGCAGGCTCGCGTCCTCGGCGGCGAGCGCCACGACCTCGCGCGCTCGCGCGCCGTAGCGACCGAGAACGAATCGCGCGGTGCGCTCGTCGAGGCCGTGCCGAGCACCGAGCTCGCGCACTCCCTCCGATTCGAAGGCTGCGATCGGTCCGGTGGCGCCGCCGGGAAGCGGACGACGATCCGTCGAGCACGGGAGCTTCCCCGGCGGATCGAGCTCGCCCAGCACCCGGTCCACGAGCATCGCGGCCATCGAGCGGTAGGTGGTGTACTTGCCGCCCACCGACGACAAGAGGCCCGATGGGCTCTCGAGAAACACGTGCTCGCGGGTCACCGCCGATTCGCTCTTGGCGTCCTGGCGCATGAGCGGTCTCAACCCCGAGAACTCGCTCATCACCGCCGCGCGCTCGAGCTTGGCGTGCGGGAAGACGCGCGCGGTCTCGCGGATCAGATAGTCGACGTCGGGCTCCTCGGTGGCGACCTCGTCGGCCGAGCGCGTCCAGTCGGTGTCGGTGGTGCCGATCATGGTGTGCTCGCCCCAGGGCAGCGAGAAGAACACCCGGTCGTCGCTCTGGGCCGAGATCACCACCGCGTCGTCGCGGGTGACCCGCGGCACCAGGATGTGGACTCCCTTGGTGGGACGCACCGCGTGCTCGGCCGACGGATCGTCGAGGCGGCGCAGCTCGTCCACCCACGGCCCGGTGAGATTGAGCACCTTGCGCGCGCCGATCTCGGCCTTCTCGTGCGAAAGCTGGTCCTCGACCTCGACCCCCGAGATCCGGCCGTTGGTCTTCATCAAGCCGGTGACCGCCGCCCAGTTGAGGACGTGGGCGCCGTGCTTCGCCGCGTCGAGAGCGTTCTCGAGCACCAGCCGCGCGTCGTCCATCTGGCAGTCGTAGTAGAGCGCGCCGCCGGTGAGCCCGCTCTTCTCGAGCGCCGGATCGCGCTCGATCACCTGGGCGGGCGAGAGCATCTGGTGGTTGCGGGTGTTGCGGAACATCGCCATCAGGTCGTAGAGGGTCATTCCGGCGCGGATCATCCACTTGTTGCGCCGGTCGCTGCGGTAGATGGGGATCACGAACGGGATCGGCCGCACCAGGTGCGGCGCGATCCGCTGCAGCAGGCGCCGTTCGGTGCAGGCCTCGTGCACCAGGTGGAAATCGCCGTGCTCGAGGTAGCGCGCGCCGCCGTGGATGAGCTTCGACGAGCGGCTGCTGGTGCCGCCGGCGAGATCGCCCTTGTCGAGCAGCACCACGCTCAGGCCGCGCAGCACCGCGTCGCGGGCGACGCCCGCACCGACGATGCCGCCGCCCACGACCACCAGGTCGTAAGGCCCGGTCCCGATCTCACGAAGCGAGGAGCGCATCACTCGAGCGGGATCCGCTCCTCGCCGTGGACCCATGCGTCGCCACCCGGCGAGATCTCCTTCTTCCAGATCGGCACGCGCTCCTTCAGCGTGTCGATCACGTGGCGCGCGGCGGCGAACGCTTCGGCGCGATGCGCGGCGCTGGCCGCGACGCCCACGCTCGCCTCGCCGAGGCTCAAGAGACCGGTGCGGTGCTGGGCCGCCACGCGCACGCCCGGCCAGCGCGCCAGCGCTTCCGCCACCACCCGCTCGAGCTCGCTTCGCGCCAGCGAATCGTGCGCCTGGTACTCCATCGCGGAGACTGGCTTGTCGCCGGTGTGGTCGCGGACCGTGCCCAGGAACAGCACCACGCCGCCGGCGCTCGGGCTCGCCACGGCGGCGAGCAGCCGGGCGGGGTCGATGGGCTGGGCGCTGAGCTCGATCACCGGGATCCTCCACTGACGGGGGGAATGACGGCGACCTCGTCGCCATCCGCGAGGACCTCGCCGCGGCCCACGAAGCGGTCGTTCCGCGCGTAGCGTAATCCAGCCACGAAGCGCGCGAGGCGCGGCTCGCGAGCGGTGAGCCGCTCCTCGAGATCAGCCACGGTGGCACCCGGCTCGAGCGCGAGCGCGAGCGCGGCGGTGCCCAGCAGATCGCGGCACGCCGCGAACAGCTGCACGCGCACGGTCATGGGCACGATTGCGCCCCCCGCGCGGCGCGGCTATGGTTTTCGGCCGCCATGGAATCCCAGGTGCGCGCGATCATCGAGGACGAGATCCAGCCCGGTCTCGCCGGGGACGGGCTCGGCGTCGAGCTGGTGTCGGTGACTGACGACGGCATCGTCCACCTTCGGTTCCACGGCCTGGCGCCCGAGAACTTCGCTGAGCGCTATGCACTCCAGGTGAGCATCCTGCAGCGGCTCAAGGAAGATCTGCCCGATCTGAAGAACGTGCTCTCGGTCCCCTGAGCGCCCGATCAGCGGCCGGGCTCGCTCCAGGCGGCATTCCGCAGACGCTCGACGGGCTCGCCGCGCGCCATGTGACGCTCGCCGATCTCGGCGGCGTCTTCGGGCTTGACGCCGGTGTACCAGGTGCCTTCCGGATAGACGACGACGGTGGGTCCCTCGAAGCACGGGCCGAGACAGCTCGACGTCGAAACCTCGACCAAACCGCTCAATTCAGGCCGCCGTTCGAGCTCGGCCAGCAACGCCGCCACGATCGCCGCCGAGCCTTGCGTGCCGCAGGACGGCTTGCCGAACGGCGGGCGCTCGGTGGTGCAAACGAAGAAATGCCGCTTGTACGCCACGTTCCGGCGATTCCTGGTTCTCGGCGAGGGTCGAAACGCGCTATCCTAGGTGGGCGGTCTGAAACGCGTCAACCGGCCACCGAGCAGCGCGCATTCGCCTCGATTCTTCCGAGACCAGCTTGACTGACAACGCTCCGCTACCCCCGGACGCCGCAGGCGATCCGGCGGAAATTCCTGCGACCCCGGTCGCGATTCCGGCACGACCGGTGGAACCGGCTCCGTCGATCGCGACTGCGCCGATGCCCGCGGTCGCCTCGGCACCCCTTCCACCTCCACCCGCCACCGCCTGTGCGACTGCCCCGACCGACGCGGCCTCGCGCGAAGCCGCGGTGCTCGCCGGTCTGCACGTCATCTGCATCTGCCGTGGAATCCGCCGCAAGACCATCGAGCAGGCGATCCGGGGAGGCGCACGCTCGCTGGCCGAGGTGCGGCGGAAGACGGGAGCCACCACCGGGCCATGCGGCGCGACCCGCTGCACCGGACCGATCCAGGGATTGCTCGCGGCGGCCGGCGTTCCACCCGGGGCGGCCGCTGCTCCCGGACCGGACGCTTCCGGTCGACGCCCTCCGTTTCGCCCTGGACTCGGACCGAAGCCCCGTCGCTGAGCCGCCCGCGGCGCGATGAACCGCTACGGGTGCCGGATGATCGCCGCCGTATCGGAGGCGAGCGACAAGGACGCGGCACCGACCGGTGCCCACGACAGCGTCCCGGTGTCTGGAAACGCTCCACCGCCCGCCAGTACCAAGGTTTCCCAGGAATCGTCGTCGAGCGGCCACTCGACGGTGTTCTCGGTTGGATTCACGAGGACTGTGGCTCCGGCGTAGTCGCGCGTCACCAGACCGCCCGGCCCGTCCAGCACGTCACCGGCGGCCGCACCGATCGCAAGCCGATCCTCCGGATAGGGCTGCAGGTCGGTGCTCAAGTCGGTACCGGCGAAGCTGCGGTAGGCGCGTTCCGAGCCCACCAGCAGATAGGAGGCGAGCGACCACATGCGCCGCTCTAGATCGCCGGACGCGCCGTAATCCACCGCCACGGCCACCTTGCCGTCCGCCAGCACCGACGAGAAATCACCGATCTGCTGCAGGTACCGGTCGTGGTCGAAGAAGCGCGACGAAGTCCGCATGCTGAAGCCTTCGAAGAAGAGCCCGTCGGCGCTTGCGAGAAGGTCGAGGCCCCGGTTCTCGGGCGTCGCGATGCCGGTGTATCCGTTGAGCAGAATTCTCCGGCCCGGGAGCGCGGCGCGCATCGCCGCGGCCACCTGGGAGATGGCCTGGTAGTAGGACGAGTCCGAGTAGCTCGATGGGTACTCGTCGATGAGGCTCGAATCGATCACCGCGGCATCGTCGAACAGCACGGCGTCGTAGCCGGCCGCGAAGTCGGCCTCGACGTTGGCGGTCAGGATCCCGACCCAGGCGGCGCGCTTCGCGGGGTCGAGGATGTCGACGTAGTACCAGCCGTTGGGGACCTGCGTGACCGGGTGTCCGCTCGGGCCGTTCCAGAGCAGTCCCTGCGCCACGACCTGGCTCCAGCCCGGATCGCCGTCCGGAGGCGACGTGTCCGGCCCGTGGATCCCGGCGAGCTTCTGGTAGGTGTAGACGACGTCGCCTGGATTCACCGCGTGCACGGCGCGCAGCTTCGACGGCCCGACCCCGTTCAGGATCTGCAGCTCGGCGACGTTCGCGACGTAGTCGAGCTCGACCGGGTCGTCCGAAAACGTGCCCTTGAATGCGGAATGGACGGAACCGCCGAGCTGCCCCGGCGGCGGAGGAGCCTCCGCCGGTGGTGGACTACTGGCAGACGGTGGAACCGGCGGATCGACGACCGGTGGTGGCGCGGCCTGGGGTGCCGCGTGCGGCGAGGCTCCACAGCCGAGGAGCGGCACCAGGAGAGCAATCCCCGCCGCGGCGATCACTCGCAGGATCGAACAGCTGAGTTGCACCGAGCTTCGCTCTTCCGGACCTCCCCTCCGTGCAGCCAGCGTGGACCGTGCGATGGCTCCTGGCAAGGAGCGTGTCCAAGGTCGCCCGATTCCGGGCGTCAGTGAGCTCGGACGCCGTCCGCGCTCAGCTCGGACGCGAGCTCGAGCCAGTCGCTCTCTGCGCGCGCGGCAAGCGAGCCGCCGGCCTTCGCGTAGCACGTGCGGCGCGCGCCGAGGAACGTCGCATTCCAGGGCGGCCACGGCTCGAGCGGTGCCAGGGCATCCGCGCACAGGCTCGCGGGATCGATCTGCAATCCCAGCTGGGCGCGCAGCGTGATCCGGGTGTCGTCGAGAATGCGGACCGCGAACGGCTGGCCGAGCGCCTCGTAGAGCTCGCGAGCGAAACCTGGATCGGGCTCCGCGCGCGCGTAGAGCGCCGCGAGCGTGCGAAGCGCGAGCGGCCGCGGCACCCACGGATCCGATCGCAGCGCGCGAACCGCGTCGAGCCCGCTGCGGGCGACGGCGTCGCGATCCTGCTGCGCCGCAGCGCGCTCCGTCCGCAGACACGCGGCGGCGGCGGGCCACTCGGGAGCGAGCGCGTCGATCGCGGCGGACGCGTCGGCGCGAGCCATGCTCGAAAGCAGCTCGGCCACCATGAGCAGATCCGCCGGCGGGAGCACGAAGCCGTCGGCACCGACGAGCGCGCCGGAGAACCAGATCCGCGCCGCGTTCGCGAGGTCACCCTGGGCATAGGCCGCACGGGCCCGCCGCCTGGCTTCCTCGCTGCTCGACGCATCCGCGATCTTCTCACCGACCGGACCCGCCTCCTCGAAGAGACCGCGCGCCTGACGCAGCTCCCGGACCTCCCGCCAGTCGATGTCCGGGACGCCGCTCTCGGGCCGCGCCGTGTCGCTCGCCTCGGCGAGCGCCCGCAGGTCGGCGATGTGGAAGAGATCGTGCCGTCCCAACGTCCGCGCCAGCGCGAACTCGAGGCCGTTGCGATCGTCGGTCTCGACCTGCGCGCCGGCGGTGGCCGCGACGCTTCGCGCCAGACGCGGCGAGCCCACGAAGCCCGTGTAAAACCCGGCGACGCCGTCGACGCCCCACACGTGACGGAGCGCGCCACGAAACGGTTCCGCGGCGAGTCGAGTCCTGAGCCGCGTGGAATCGTGCGGCACCGGCGTCTGGCTGCCGATCAGGAAGAGGTCGGTCTCGACCTGCGACTCCCAGGTCTCGGCGTCCGCGAACACCGACGCGAAGGTCGCATAGACCGAGCTCACGGTGGCCGCGTCGACATCGTAGATCTGCAACCACTGGGCGAAGATGCCCCCAGGCGCCAGACGCGACGCGACCGACGAGAAGAACTCGCGCGTGAAGAGGCTCGAGACGCCGGCTCGATACGGGTTCGACGGCTCGGAGAAGATCACGTCGTAGCGATCGGCGAGCTCGTCGATGCGCTCGCGGGCATCGCCGTAGATCACCCGCACCCGCGGATTCGCCAGCACGTCTCGATTGACCAGCGCGCCGCGGCGCACCAGCTCCGCGACCTTGGGCTCGAGCTCGAGCACGTCGACGCGCTCGATCCCCGGCACCTCTGCCAGCCAGCCGGCGGTCGAACCGGTGCCGAGCCCGACCACCAGCGCCAGGCGCGGCGCCGGATGCCGCGCCGCCAGCACCAGCCCGGTCATGATCTGCGTGGGCGCGTCGGTGCGCAGGTTGCCGTCGGACTTGCCGTTCACGAGCAACGCCTCGCCGTCGCGGGTGCCGATGCCGATCATCGACTCGCGACCGTCGGCCTGCCAGGCGATTTCGCGGCGCACCGCGTTCAAGTAGTCGTGACGCGCGACCGCGCCGGGAAAGGAGCGCGGCACCCAGCCCACGCCGATCGGCTGATGGCGCCATGCGGCTGTAGGCCCGGTCGTGAGACCGAGCAGCGACGCGCAGCCCGCGAGCGCGAGCGCCGCGAGCAGAGCGCGGGCCCGCTCGCCGCTTCCCAACGCGCCCGCCGCGGCCGCGACCGATCCGCTCGCCAGAAGCCACGCCGCGCAACGCCACGACGCGAGCGCGCCGAGCCCGGGGATCAGCACCAGTCCGCCCAGGAGCGCCCCGACAAGGTTCCCCGCGGCGTTCCACCCGAAGACGTCTCCGCTCTGACGCCCGGCGTCGCGCGATCCCCGCCCGGCGAGGCCGAGCAGCATCGGCAGCTGGTAGCCGGCGACGAGCGACGGTGCGAGCACCACCAGCGCCGCGATCATCGTCCACACCAGCACCAGACGATCGAACCCGCCGTCGCCGAAGCCGCGAGTCGCGAGCGCCAGCAGCGCGATCCGGTCGCCCGCGGCGAACGGCGCGATCACCGCCGCCGCTTGCGTGGCGCTCACCAGCGCCAGCGCCGCGAGCGTCGGCCGTCCGCGGCCGGCGAATGCACCGTACGCGAGGCCCCCGACTCCGACGCCGGCGAGAGCCAGCCCCAGGATAATCCCGAACGTGTAGGTCGAGCCACCGAGCAACGGTGCCAGCATCCGGTACCAGACCAGCTCCAGAAGACCGAATGCGAGCCCCGCGACCGCGGCGCCCGCCTGCGCCCAGCGCGGGTGGGCCCGCCCCTCCGGCGCGCCAACCGAGGATCGTCCCGAGGGCAACTCCGAGGACGGTTGCGCCACGCGATCGCGGCGGCCCAGCCACCAAGCGGCGGCCGCGGCCACGCAACCGATCGCGCAACCGAGCCACAGCGTGCGGCGCGTGCCGAGCCGTTCCAGCAGCACCAGGGTCGCGAGGCAGGCACCGAGCACCGCGCCCACGGTGTTGGCGCCGTAGACCACCGAGGCGCGGCGCCGGGCGGTGTCGTCGTCGCGTTCCGCCGCGCGGATCGCGGCGGGAAGCGCGCCGCCCATCGCGAACGTCGGCGGCCCGAGCACGATCACCGCGATGCAGAGCCTCAGCCAAGTGCGCCCCGCGGTCTCCAGCCCGAAGCCGGTGACGATCGCGTGATACGGACCCTCGAGGACGCCGAGCCACACCGGCGAGAGCAGCGCCGCGGACGCCGCGACCGCCTCCAGCACGGCGTAGAAACGAAGCGGGCTCGGTGCGCGGTCGGCCCTGGGACCGAGGAAGCGGGCGCCGAGCCCGAGACCGCCCAGGAAGCACGCGACCACGGCCGCGTGAGCCGCGGTCGAGGCACCGAAGACCGAGCGAAACAGCCGGAACCAGGCGGTCTGGTAGAGGAGCCCCGCGGCGCCGGAGCTCGCGAGCAGAACCGCGATGCACGCGATTCCCGGTCCGGGTACGGGGCGGTGCGCGCGACCGTCCGGCATCGAGCGCACCGTGCTCGCCGGCGCCCGTCCCGGCACCGGCTAGTTGAGGCTCACGCCCACCACTTGTGAGATGCCGGGCTTCGGCATCGTGACGCCGTAGAGCCGGTCGGCGACGCCCATGGTCTTCTTGCTGTGGGTGATCACCACCACCTGCGAGTCGGTGGCCAGCTCGCGCACCAGATCGTTGAAGCGCCCGACGTTTGCTTCGTCGAGCGGCGCGTCGACCTCGTCGAGCAAGCAGAAGGGCGACGGCTTGACCTTGAGGATCGCGAACATGAGCGCCAGCGCCGACATCGCCTTCTCGCCGCCCGAGAGCAGGTCGATCGACTGCAGCTTCTTGCCGGCCGGGCGCACCACGATCTCGACGCCCGCTTCGAGGAGATCCGAGCCCTCGGTGAGCTGGATGTCGCCCGACCCACCCGGGAAGAGGCGCGGAAACACCTGCTGGAACGACTCGCGCACCAGATCGAAGGCCTCGCGGAAGCGGCGCCGCGTGGTGCGGTTGATGTTGGCGATCGCCTGGGTCAGCTCCTCCAGGCTCTTGGCCAGGTCGCCGCGCTGGTTCGCGTAGAAGTCACGGCGCTCCGCCACCTGACGGTGCTCCTCGACGGCGCCGGGATTGACCTCGCCCATCTGGTGGATGCGGCGACGCAGCTCCTCG
>CAZYWA010000021.1:0-18584 GCA_964650975.1 uncultured bacterium
TTCACAAACGGCCCGGAAGGCTTCTGCTTCCTGGTCTACGCGAAGGTGAACGGCCGCTTGACCTCGTTCGTGGTCGACCGCGACTGCCGCGGATTCGGAAGCGGCGCCAAGATCGACAAGATGGGCATGCGCGGCTCGACCATGTCCGAGCTGATCTTCGACGACTGCCGCGTTCCCGCGGAGAACCTGCTGGGCGTCGAAGGCGGTGGCGTCACCCACATGATGCGAAATCTCGAGATCGAGCGGTTGACGCTCGCGGCGATGAGCCTCGGCATCGCCGATCGCTGCCTCGACGTGATGATCCGCTACGCCGATCAGCGCAAGGCTTTCGGCCAGCCGCTGCACGCGTTCGGCCAGATCCAGGAGCACATCGCGGTCTCGTACGCGAAGACCGAGGCGCTGCGCGCGCTGCTCTACCACGTGGCGCGCGGCGTGGGACCCGACCAGCGGAACCGCGTGGGATCCGACGCCGCCAAGCTCTTCGGCGCGCCGGTCGGGAAGGAAGTGGCGGACCGCGCCATGCAGGTGCTGGGCGGCTACGGCTATTGCCGCGAGTACACCGTCGAGCGCTTGCTGCGCGACGCCAAGCTGCTCGAGATCGGCGGCGGCACCCTGGAAGCGCACACCAAGAACCTGACGCGCGACTTGGTGCAGAGCTGGGCGCGGTGAGGCTCGTCGTGCCGCGCGACGAGTCACCGGATCGCGCACGGGACGAGTCGATCGTGGCCGACCTGCTGTCGCCGCTCGGCTGGCTGGTTCGTGACGCCGATCCGCAACCGGCCGGCATTGTCGGCTGGCTGCTCTTGGCTGGCGCCGGCGCGGCGGCTCCGCCGGGAAAGCCCCGCACGGCCACTCATGCATGACGGTTTCGTGAGCTCCGCGATCGCGGCGTATGCGATCTGGGGAGTCTCGAATTTCATCGACCGGATCGTGGTGTCGACGCGCCGCGTGTCGGCGGGCGCTTACGTCGTCCTGGGCGCCGCGACCGCGCCGCTCTTGCTGGTGCTTCTGCCGTGGGTCGAGATCCCCCGGCCCAACGCACACGAGGCCGTGCTCGCGATCGCGGCTGGCGTGGCCTTCCTCGGCCTTCTGTGGCCGTACTACGCGGCGCTCGAGACCGAGGAAGCGTCGCGGGTGGTGCCGCTCTGGCATCTCGAGCCGCTGTTCGTGCTGGTCGCCACCAAGCTGCTCTGGAACGAAGGATTACCGGGCAGCGCCAGGATCGCGTTTCCGATGCTGCTGGTGGGAAGCGTGGTGCTGTCGGTCGAGGACTTGCGCGCGTTCACCAGCATCCGGCCGCGAGCGTTGCTGATGCTGCCGGCGGTGATCGCCGCGTCGGTCTACGCGCTGCTGACGCGCGCGCTGGTCCGCACCTACGATCCGGTGGCCGCGGCGTTCCTGACCCGCGGGTGCTTCGCGGTGCTCATGGTGCCGCTCTGCTTCCTGCCGGCGATCCGGCGGCGCGCGCTGCAGCAAGCGCTCGACACCGACTTGCCCTCGATCGCGCTGGTGGCGCTGACGCTCTTTCTCGGTACGTTCGGCTTTTTCCTCTACAACAAGGCACTCTCGATCGGCTCGGTGGCGGTCGCGACCTCGATGAGCGGCATCTCGGGCGCGATCGTCCTCGGCTTGGCGATCCTGGCTCAGCGCGTGGCGCCCAGGCTGGTCGACGAGCGGGTGAGCCGCGACAGCCTCGCGCAGAAGGTGCTGGGCGTGGTGCTCATGGGCGGCGGCGTCGCGGTGCTGTCGCTCGGCGCGCCCTGACCGGCGGCCGACCGTCCATTGCACGCCTTTTCACGTATTCTTCGAGCATGTCGAGCGACCCTCGGGGAGCGTCGGTCACGGTCTGCGTGACCGGCGGCATCGCCGCGTACAAGGCGTGTCTGGTGGTGCGCGGATTGATGCGGGCCGGATTCGCGGTCGATGTGCTGATGACACCCTCGGCGACCAAGTTCGTGAGCCCGCTCACCTTCGAGGGACTGACGCAGCGGCCGGTGCGCAGCGATCTCTGGGAGCGCGGCGACGAGATCGCGCACGTGGAGCTGGCGCACGCCACCGCGCTCTTCGTGGTGGCGCCCGCGACCGCGCACACCCTCGCGCGGCTGGCGCTCGGCCTGGCCGATGACGTCGTCGCCGCCACCATCCTCGCGTCGCCCGCGCCGGTGCTGCTCGCACCGGCGATGGAGACCGGGATGTGGCGGAATCCGATCGTCGCCGGCCACGTGAAAAGCTTGACCGAGGGCGGGCGGTTCTCGGTGGTCGGGCCCGAAGCAGGACCGCTCGCGAGCGGTCGCTCGGGCGAAGGGCGCATGAGCGAGCCGGAGGAGATCGTCGCGCGGGTGATCCAGTTGCTCGGGCCGCGCCCGGCGGGCACCGAGGTGCGTCCAGCCGCGTCGGTCGCGGGATCCCTGGCGGGCGTGCGCGCGGTGGTCACCGCGGGGCCGACGCGCGAGTTCCTCGATCCGGTGCGATTCCTGAGCAATCCGTCGAGCGGCAAGATGGGATTCGCGGTCGCGGCGGCGCTGGTCGAGGCGGGTGCCGAGGTCACGCTGGTTCATGGACCCGTGTCGATCGCGCCTCCGCCGGTGGCTCGCGTCGTCCCGGTGGTGAGCGCGCAGGACATGTGCGATGCGGTGCTCGCGCGCGCGGGAGACCTCGACCTCTACGTCGGTACCGCGGCGATCGCCGACTACGCGCCGGTCACGGTGTCGAGCGACAAGGTGAAGAAGGGCGACGGCAACGAGACCGTCGAGCTCAGACGCACGCCCGACGTGATCGCGTCGCTCGTCGAGCGTCTCGAGAAGCTCGGGCGCCGCGAGCGAACCGTGGTCATGGGCTTCGCCGTGGAGACCCAGGATCTGCTCGGCTACGCGCGCGACAAGCTCACCCGCAAGCGCCTCGATCTGATCGCGGCCAACGACGTGACCCAGCCGGGCGCCGGCTTCGCCACCGATTCGAACGATCTGTGGGTGGTGTCCGCCGATCGCCCCGAGCCCGAGCGCCTCGGCCCGGGCAGCAAGGCGGAGCTGGGACGCGCGATCGTGAAGCGGCTCGCGGCGCGCTTCGCCGCCAGGACTTCGCAAGTGGATGTTCAGCGATGAACTCTTCGCGCAAGGCCGTGGTGTTGCTTTCGGGCGGGCTCGACTCCGCGACCGTGCTGGCCATCGCGAAGTCGCGCGGCTACGCATGCCACGCGCTCACCGTGCGCTACGGGCAGCGCCACGCGAGCGAGATCGACGCGGCTCGGCAGGTGGCCGCTGCGGTCGGCATCGCGGCGCACCGCGTGATCGATCTCGATCTCCAATCGTTCGGCGGCTCGGCGCTGGTGGGTGACGGCGCCATTCCGCTCGATCGCAGCGACGGCGAGATCGCCGAGGGAATCCCGGTCACCTACGTGCCCGCGCGGAACACCGTGTTCCTGTCGCTGGCGCTGGCCTGGGCCGAGGCGCTGGGCGGCGCCGACATCTTCATCGGCGTCAATGCGCTCGACTACAGCGGCTACCCCGATTGCCGTCCCGAGTTCATCGAGGCGTTCCGGGCGCTCGCGCGGCTGGCGACCAAGATCGGCGTCACCGGCGAGTACGCGGTCGACGTCCATGCTCCCCTGGTCTCGCTCTCGAAGGCCGATATCATCCGCACCGCGCGCGACCTCGGTCTCGATCTGGGCATGACGCGTTCCTGCTACCAACCCGACGGGCAGGGCCGTGCGTGCGGCCGCTGCGACAGCTGCCAGCTGCGCCGCAAGGGCTTCGCCGAGGCGGGCGTCGCCGACCCGACCGAGTACGCGCCCGCCACCGACTGACGGCGCGATTATCATCCGAAGCGCCCAACGAGGAGTCGATGGCCGTCGCCGAAACAACCGATCCCGAAGCGCGCTTCGCGCTGTTGCTCGTGACTGACGCCGAGTTTCGCGAAGCCTGGACCGGGCTTCTCGAAGACCCGTCGTTCCAACGCTCGTACGCCGCGATTGGCGAGGGCGGTCAGGCCACGCTGCGGGCCGGCTGGCTCAACGTGTGGGAGACCGTTCACGGTCCGCTCGCAAACATGCTCCGGCCTCACTCGTGCTGAACCGGAAGGCGTCCGCCGCGGCGGTGCTCGCCGCGCTAACCCTTCTCGCCGCCTCGCCGGCGGGTTGCGGCGGAGGTGGAGGATCGTCTCTGCGCGCGTCCGGCGCGGTGTCGTGCCTTGCGGACGCGGCGTGCAACCGGGTCGTCTCGGTGGCGAGCCGCGGCAGCCGCTTCTTCGCTCCCGAGGAGACGGTGGCCGCGAACGGCATCGGTGTCGACGAAGGCGCCGACGCGGTGTCGTTCGACGTGCGCCGCACCTCGGACGGGATCGTGGTGCTGATGCACGACCCGACCGTCGATCGCACCACCAACGGCACCGGCGCGGTTTCCGATCTCACGTTCGCTGCGTTGCGCGGCTTCTCCGTGATCCCGCCCGACCAGCGCGGCGACCTGGGCAGCGACGAGGTGATCTTCCTCGCCACCAGCGGCCTCAAGGTGCTGGTGCGGACGCCGCAGCCGATCCCGAGCCTCGACGACGTCGCGCGCGGCCTCCATGGCCACGCGGCGATGGTGATCGACCTCGACGTGGGCGACGCCGACGGCGTTGCGCAGGTGGTGCGCCAGGTCCGTGCGCTCGGCAAGCTCGGCGAGGCGGTGTTCCTCGCCGACACGGTCGACGAGGCGCGCGCGGTGCTGGCCGAGGAGCCCACCGCGGTTCTCGCGGTCCGTCCCAGCGACGCCAGCGAGTGGCAGCAAATGAAGGCCGAGCTCGGCGACGCGGCGATCCCCATCGTCAAGATGAACCCGGGCGACTCTGGGTACGACACCGTGCGCAAGGACGTCCAGTCGAGCGGCCGCAAGCTCTTCGTCGAGACGCTCGGCGACACCGACACGATCGCGACGCTGGCGCAGCGCACCGCGGCGATGGAGGGGCTCCCGCCCAACGATGCGCTGGCGGCGGCCCGCGCCGTGTACCAGGCGGTCTACGACTCGACTCGGCTGCGCATGGTCGAGACCGATCGCGCCGATCTGGTGGCACCGTTCACGAACGACTACAACCTGGCGCTGGGCAACAATCCGGTTCCACCTCCGCCGCCCGGAGGCTGAACACATGACTCGGCGGTTGGCGTCGACCGAGCAAGTCCTCGGCCTCGGACTCCCGCCGCCACGGCTCTCGCCGGAGGGCTGCGGTCCCTCGCAGCCGCGGCATTGCATCGCAGATCGACTCCGCGGACGCGAGGGACCGCGTCCCTCCATCTCGAGAGATGCGTCCTTCGGATGGGCGGCGGCCAGACCGAGGCGTGCCCGGAGGTCGTGATCCCATGAGCTTTTCCGGCAAGATCGTGCTCGTGACCGGTGCCGGCAGCGGCATCGGTACCGCGATCGCGATGTTGCTCGCCGAGCGCGGTGCCACGGTCGCCGTCACCGACGTCGACGAGACCGCCGCCGCGCGCGTGGCCTCGGAGATCGCGGCGCGCGGCGGCGCGGCGCGGCCCTATCGGCTCGACGTGTCGAATCTCGACGGCGTTCGATCCGCCGTGGCCGCGGTGCACGCCGCGCACGGCGCCATCGACGCGCTGGTGAACAACGCCGGCTGGGACAAGGCCGAGCCGTTCCTGGAGAGCACGCCCGAGACGTGGGACCGGTTGATGCGCGTCAACTTCCTGGGCCCGATCCACCTCACCCACGCGGTGCTGCCGATCATGATCGCCGCCGGACACGGGCGGATCGTGAACATCGCGTCGGACGCGGGGCGCGTGGGCTCGAGCGGCGAGGTGGTCTACTCGGCCACCAAGGGCGGCGTGATCGCGTTCACCAAGGCGATCGCGCGCGAGGTCGCGCGCCAGGGAATCGCGGTCAACTGCATCGCACCGGGACCCACGGATACGCCTTTCTTCGCGGCGCTGGCCGCCGATCAGCCCAAGCTCGGCGACGCGCTCAAGCGCGCCATCCCGCTCGGCCGCCTGGCCGAGCCCATCGACATCGCCCGCGCCGTGGCGTTCCTCGCGTCGGAGGAAGCGGCCTACATCACCGGGCAAACGCTCAGCGTCTCGGGCGGGCTCACGATGATCTAGGACCTCGTCGCAAGCCCGGCCTTGTGGCGGTCTCGGGACGCCAAGCCCGTGGGAGAGGGCACCGGGCTCGGCATGTGGGTCGTGCACGGCATCGTGAAGAGTCACGGAGGAGCGATCGCGGTCGAGAGCGAGCTGGGCCGCGGCACCAGCGTGACCGTGTATTTCCCCGCGGCCGAGACGCCGCAACCGGTCCCGGACCCGCCGGCCGCGACCCAGTCCGTCACTCCGTTGCCCACCGCGATGGCCGGCCGCGTGCTGTTCGTCGACGACGGGCGCGCGCTGGTGTTCCTGGCGGAGCGCGCGCTCGACCGTCTCGGCTACCGTGTCGCCGGCTACTCGGATCCGATCCTGGCGCTGGCCGAGTTCCGGTCGCGCCCGGACGAGTTGAAGGTGGTGGTCACCGACAGCGCGATGCCAGGACTCTCCGGCCCCGATCTGGTGCGCGAGCTCCGGCGGATCCGTCCCGGCGTCCCGGTGATCATGATCTCGGGCTACCTCCATCCCGAGGACGTGCAAGCAGCCGAGAAACTGGGGATCTCGGACCTGGTGCTCAAGCCCACCGCCGGCAGCTCCAGCGAAGATCCACGGTCGTCATCCGCCGGCGCACGGGGACGGGTCAAAATCCTCGTGCTGTTTGGACGCGGTCCCTCGCGTCCGCAGCGTTGAACCGAGTTGGACGCCCGCGGCTGCGAGGGACCGAAGCCCTCCGACGACAACCACAGACTCTCCATCGTCAAAGAGGATACGGCAACGATGCTCCGAGAAGGGTCATCAGCACCAGCACCAGCGGGAAGAGCACCAGCGCCACCAGGAACGTGAAGCCCATCACGTCGCGCGCCTTGAGGCCGAGCAGCGCCAGCACCGGTAGCATCCAGAACGGCTGGACCAGGTTGGCGACCGCTTCGCCCAGGTCGTAGCAGCTCACCACCCAGCCGACGTGGACGCGCAGCTCGTGCGCGGCGCGGATCACGTACGGCGCCTCGATGATCCACTTGCCGCCGCCCGACGGCACGAACACCCCGAGCACGGCCGAGTACGCGGCGACCACCGCCGGAAACGTGCGCTGCGTCGAGAGCCCCACGAAGAGCCGCGCGATGCGCTCGTTGAGCGCCGTGGAAGCGATCATCCCGGCGATGGCACCGTAGAACGGAAACTGCAGGATCACGCCCCAGGTCGCCGGCACGGCCTCGCGTACCGCTCGCATGAGCCGCGCGGGCGTGCCGTGGAGCGCGAAGCCCACCAGCAGCATCGCCAGGTTGATCGCGTTGAGGGTCAGGCCGGTGAGGCCGCTCTTCCCGAGCGACAGCGCGAGATAGGTGCCGCCCAGCGCCACGATCGCGACGGTCAGCACCGGCGAGTGCTCGATCCGCTCGCCGGGCGTGCGCGGCGGCGGGAGGTCGTCGGCGCGATCGAGCGGTGGTCCGAGATCGACGCCGAGCGCCTGCGCGTCTCGCGACGCCGTGCCACGAGGCGCCGCGAGCCACATCAGGCACGTCACCACCACGATCTCGATCGCGACCGCAACGAAGCTCTGCGGCAAGAAGATGGTGTGGTCGAATCGCACGATGCCGTCCGCGATCGCTCCGTCGTGCGCGACGATGTCGCGCACCGCCTTGGAGAGCGCCGCGGGTGTCGCCATCTGCAGCGCCGCCGATCCCGAGAGACCCTGCGCCCACACGCTTCCCAGCCCCAGGAACGCCGCGGCGGCGAGCGCGCGATAGTCGACGCCGAGCCGCCGGCGCGCGATCTCCTTCGCGAGCACCGCCGAGAACACCAGGCTGAAGCCCCAGTTGAGCCACGACGAGAGCATGGCGAACGCGGCCACGGTCGCGACCGCGCCTGGAGACGAGCGCGGCGCGCGATCGGCGATCCAGCCGATCGCGCAGTAGACCGGTCGCGACGACGCGACGACGTAGCCGGTGACGATCACCAGCGCCATCTGCATGGTGAACGCGAGCAGATCGGGAAATCCGTTGCCCCAGGATTCGACCAGCGTGCGGGCCGGCACTCCGATCGCGAGCCCCGCGAGGAACACGATCACCGTGGCGCCGAGCGCGAACACGAACGCGTCCGGCAGCCAGCGCTCGCTCGCCGCGGTGAGGCGCAGCGCGACGTGCGAGAGAAGCGAGGCGGACGGCGGGGGCGGCGGCACGCTCGCATCTTCGCGATGGGCGCGCATGGACGCAAGACGAGCTCGCGACGCCTCTCCCCGTTCGACCGCTGCCCACCGAGGGACCGGTGGGCCTCCAGGGGGGCGGCTCGGCCGAGACGCGAGTCGATCGGCTGGAGCGCACGCGGTCCCTCGCGCGCGAGCGTACGATCGCCGCAGTCGGTCAGCGCTGGCGAGCGGAGGCGAGCGCCGTGAGTGCGTCGCCCGTGACGCGGTGCACGGTCCACTCGTCCATGGGGCGCGAGCCGAGCGAGCGGTAGAACGCGATCGCGGGCTCGTTCCAGTCGAGCACCGCCCACTCGAGCCGTCCGCAGCCGCGCTCGACCGCGAGCGCCGCGATCCGCCCGAGCAGCGCTTTCCCGACGCCGCGCCCGCGCGCCTCGGGGAGCACGAACAGGTCTTCGAGATAGATTCCGGGGAGCCCGACGAAGGTCGAGAACGAGTGGAAAAAGAGCGCGAACCCGACCGGCTGGCCTTCCACCTCGGCGATCAGGCACTCCGCGTACGGTCTCGCGCCGAAGAGCGCCGCGCGCACGCGCTCGGGAGTCGCGACGACCTCGTGCGAGAGCTTCTCGTACTCGGCGAGCCGCTTCACGAAGTCGAGCACCAGCTCGACGTCGAGCTCGGTTGCGCCGCGGATGGCGGTCGCGGAGGGTGTGCTCATCGCGGCCCGAGCGTGCCAGCGAGGTGGAGGTGGTGCAAGCGAGCGCTACTTCGTGCCGGCGTTCGACTCGTAGGACTCGCGCAGTCGCGTGATGAGTTCGGTCACTTCGCGAGTGCGATCCTCGGCAGGGATCGCGGCGTCGATCCGCGTCATCCACTGGGCGCGGTCGGTCAGGTCGCCGCCTTCCGCGGAGATCGCGTCGTAGGCCGCGATGGCCGCGTCCCCGACGCGCTCGATCGCCGGCCCGAGACGCCGCGCATCGTCGGCGGGAAGTCGCGCGGCGACGATCCGGCGGAAGCGACCGCGCACCACGTCGTGCATGCCGGCGAGATCGCCGAGACGCACCACGATGCCCGCCATGTCGCCGGAGCCCGAGATCGAGACCGGCACGGCGGCGAGCGGCTGGTAGGTGTCGTCGCGCACCACGATGCTGAACCGTCCCGGCGAGAGACCGTCGAGCGCGAAGGCACCATCGGTGTCGGTGGTATCCCAGGCGTAGCTGCCGTCGCGCCGGTTGCCGCTGGAATCGCCGTCGGTGCGGGTCACGGATACCCCGCGCCCCGGCTGGGGCCGGCCCTGCGCGTCGACCACGTGACCGCTCAGCTTGGCGCTCCTGTCGAGCGCGATGGTGCCGGCGTCGACGGTGGTGCTCGATCCGGCCGCGAACGGCCCGACCTGGCGGCTCACGAAACCCGGCGCGCCGACGAACGCGTGATCGGTCTCCTCGCCGAGGCCCTTCCACTCGAACCGCCCGTCGGTGGTCGTGACGGGCTGCGAGTTGACCTCGATCGACGCGAGCGGCTTCCCCGTCGCGGCCTCGACGACTCGTCCCACGAGCGTCGCGGCCGCCTTCAGCACGATCCGCGCATCGGTGGTGCCCGAGCGAACGCCGGAGGCGGTCTGGGAGCCGAAGCCCTCGCGGCTGGCTTCCAGTGAGTAGGTGCCGCTCGCCAGGCCGTCGAGGTGGAAGCGCCCGTCGCGGTCGGAGCGGGAGTAGCCGCCGCTCCCGTAATCCTGGCCGTCGGCCTTCGCCCAGATCGTGACCTCGTTCACCGGCTCGCCCTTCGAGTCGAGCACCTGACCCTCGATCACTTCGCCTCGTTCGAGGCGCAGCACCAGGCCGTCGACGCTCTGCTCGGCGGCGATCGTCACCGGGCCGTGGGTGAGCTTCACCATGCCTTTGCCCGACGCCTCGACGTCGAAGTCTCCCTCCGGCACGCCACGCAGCTCGAAGCGGCCGTCGCCCTTGCTCTTGGCATCGGGGAGCGGCGCCTCTTCCTCGGCGGCGGTCTTGGGCTTGGCGGAGGCGAGTGGGTGGTGCCTGAGCGCGACGGCGATGCCGTCGAGAGGGGCGTTGTCGGGACCGAGCACCGAACCGCGGATCGAGCCGCCGCGCTCCAGCACCACCTCGGTCCGCGCCGTCTCGCCGGCGCCGAGCCCGCCCACGGTGAGCTTCCTGGCGACGAAGCCGGGATGCGTCACCTGCACCTCGATCGTGCCCGTCTTCGCCTTCTTCCGCTCCCAGGCGTAGGGCGAGTCGCCGGTCAGCCCCTCGATCCGGAACTCGCCGCGCGGGTCGCTCTTTCCCTTGTGCTCCGAGCGGTCGCTCGGCTCGATCGCGGCGCCCTCGATCGGTTGGCCGCTCGCATCGTGGACCACACCTTCGAGTGTCGCACCGCGCTCCAGCATGAGATCCACGGTGCGCGTCTCGCGGGCGGCAAGCGTGACCTTCATCTCGGTTGGCAAGCGCGCGTCGGTGGCGTCGACCTGGATCGTGTAGGTGCCGGGCGGGATGCCGTCGAGCGCGTAGTGGCCGCGGTCGTCGGTGAATCCTTCGCGCACGGCGCCGCGGTGCTCCTGGTGAAGGCCCACCTTGAGGCCGTCGAGCGGAGTGTCGGTGCCGCTCGAGAGCGCCCGTCCTTCGAGGCGCGCGCCCTGGTCGAGCTTGAGCACCAGATCGTCGCGCACTTCGCCGCGCGCCAGTGTGAGCTTCTGGATCGAGTCGGAGGTCTGCGTGCCCTTCTCGGCCCACACCTTGTACTCGCCGGCGGTCAGATCCTCGATGCGGAACGAGCCGTCGGCGCGGGTGTGCGGGCTCTCTCCCTCGGAGCCGATGAGCTGCACCACCGCGTCGCCGACCGGCGTGCCGGACACGTCCTCGACCTTTCCCGCGAGCACCGCGCCGCGATCGAGCCGGATCACCACCGGCGAGCCCGGATCGACGTCGCTCTCTAGCCCGGACGCGAAACCGCGCGCGGTCGCGTAGAGGTAATAGGTGGCGCGTGCGAGCGGCGTGATCGCGAAGCTGCCGTCGGCGCCGCTCGCGATCCGGCCGATGCCGCCGACCTCGACGTCGGAAAGCGCCACCAGCGTGACTCCGTGCAGCGGTTCGTTGGCGCTGCTCAGCACTTTCCCGTGGATCTCGACGGGGGACGGCAGCACCAGGGCGGGCGGCGCGGCGCCGGCGCCGCCCACCTCGACGTTCGACAGGAACCCGATCGCCTTCCCCGGCGCCTGCGCCCACACCCGGTAGCGATCGCGCGGCAGGTTCTGGAACGCGAAAACACCGTCCGCACCGGCGCGGACGGTGGCCTGCGCGGGCGGCTCGGGCGCGGCCTTCCGGACCAGCTCGGGCAAGAGCTTCTTCGCTCGCGCGCACTGGCACTGGATGAGCATCTCGCCGCAGCCGCAGTCGCAGTCGCGCTTGACCAGCGGCGCGAGCGAAAGCACGGCTTCGGATGCGAGCTTGACCGTGGCGCCGGCGACGGGCTTGCCGCTCTCGTCGACCACGCGGCCCGCGAGCGCCAGATCGCCGTGGAGCGTCGGCAGATGGACGGATGCGGGCTCGGCGTTCGCGGCGCGCACCTCGACGGGCGCCGCGCTCGGCTCGTCGACGGGAGTCTTCCGCGAAAGACTGGTCGCGGCTTCGTCGCTCGCGGGCTCCTGCGACCTCCACCGTGCCCGGGTCATCCACCAGCCGCCCGCCCCCACGAGGGCGAGCAGTACGACCAGTGCGACGACCTGAACCCTCCGCATGCCCGAGCTCAGAGAGATTCTAAGCCCACATCTCCGGGTTGCGCACGGACCGATCGCCCATTCAGACCGGAGACCTCGGCGTCGCCTCTGCGCCGTCCAGTTCTCGGGCTCGTCAGGCTGGTGGGGCTCAGCGACCGTGCTTGGTGTGGTGCGCGGTCGCCGGGTGGCGCGGTTTCGGCTCGGCGGTCTCGGAGGCGGTGGTGGAGCCGCTGCTCGCCGCCGCGGCCGCCGGCTGGGCCGTTACACCCGCGCCGCCCGATCTCCAGATCGCGAGCTTGGGCTCGAGCCGTTTCTCGATGAAGAGCGGGTCCCACCAGTCCTTGGGGTCGACCGCGACGCCGTTCACGTAGATGCCGAAGTGCAGGTGATCGCCGAAGGCGAGGCCGGTCTGACCGGTGACGCCGATCACCTTCTCCTTCTCGACGTGATCGCCGACGGCGACCGCGATGGTGCTCATGTGGCCGTAGAGCGTCGCGAGCCCGAGACCGTGATCGATGATCACGCAGTTGCCATAAATGCCCAAATCACCGGCATGAATCACGATGCCGTTTGCGGCCGCCGGCACCGGGTAGTTCTGGTGCGCGGCGATGTCGACGCCCAGGTGCACCTGCTCGTCGATCTCCTTCTCCTGCCACAGGTAGTGGCGGCTCTCGGCGAAGCGGCTCACCGGCTTCCCCATCATGCGGCCGAGGGCGCCGCTCCAGAGCGGCTGCGGCTCGGTCTTCCCCGCGAGGATCTTGGCGAGGGTCTCGTGGTTCTGCACGCGCAGCTTGTTGTTCACCTCGAGGAACGCGGCGGTCTCGTCGAGGCCGGGAGGAAGGGCGAAACGCTGGCGCACCGCCTCGATCCACTCGGGCTTGAGCGGAATCGGTACGTCCGGATAGGTGCGCGGCTTCACCGTGTGCGGGAAGTGCACCACGTTCTCGTTGCCGATCTCGTCGCGCGCGTAGACCACCGGCTCGACGTTGGTGGGCTCGCGGAACGAGAGCGCGAAGAGCGAGAGCCGCACCTGGTTGTCGGCCGGCGACGGATAGCCGCGGAAACGCTTGTCCCCGACCCGCACGCCGTCCTCGATGGCACTCGGTCCCACGCGGTAGGCGATCATCATCGAGCCGCCGAACTCGATGTTGTGCTGCTCGCTCAGGATCTCGACCGTGGGCGGGCGCAGCCGGACCGGCAGCTCGAGCATCACGGTGCCGACATTCCCCTGGCCGCTGTTCCGGCGCGAGCGATCGCGCGCCGTGGCGGTGAGCTTGAGCGCGCCGTCGCGTACGTTCAGATCGCGCGGTGAGAACTCGACCAGCTTCTCGTAGGTCTTCTGGGCGAGGCCGCCGGTGCCGAGCGGCACGTCCTCGTCGAGCACCGTCTGGGTGACGGGCGGCGTCCCGGCTTGCTCGATCGCCACCGTCACGTGCGCGACGCCGGTCCCCGAATCGGCCACGTGCAGCTTGAGCTGCGCCTTCTGGCCGATCGCCTTGGGCGGCTCGACCCAGGTGAGCTCGGGCGGCGTGCCCTCGAACGCGCGCCAGCCGAAGATTCCGGCGAAGGCCGCGCCGGCCAGGATGCCGACGATGAGAAGCGAGGAGACCGTGCGCTGCATGGAGGATGCTCGAATTCCGCGTAACTCCGCGATGTGCCGCGGACCTTAGCGCGCGCTGGCGGTGCTGTCTCGTGCCGCTCGAGGAACATCCCGGGAGGCGTCGAGAAGTGCTTGCGCGAGGGGAGGGGCGTCATTACGTTGCCTGGACTTCAGTCGATTTTCGCGGTCCGGAGGGGGTCATGTCGCTGCCAGTTCTCAGCAAGGAAGAAGTCAGCCGCTACTCGAGGCACCTGATCCTCGAGGACGTCGGCATGGAAGGCCAGCGGAAGCTCAAGGCCGGGAGCGTCCTGTGCGTAGGCACCGGCGGGCTAGGCTCGCCGCTCTTGCTCTATCTCGCCGCCGCGGGCGTCGGCCGGATCGGGCTGGTCGACTTCGACGTGGTCGACGAGTCGAACCTGCAGCGCCAGATCATCCACGGCACCTCGAAGATCGGCGTGCGGAAGGTCGTGTCGGCGGCGGAGCGGATCAAGGACATCAATCCGTTCGTGCAGCTCGACATCTACGAAGAGGCACTCACCAGCGAGAACGCGCTCCAGATCCTGGCGCCCTACGACGTGGTGGTCGACGGCACCGACAACTTCCCGACGCGCTACCTCGTGAACGACGCGTGCGTGCTCTTGAACAAGCCCAACGTCTACGGCTCGATCTTCAAGTTCGAGGGCCAGGCGAGCGTCTTCAACTACAAGGGCGGGCCGCAGTACCGCGATCTCTATCCCGAGCCGCCTCCGCCCGGGCTCGTGCCGTCCTGCGCCGAAGGCGGCGTGCTCGGCATCCTGCCGGGAGTGATCGGCTGCATCCAGGCCACCGAGACCATCAAGATCCTGCTCGACAAGGGCGAGACGCTCTCCGGCCGCTTGCTCATCTATGACGCGATGAGCATGCGCTTCCGCGAAGTGCGGCTCCGCAAGGACCCGAGCCTGAAGCCGGTGACCGAGCTCATCGACTACCAGCAGTTCTGCGGCTTCGGCGGCCAGATGCACGAAGAGGAGCCCGCCGCCACCAACGGCTTCCATCGCATCTCGGTCAAGGACGCCAAGGCCAAGCTCGACGGCGGCTGGAAGCCCTTCGTCCTGGACGTCCGCAAGCCGCACGAAGCCGAGATCGTGAAGTTCCCGTTCGCCGACCGCCTGCAGCCGCACGAGGAGATCGTGTCGATCGCCAACGAGCTGCCCCAGGACCAGGACATCTTGATCCACTGCAAATCGGGCGCGCGCTCCGCGACCGCGGCCGGCGAGCTCGCCAAGCTCGGCTTCAAGCGCCTCTACAACCTGGACGGCGGCATCACCGCCTGGGCCAAAGAGATCGACCCGAGCATGCCGACGTACTGACGGGGTGAAGTTTGGATTCCACCGTGAGCGATCATGCCCCGCTGCTGACTGCGGTCGAGGGCGATTCGGGTGCCTACGCCGAGGACGGCACCGACCTGACGCTCATTCATTGGATGCTGGACATGACGCCCGGCGAGCGGCTCGACGTCCTGACGAGCGGAGCCCGCTCACTCCTGAGCCTACGGCGTGACGACGCCCTCCGTTGATTTCCGGGCGTTGCTCGAGCGCCTCCGGGACGACGGCATCGACTTCATCGTCGTCGGTGGCGTGAGCGCCGTTCTCCACGGCGCGCCCATCGTCACGTTCGACCTCGACATCGTCCCTTCGCGATCACCCCCGAACCTCGATCGCCTGCACAGCGCGTTGCTCGAGCTCGAAGCGATCTTCCGCGACCCAGCGGCTCGCAAACTCACGCCAACACGAAGCGATCTCGCGGGCATGGGCCATCTGCTGCTCCGTACCAGCCTCGGCCCGCTGGACGTGCTTTGCAGCGTCGCCGAAGGTCGGACCCACGAGAGCCTGCTCCCGAAGAGCACGATCATGGACCTTGGCGGTGGTCTGAGCGCGCGGGTCGTCGACCTCGACGAGCTCATCGCGCTCAAGCGGGCCGCGGGTCGGGAGAAGGATCGAGCCGCACTTCCACTCCTGGAGCGAACTCTCGAAGAGACTCGCAAACGTCGGGAAGGCTGACCGCCTGGTAGAGCGAGAGGTAGACCTCGAACGACGTGTCCACGGTGCGGTTCGTGACATTGGTCATGACACCGACGAACGGCTTGAAGTCGTTGATCCGAGTCTGGTCGATCAAGATGTTGCGATCGGCCAGGAACAGAATTCGCTTCTTGGCGCGCGATTTCCAGAGACGCCAGATGATCTGGAACGCGACGTAGGTCTTGCCCCTGCCGGTGGCCATCACCAGCAGGATCCCGTCGCGGCCGCCGGCGATGGCCTCGACGGTGCGGTTGATCGCCAGCTCTTGGTAGTAGCGCGGTGCCTTGCCCGAGCCGTCGCTGAAATAGGGCTGCGTCGCGACGCGCTCGACCGTGTCGTCCCAGCCCTTCCAGGCGCGGTAGCGGCGCCAGAGGTCGTCCGGTGACGGGAACTCATCGAGCCCGAGCGTTACCTCGGGATTCGCGGCCCGTCCGGTGAGATCGCGGAATAGAAACCCGTCGCCGTTCGAGCTGACGCGAACGGCACGTCCATCGCCTGGGCATAGTCGAGGGCCTGGCCCATCCCGCCGCCCAGCGGATGGCTGTTGTCCTTGGCCTCGACCACCGCGATCGGCAGGTTCGGCCGCTGGTAGAGGACGTAGTCGGCGCGCCGGGCCTTGCCGCGCGCCACCATCCGCCCGCGCACGATCATGCGGCCCCTGGTGAGCGAGACCTCCTCGCGAATCTGCGTGTGGGGGTCCCAGTCGGCGCGCACCAGCGCAGGTGTGATGAACTTGGTGCAGATGTCCCGCTCGGAGAGCGTCTTCTTGTTCTTCTGCGTAGCGGTGGTCGCCGGTTTGAGGCGTGATTCTAGCGACAAACACGGATCGGGCGCCGGGACGGCGGCCCTTCCTTGATGGCGGTGGACCGCTGAGCTAGCGTCGCCGCGCTTCTTGCCGGAGGAGGGCGACGTGAACGAATGGCTGGAGCGCAGGTTCGAGCTCACGAAGCGAGGCACGTCGGTGAAGACCGAGGTCGTGGCTGGCGCGACCACGTTCGCCACGATGGCTTACATCCTGTTCGTGCAGCCGGTGGTGCTCGGTGCGGCGGGAATGGATCCGGGCGCGGTGCTCGTCGCGACCTGCGTGGCGAGCGCGCTCGCGTGTCTCTTGATGGCGTTCCTCGCCAACTACCCGGTCGCGCTCGCGCCGGGCATGGGTCACAACTTCTACTTCACCTACGGCGTGGTGCTGGGGATGCACGTGCCCTGGCAGGTGGCGCTGGGCGCGATCGCGATCGCGGGCACGATCTTCGTGCTGCTCGCCGGAGTCGGATTGCGCGAGAAGCTGATCGAAGTCATTCCGAGCTCGCTCAAGCGCGGCATCGCGGCGGGCATCGGGTTGCTGATCACGCTCGTGGGCCTCGAGTACGGCGGCTTCGTGGTGCACGACCCGGGCACGGGGCTGACACTCGGAAGCCTGCACTCGCCCGCGGCGTTGCTCACGTCCTTCGGCCTGGTGCTCTCGATCGCGCTCCTGGTGCGCGGTGTGAAAAGCGCCCTCTTGATCGGCATCTTCGCGACCACCGTCGCGTCGATGCTGGCCGGTTTCACGAAGTTCACGGGTGTCGTGTCGATGCCGCCGTCGCTGGCGCCCACGTTCGGGAAGCTCGCGCCCCTTCAGGCGCTTACACCCGCGATGGCGCCGGTCATCTTCGTGTTCCTGTTCCTGGCGCTCTTCGACACCGTCGGGACGCTGGTGGGAGTGTCCGAGAAGGCCGGACTCATGACGCCCGACGGCAAGCTGCCCAAGGCGAAGGAGGCGCTGCTCGCCGACTCGATCTCGACGGTGGTGGGAGCGATCGCCGGCACCAGCACCGTGACCAGCTACATCGAGAGCGCCGCGGGCGTCTCGGCCGGCGGCCGCACCGGCCTCGCGAGCGTCGTCACCGCGGCGCTGCTCCTGCTGTCGCTCTTCTTCAAGCCGATCGTCGAGATGGTGAGCGGCTCGATCCACGTCGGCGACGCGTTTTTCTATCCGACCATCGCGCCGTCACTCATCCTGGTCGGCTACTTCATGATCGAGTCGATCGCCGGCATCCCGTGGAGCGACGCCGAGGAGGCGATCCCCGCATTCCTCGCCGTGGTGGTCATGCCCATGGCGCTCTCGATCACCGAAGGCATCGCCTTCGGCTTCATCGCGTATTCGCTGATCAAGATCGTGAAGGGGAAGGCGGCGCAGACGCACTGGCTCGTGCATCTCTTCGCGGCCCTCTTCCTGCTGCGGTATGCGTTTTTGAAGAGCTGACGGCGTGCTCGACGTGACCGTCGCACGTCACCACAGCAGCGCGACGTCGATCTCGGGGCCGTCCAGGGTCAAGCGGTCGACTCTGAGGAGCCGATAGCCCGGGCGGACGGTGACGAAGGGCAGGTGAAGGGCGATGCCTCCGCGGTAGTCCTGGACCACGTTGCCCGCGAACCACGACCAGCGTGGCTCGAACTCGAAGCCGACGGGATCCCAGGCGTAGAGGGCCAGCGGCGTGCCGAGCTCGAAGCCTTCGTGGTCGCGTTCGCGGTCGAAGCGGCGGTAGCCGGCGCTGACGCCGAGCGAATAGCGCGGGTCGGTCGAGACCCGATAGAGCGCGGCGGCCGACCACGCGTCCATCCGGTCGGTGGGCCCGTGCTCCCAGTAGCGCAGCCACTCGAACACCACCGCCGCCGGTCCGAAGCCGGCCTCGGCGCGCGCCGAGTAGCCGTTGACGTTGCCGTGGATCAGCCGCTGATAGGTGTCGTCGACGCGCACGAAGGGCAACGCCGGATCGCCGGCCTCGCGATGCTCCGCCTGGTAGAGGGTGAGCGGAGCGGCGGCGACCATCGCGCCAGGGACCACCAGCCACATCCACCAGCTGCTCGCGAACAGGCACTCGAAGAACGTCGAGCAGTCGGCGGTGTCACTGTCGCTGTCTTCGTAGGATCTGCGCTGCGAGGAGACGTCGTCGTCGTGGTGCGATTCCAGGCCTTTCTCGAAGTCTCCGAGCTCGCCGGCCCGAACGCCGACG
>CAZYWA010000021.1:18594-29328 GCA_964650975.1 uncultured bacterium
GCAAGATCGCCACGAGCGCGGCGGCGGTGGCGGGACGATGGCGCTTCACGGCGCAATCCTACGCGATCCGGCGCATGTGGAGGTACGTTCGAGCCGGAGGGACGCGGTCTCTCGCGTCCGCGGCGCTCGGTCGAGTGCGACGTTCGGCTGCGAGGGACCGCAGCCCTCCGGGTCCAGCGGTGACTCCAGTGCGCCTCTTCGTCTACGGCAGCCTGAAGCGCGGCGAGCGACATCACCGCGAGCTCGCGGGCGCGCGCTTCGTTCGAACGGCCCGCACCGCGCCCGCGTACTCGCTGGTCGACACGGGCGAATATCCGGGCCTGGTGCGCGGCGGGACGTCGGCGGTTGCGGGCGAGCTCTTCGAGATCGACGATGCGTTGCTCGCGCGCCTCGACGAGTTCGAGGACGTGCCGGACGTCTACCGGCGCGACGAGGTCGAGCTCGACGACGGCTCGCGAGCGATCGCGTACCTGCTGCCGGACGAAGCCCGCGACCGGTTTCCGGTCCTGGCGTCGGGTGCGTGGACAGGCACCCCGAATGTAACAAGTTGCCGGTGAAAACAGCAGGCGATTGCCTGCAAGAAAATCGACAAGTCGCCTGCTAAAACTGCAACAATCCGCCTGTGATCGAGCCCTCGGGCACGCCGAGAGGCTGCCGAAAATGCCTCGAAACGAGTGGATTTCGCGCCTAGGCGTCGATCAAGAAGGCTTCGGTGTCGAGCGGGCGGCCGGTGGCGCGCACCACCAGCTCGTCCCAGCGCAGGCTCGACCCAGGGCGGAACACCTGGTGCAGCAGGAAGTGCCCGGCGCCGGGATTTCCCACCAGCCCTCGCCCGGTGCGCTCGCGGATGGTGCGCTCGAGCTGCGCCGCGAGCGCTTCACCGATCAGGTAGTTCTGGTAGTAGACCGGCGTGGTCGAGAGGTGGATCTTGGCGGCCCAGTCGGGAGCGCTGCGCGCGGGCGGACGGCGGATCTCCTGGTAGCGCTCGACGAGGTCCCACCAGCGTGAGTCGAGATCGCCGTCGGGGTTCGCGTAGAGCTCGCGCTCGAACTGGATCAGCGTGATGCACCAGCGCGCCAGCACCCAGCGGCCGGCCTGGCGCGTCTCGACGAGCGCCGGCACCAGCTCCTCGAGCCGCTCTTTCTCGAAGCCGGCGTCGGCCGCGAGCCACTCGGGGTCGTAGACCAGCCGGCCGATCAGCATCGCCACCGCTTCGGTGGTGAGCGGATGCGCGGGGCAGCGCAACAGGAACGGCAGCGCCGGATCGACGTAGAGATCGTAGGCGGCGTGGCCGAACTCGTGAAGCATCGTGCCGGCCCAGTAGGCCACCGGCTCGACGTTGGCGAGGACGCGCACGTCGCGCTCGCGATCGACCGCGAGGCAGAACGCGTGCTGGCATTTGCCGGGCCGTGGATCGAGATCGCTGTGCTTGAGCGATTCGTCGACGGGCAGCCCGAGCGCGCGGAACGTGGCCAGCGAGGCCGCCACCAGATCGACGCCCTGGAAGCCGGGATCGAGCCGCGCGGCGGGATCCTCGGGAGGCTCCTGGAAGAACGGGTCGGGGTAGTGCCACGGATAGAGCGCATCGGCGGCAACGCCGAAGCGCTTCGCGAGCGCCTCGTCGAGGCCCGCCTTGAACTTGCGGTAAGGATCGCGGGTGCACTGGTCGAGATCGTCCACGAACCGGTCGAGCCAGGCTTCGTCGATCTCGCCCACCGAGAGCGCCAGCGCGCGGTAATCGCGGAATCCCAGGGTGCGCGCCGACGCGTTGCGGATCCGCACCAGCGCCCGCAATCGCTCGGCCACGCGCTGGCCGATCTCCTTCGACGCCGTCCACGCCTCGCGGCGCAGCGCCGCGTCGCCCTCGTGGAGGAGCACCCGGCGGATCTCGTTCTCGTCGGTGAGGCGGCCGCGGACCGTGCCGCGAAAGCAGTTGAACTCGTTCTCGATCTCGGTCTCCAGGTGGACGCGCTCGGCGAGCGACGCGTCGTCGATCTGGCCTTCGAGGTAGGCGAGCCTGAGCAGGTGGATCTGGCGACGTAGCAACCGGTCGACGTCGCCGCGTTCGCGCAGGATGCGATCGAACGAGTTGGCGCGGGTGTAGGCGCCGAGATCGGCGAAGATCCGCCGGATCTCGATCTCGAGCACGGTCTTGCGCTCGGCATGCTCGGAGAGCCCGGTCGTGGCGAGATCCCACGCGGCCTTGGCCGCCTCGATGCAGAGCGGACGGAAACGCCGCTCGTGATCGAGCACGAACGCGGCGGCAGCGCCGATCGGGTCGTGTCCTTGGGGGATGGTCATGGTGATGTTTTCGGCGTGGCGGGGAGGGCGATGAGAGTAACTGAAGCGCGCGCCGCTCGCGTGGATGGGAGAGTGCGGGCGCGCACTCCGGTTGATGCCGGGGCCGCCCGGCGCGCGAGGCGGCACGCTGGGCAAGTGGCGACTGCTCTCGGTTCAGGTGCCGGAGGGCGGCGCATCGTGCGGGCGATCGAGCGGGAATGAAGGCCGTTCGAGCGCTGCCCGCCGAGGGACCGGCGGGCCTCCAGGGTGGGTCGAGAGGCGAGCGGGATCGTGAACGCGTGGCTGGAGCGCGCGCGGTCCCTCGCGCGCGAGCGAACGATCGGGTTCAGCTCGGGCGATCGAGGACTGCTCGTCCGCTCGCGATGAGCTCGCGCAATGCGGGAGAGCGCAGCGCGGCGAGATCGGTGGCGCGCTCGTGCGAGGCGGCACGACCGACCGCGCCGCTCGTTTCCAACCCGGGATGCGTGACGATCTCGGTCAGTCCGGACGTCGCGTGGCTCGCTGCGTTGGCGATCCAGTCGCGCTCCAGTGCGTGTCCCTCGGCGAGGCCCGCGAGCGCGCTGGGCCGTGCCGTGGTGGACGCGGTGAAGATCGGTTCGAAGGCTCGCGACAGCGCGACGAGAGCGGTGCGCATCGGGAGCGCGTGAGGGGCCACGCCGCGCGGGCTCGACGCGGGAACCACGCGAACGTACGCGAGCTCGAGGGAAAGTGAGCGCACGGCCGCGAGCGCGGCGGCCGGCACGCCCGGGAAGATGTGCGCGTGACGGTGTCCGTCGAGATGCCTCACGCGCAGACCCGCCGCGCCGAGCCGCGCGAGCTGCGCGCCGATCTCCCGCTCGACGTGCTCGCGCCGCACCGCCCCCAGGAGCAGCGCGAGCACCAGCCGCCGCGAGCGGCGCCGGAATCGGCCGTCACCGTCCACCAGGGTCGACACGGCATCGCGCGGGGCGGCCGCACGGAAATCCGTGAGGTCGAGGTGCAGCCCGATCGAGAGGTCGCGGCGATTCCGCAAGACCTTCACGCCGTGCTCGAAGCTCGGGCCGGTCGCGAGCACGCTGACCGCGGAGAGCGCGCCCGCGTCGGCCGCGAGCGCGATCCCGTCGTCGACCTCCTCGGACCAGCCGAGATCGTCGGCCGTGATCCGGATCCGGACCGGCTCGGACACGGCTTCAGCCGCGCGCGATCGCGTCGTCGCCGGAAAGGATCGTCCCCCGCACCCGGTCCCAGAGCGGGAACGACACGTTGAAGTTGCCGCGGGTCATGCGCGCCGGATCGTGATGGCGCCGATGGTGGGTCCGGAGCTTCGCCACCGGCGCGCGTCGTCCGATCCAGCTCTCGCGCGGCAGGTGATGGAAGAGGTGCAGCCACTCGTAGATCAGGTAGTAGCCGATGGCGCTCGCGAAGAACACGCGCGCCGCGTTGGCCGAGATCAGCCAGCCGGCGGCGATCGGCAGCGGCGACGTGAGCAGGATGAAGAACGGCAGCGCGAACGGTGGGAAGAGCACCAGCTTGAGCTCGCGCGCCGAGCGGATCTCCATGTCGCGGTCGCTGAAGTACGCGTGGTGGGTGAGGGTGTGACGGTCGAAGAGCTCGCCGAGCGGCTTCACGCGGTGGTGCATCGGACCTCGGTGGATCCACCATTCGAAGGCGTTCGCGAACACCAGGAAGAGCGGAGCCAGCGCCAGCTCGAAGGCCGTCGGATGCGCGAGGCCCGAGATCGCCCAGCCGATCACGCAGCCGGCCAGCAGATTGAAATACGCGACGTGCAGCCAGCCCGAGTAGCGTCGCGGGATGGATCGCGCCGCGATCCCGTCGCGTTCCGCGGCCCGTTCCGCGATGACGTCGGGTGATCCGTGCATCGCGACCGCCCCTCTCAGTGCGGTGCCATGTGGGGTGCAGGTGCTTCGGCGGTGCCGCGGATCACGTCCTCGGGCGACGGGCGCTTGCTGTCGCTGCTCTTGGGGACGGTGATGCCGAGCCGCTCGAGGTTGTTCGCGGACACGCGATCGAGCTGAGCGCCGGCGATCCGCGCGTCGGCCTGGGCGCGGTTGAACGTGCCGAGGGCCCGCGCGTAGGACTCGATCTTGCGGATCACGTCGTCGGTGCGGCTGGCGCCGAGCGAGTAGCGCTTGGCCTCGGACTCGAGGTTCTCGCGCGCGCGGTCGAGCGCCACTCCGCTGGTACCGATCCGCGCCACCGCGGTGGTGAGATTGTCGTGGGCGCGGCGTACCTCGAGGTCCACGTCGCGCTTCAAGCGCTCGAGCGTGCGCTCTGCGGTCTTGCCCTTGAGATGCGCCACCTGCGCCTCGTGATCCGCCTCGCTGCTGGTGAGCGGGATGGTGATGCGCACGCCGGCGAAGAGGTCGTAGAAATCGCCCGACACTAGCTGGTGGTAGCTGTCGCCGAAGTCTCCCACGAACGGCGAATCGAGCGTCACGCCGCCGAAGTCGACGGCGCGGCCCGAGCCGGAGATGCCGTCGAGCTTGGCGTCGGCCGTGAGGTCGATCGACGGCAGCCGCTGGTTCTCGGCGAGCTCGCTGTCGACGCCGCGCTGCTCGACCTCGGCGCTGGCGCGCGCCAGCTCCTCGCGGCTCGCCAGCGCCTTGGCCACGATCGCGTCGACCGGCTCGGTGGGAAGGGTGACGCCCTCGGGCAGGTCGGCGGCGAGCAGCCCCGGTCCCGCGAGGCCGAGACCCAGGTCGCGGCGCAGCTGATCGCTCGCGGCGCGCAGCACGGAACGAGTGCGCACCAGCTCGTCGTCGAGGTTCGCGACCGATGCCTCGTCGTCGAGCAGGTCCGGGCGCGGCAGCACGCCCACCTCGAAGCGGCGCCGGTCGTTCCCGAGCAGCGTCTTCCCCAGCTCGAGCGCGAGACGATTGATCCGCACCTGCTGCATCGCGAAGTAGAGCTCCCAGTAGTCGCCCTCGACGGTGCGCGTGACGTCGCGCACGGTCTGCGCGAGCGTCAGCGACGAACGGGTGCGCTCGAGCTCGGCGAGGCGGATCTGCGCCCGCGACTGGTCGATGAGCAGGTTCTTGAGCAGCGGCTGCTTGAGCTCGAGCGACAAGACCGGCACGTACTCGGGCGAGAGCGACACGTAGCTCGAGTTGGTCTCCACGATCTGGTTCTCGAGCCCCAGAGTCACCTGGCCGCCGCCCACCGGAATCGGCTGCTCGAGGCCGCCGCCGAACTGCAAGAGCTTGGCGTCGGTGCTGCTCGTCCCGGCGAGCGCCGAGGCTTCGGGCAGCACCTGGTGCTCGCCGCTCAGGTCGGCGAAGAAGCTCAGCGCGTAGACGCCCTTCCTCGCCTCTAATTCGGCGTCGCTCACCACGGGGCCGAGCAGCTGCTCGCGGATCTCGGGGCTGGTGGCGAGTGCCGTCGCGACCGCTTCGCGCAGCACCAGCGGGCTGCCCTCGATCTCGCTCAGCGACTCCTTCGACATCTCGTCGAGCTGAAAGGGCGTGCCCGCGAGCAGATTTGGGGGAACCAGCGGTGGTGGAGTGACGCTCGTCGCAGGCGACTGGGCGCGAGCGATCGTCACGCTCAGCAACGACGCGACGGCAGCCGAGCAAACCTGGCGACGGAAGCGCACCGGAAACGGCTCCTCGGAGAGATCGTGGGGCGATCGAAGGCGATCGTGCGGCTGCACGCGCCGCGGCGAGTCTGGCGCGGAGGCCGCCGGGTGGTCTAGTCGTGTGCCTCTGGGATCGACGCGCTTCTGTGGGGACGCGTCCGCCGCGATCGCTCGCAGCGCGCCGGAGACCGTCGCGCTCCAGATGGCGCAAGCCGCGCGCCGGGGACCGTCGCGCTCCAGATGGATCGGGCGCTGGAGCCCGCCGGTCCCCGGCGGGTAGGCTGCATCCGTGCCCGCGTTCCTGCTTCATGCCACGGCGTCGGATCTGGTTTCGCGCGAGCGAGCCGTTCCCGAGCGCTTCGCGTCCGCGTTCCGCGAGGCGCCCGGCGCTCGCCGGCTCGGCGCGGTGTTCGTGGATTTGCCCTATTTCACGGGATTTCCGCTGCAGGTGGTGCGGCACTTCCTGGGGAACCTTTCGCTCACCGATCCGTGGGGGCACGTCTTTCACACCCGCGGCGTCGGCCGGCTCGCTCTGGCGCTGGTCGAGGGGATCCGTCGCCGCCATCTCCTGGATCGCGAGGACGGTGCGTCCTCCGTCGCATTTCTGGGCGGGTACCTCTCGCATCACGCGATGGACCGCCTCATCCATCCGATCGTGCAGCGCCACGTTCGCGAGGCCATCGGCGAGCGCGGCGGCTCCGTCGACGTCCATCACACCGAGGCCGAGAAGTACCAGAACCTCTTCTTCCATCAGGAGCTGCTCGGCATCGACATCATGGGCAGCGCCTACCCGCGCGAGGTCACCGCGTCGTTTCCGGGTGCCTCGCCGTGGGCGCCGCGCTGGCCTGAGTCGCTGGCGGTGGTGGTCGAGAGCGCGATCGTCGAGGTGCACGCGCGTGCGCCGTCGCGGCGCCTGATCGATGGCTGGCTGCGCTGGACCTCGTGGTACGGGCGCTTGCTCTCGGGCCGGCAGGGCTGGCGCGAGGGGATCGGAGCCCTCGACGGGGCGCCGTCGCTCAAGCGCTGCTACTACGAGGACACGGGCCTCGCCGAGAAGGTGAACCGCGCCACCGAGCTCACGCTCGACTACCTGCGCGCGGCGAACGACGCGCTCGACGCCGAGTCGATCGACCGAGCGGCGCGCGCGCGGTTCCTCGACGCGGTGCCCGACGTCGACCTCGACGTGGGCGCGTGACGAGCGGCACTCCCGGCCTCTCGAACGGACGCGGGGGCGCCTGCTAAAGTCTTAGCCTCGCGCCCCACCCAACACCAAAGCCGCAGAGTTGAATATGACTGGTCGCCTACTGGTCGCGCTCGGACTCTTGGTCTCGATCCCCTCGCTCGCCTTCGGCGCGGCCGCGCCGCGCTGGACCGCGCGTCTCGACGACGCCAGCGGCCGCGCGCGCGTGGTGCTACACCCGCCGAGCGGCGCCGACGTGACCCTGCCGGGGCCGTCGAACGCCGACGATCTGCATCCGAGCCTCGCCGTGGCCGCGGACGGCACGCTGCACGTGGTGTTCGCGCGGCAGGCGGCGGGCGTCTCGACGATCTGGCACTCGGTGGTCAACTCGCGCGGACGGGTGGTCGCGTCGAGCGCCATCGGCGGCGGCGACGCGGGCTACGCACCCGACGTCACGATCGCCGGCGACGGCACCATCCTCGCGGTGTGGTCGAGCGGCCGCACCGCGATCGAGCACGTGGTGATCGCGAAGCTCGACCGGCTCGCCAACGACGGCGCCGCGGTGCCGCGCGATCTCCCTCATCCCGACGCGGGGCTCCGCAACTATCCGACCATCGGTCTCGATCGCGGCCTGCCGGTGGTGGCGTGGATGCGCGGCGATCTCAAGGGCTACCAGGTCGAGCTGGTGCGCTGTGACACCACGGCCTGCTCGTCGGCTTCCGCTCCCCAGACCATCGCCCCGGGGATCTATCCGGATCTGAGCGGCGGCTCGCAGCCCGGCGAGTCCGCCGTGCTGACGATCCGGAACGGCGGCCTGATCGCGTCCTACGATCTCACCGGCCGCTCGCTGGGCGAGCCCAAGCTCGCGTCGGCGGACCTGGCCACCGCGAACGGTTCGCCCGACGGGCGCATGGCTCTGGCGTCGAGCGGCGTGGGCGGCACGGTGTGGGCTCGGTCGCGCTCCGGCGCGGACCTGGTGCCGGCGCCCCAGACCACGTCGCTGGTGAAGGACCGGATGATGGCGTTCGGCGACAGCGTCACCTGGGGCAGCTACGACGATTGCTATCCCAACGACTACCCCGCGCATCCCGCCGGCTATCCGCTGCGCCTGACACCGCTCATCGACCAGACCTACAACCGCAACTTCGACATGGAGAACCTGGCGCTGCCCGGCGAGGACTCGAGCGAAGGCGCCAGCCGCTTCCCGTCGGCCTTCAACTCGGTGCTGCCGTCCTACGTGATGGTGATGGAAGGGCAGAACAACTACTTCAGCAACAAGTCGTACTCGGCCTGGCAGAACGATCTGGGTCAGATGGTTGCGTACGCCGTTGGATTCGGCGCCAAGGTACTCATCAACGCCAACACGCCGGTCTCCGACACCGTGCGCGCCGACCAGTTCAACTGGGAGAAGGGCTTCAATCCGCCCAACGCGTACTACCCGCAGCTGGGTGCTTACTTCTCGATGCCCTACGCGAACGTGTGGGGCGACTTCACCTCCGTGCCCAACTGGAACCCGAACCTGCTCGCGTACAACGACGGCAAGTACAACCACCCGGACTGCGCCGGATACAACGAGGTCACGCAGACGGTCTATGGCCGCTGGGTGTCGTCGGGTTTGCTGCTGCTCGACACCGATGGCGACGGCGTTCCCGATCAGAGCGACAACTGCCCGACCGTGTCGAACGCCAACCAGGCCGACGCCGATCACGACGGCAAGGGCGACAAGTGCGACAACTGCAAGAACACGCCGAACGCGAACCAGGCCGACGCCGACCACGACGGCGTGGGTGACGCCTGCGACAACTGCGTGTCGAAGCCGAACGCCGACCAGGCGGATCAGGACGGCGATCTGGTCGGCGACGTCTGCGACAACTGCCCGACGGTACCCAACGCGGACCAGGCCGACACCGATGGTGACGGCATCGGCAACGCCTGCGACCCCCAGTCGTGCGCCAAGCTGTCGATGCCGGGCGGCGGTCCGAGTGGCCTGAGCTTGGCATTCCCGGCGCTTTCGGTGGCGGGCGCGATCGTGCTGTTGCGGGAGCGTCGCGGCCGCGCGGCGCCGCGCTGGCCGGTAGCGAACGCGTGAGCGTCCTCTTGCCCGAGGCGCTCACGCGCCTGATCCACGAGCTCAAGAAACTGCCGGGAATCGGCGAGAAGAGCGCCGCGCGTCTGGCGCTCCACATCCTCACGTCGAAGCGCGTCGATCCGGCGGCCCTCGCCAAGGCCTTGGCCGAGCTGCGCGATCGGGTGCGTCCGTGCGCGATCTGCGGCTTCTACACCGATCAAGTCGAGTGCGGGATCTGCCGCGATGGGGGGCGCGACGGCCGCGTGCTGTGCGTGGTCGAGCACCCGAGTGACCTGATCGCCCTCGAGCGCTCGGGCGGATTCCGTGGCCGCTACCACGTGCTCGGCGGTTCGCTCTCGCCGATCGACGGCGTCGGCCCCGACGAGCTGCGCATCCGCGAGCTGGTGGCGCGGGTCGCGAGCGGCGGCATCGGCGAGGTGATCCTCGCCACCGGCACCGGAGTGGGCGGCGAAGCCACCGCCGTTTACATCGCGCGGCTCCTCAAGGACCGGCAAGTGAAGGTCACCCGGCTCGCGCACGGCGTGCCGATCGGCAGCGACCTCGAATACCTGGACGGCGCCACGCTGGAGCGCGCGCTCAGCGGGCGCCGGGATTTTTAGCCCGATTCAGCGCTGCGGACGCGAGGGACCGCGTCCCTCCATCACCGGGCTACGTCGTCCGGAGGGCTGCGGTCCCTCGCAGCCGCGAGCTCGATTCGATCGCCTCGATCAAATGCGCCGAAACAGCTCGAACCACGGGCCGGTGAGCGGCTCGATCGGGCTCGCTTCGATGGTGTAGGACGGCATGTGCCGGATTTTCCACGCGAAGCTCAGCGCCGCGAGACCGGCGGTGAAGAGCACCGCCGCCACCAGCGCCACCAGGATCTGCGGCGCCGCCAGCACCAGCGTCGCCATGCCGATGAGAATCAGCCCGGGAACGTAAGCCCGCCGCGAAACCACCGCGCGCGCATCGCTACCCTGAATCGTCCACATGGGAATTACCTCCGCGCCCCAAAGTGGACACGATCGTCCGAGAGTCAACTCGTCGCTGCCCTCGCGGAGTGGGCCCGATCGCGCCGCCTCGCGCGCCGGGCGGGCGGCGGTCGTGCCGAGGGGGCTCGAGCCCGCGCACCCCTGGAACAATCGCGATGTGTAAGCCCCATTCGCGCGGGCGAATGCAGGCTCGGCCAGTGAACGATCGAGCCCAATCGCGGCCGAGCCGTCCCCGAGCACGGCCGCAGGCCGCCCGGCGCGCGAGGCGGTTCCGGTCTAGCGCGGGGTCACGGCCGCCTTACGAACGCGCGTCGGGGTTCATCACGCGATAGCGCTCGAACGCCGCGCGCAGCTCGGTCAAGCCGCGCTCGATCATCTCGTTCTGCTTGGCGACGTTGGCGTCGTTGGGCATCAGCGTCTTCAGGGTCTGAAAGTGCTTGAGCGCTTCCTCGAAGCACTGGATCTTCTTCTCGACGTCGCGCTCGCGGTTGCCGCGCTTCAGGTGATAGGTGCCCTGGGCGATCGCGTCGTCGGCGGCCTGCCGGGCCTTGGGGTCGGCGGGCTTGTCCGGGACCGTGAGCCCCATCTGCTCCGCCCAGGACTGGGGCTTCTCGGCGGG
>CAZYWA010000022.1:0-28874 GCA_964650975.1 uncultured bacterium
CAGGTGCGGGGGAGCTTCCTGCGCGGTGGCCATGATCTGCGTACCGAGCGCCGAGTAACCCCAGGCGCCGATCTTGCCGTTCGACCACTTCTGCTGCGCCACCCACTCGACCACGTCGTTACCGTCCTGGCCGCGGGTCGGACAGCCCGAGTACTGGGCACTCGCCGAGCCGAAGAACCCGCGCCAGTCGACCACCACCCAGCCGTAGTTGGGGTTCTTGAGCAGCGGATCGTCGTAGTAGTCGTTGGGGAAGGTCGCCGACCAGAACGACTTGTTGTAGGGCGTCTGGATCACGATGATCGGCCACGGACCGCCGCCCGAGCTGGGCAAATAGAGGTCCGCGGCCAGGTACTGACCGTCGCGCATCGGGATCCCGATGGCCTTCTGCTGGAACACGTAGGCGTGCACCGGAGCGGAAGCGAGCACCACGACCAGCACCGCGAACGCGGTCGCGATCGCCCGGAGTCGGGGCACGGTGGGGAGGCTGGTTCGCGGCAGCACGGTATTCCTCACCCCCCGGCGCCATCCTTGGCCTTGGCGCCGCAGAACCCCGGGGGTGCGTACGCAGCACCCTGCCATGGCAAGAGATGCGCCACCGCTCATCCGGTGGCCGAGCTCGCGGCCTTCGCAAGCCCGTCGGGAAAGGTCACGAGCGCGCGAAGATTACGAAGATCCCGAGGGCCGTGGCAACGGATGTTTTCGGACGCGTGCGCGATGCGATCGAAGACGGTCGAGAAGCGTCACGGAGTCGGGAACATCGAGGGTGGCAGCGGTGCGCGCGCTTTGGCATCGCCACCGTCAAATTCACCCCCCACGTGTCAGAGCGTGTGAGGCAATCGCTCGGCAAGGCGTTGTCGAACCGAGATTCCGGTCGGCGCGGAGTCGCGCCGGATTTGGGGTGGGCTCCCACGAAGGCGCTTTTCGTGGGGCGGGGGCTTGGAAAGCCCCCCGGGAAACTCAGAAGAGCGGTGTCCGTGCCGACACGACGTTCGAGTAGGCCGAGCTTCCCGCACCGTTGAACGCGCACACGCGGAAGTAATAGAGCTTGTTGAGCTTGAGCCCGGTATTCGACCACGTCGTGACGTTGGCGTTCACCGTGGCGACCGCCGAGAAGCTCTTGCCGTCGGTCGAGCGCTCGACGGTGAAGCCGGTCTCGTTCGAGGAGTGGTCCTGCCACGCGAGATTGATCTTGGTGCTGCTGACCGACACCACCGCGAGGTTCGTGGGTGCCGAGGGCGGCAGCGCGAGCGTCGTGGCGCTCGCGGTGTTCGACGACGCCGAGTTGTTGGTCTGTCCGCTCGCCTTCACCCGGTACCAGTAGACCGTCGACGGCGAGAGCCCGGTGTCGGTGTAGCGCGTGCCGTTGGCGCTCACGGTGGCCACGGTGGTGAAGTTGGTGCCGTCGGTCGAGCGCCGGATCACGAACCCGGTCTCGTTGGTGCTGGTGTCCTGCCACGCGAGGGCGATCGAGTTGCTGGAGGCGGCCGTCGCCGTGAGCGCGGTCGGCGCCGACGGCGCGGTGCCGGCGCCCACCACCGGCAGATCGAGCGTCGACGGATGCGCGGCATCGAGCAGCAGCTGGACCGTGCCGGCGATCGCCTTGGCGCCCGGATCGTCCGAATGCGACGAGCCGTCCTGCATGTTCGCGTCGAAGCGGTCGTAGTTCGACGGCTCGACCAGCACCCGCAACCGGTCCCCGGCGGGGATCGTGATCGCCACCGAGGGCAGCGTCACGTCGACGGCGTAGACCGTTCCGGAGCTCAGCATGTCGCGGCTCGTGTACTGGTTGCGCAGCGAGCCACGGTGGATCGAATCCACGATCAGCATCGACGAGCCGTCCTGCCGGACCTGGGTGATCCGCACGGCGAAATCGGTGTCGACGGTGGTGGTGGTGAAGTGCAGGTGCGCCACCGGACGCCCCGAGATCGCGAGCGGCTGGGTCATCGCGGCGGTGGTGAAGCCCAGCACGTCGCCACGCGATTCGATCGATCGCAGGTCGCCGGGGCCGCGTGTGGCGTTGGTCTCGTCGAGCACCGCGCCGTACACGGTCGGCACCGGATGCGATGGATCGGCCACGTAGGAGCGGGGCGTCTCGCTGGCGCCCGGCGCCGCCGGTCCCATCGTGCCGCTCGCCCGCAGGTACTGGGTCTGCGTGGTGATTCCGGCGAGCGGCCAGGTGGCCGAACCCACCCAGCGCGCCTCGTTCATCTGGTAGAAGCGGAAGGTGGGCTGCTCGTCGTAACCGTTGGCGAGGCCACGCAGGTAGAAGTCGAAGAGCTGGAGTGCCGCTTGCGCGGCGCTGGTCGACGCGTCGGCGTAGCTCAGCTGACCCTGCTGCGCCTGGTCAACGCTCGCGTGGGTCCACGGGCCGATCAGCACCTTCTGCTTGCCGATCGCGTTCGGGGCGCCTCCGCTCTGGACCCGCTGCCATTCGCGCAGCGTGGCGTCGGTCTCGTGGTCGTACCACCCGCTCACGTGCAGCATCGGGATCTGGATCTGGTTCACCGGCGACGCGTTCGCGTCCAGGTACGACCACCAGCTGTCGTAGAGCGGATGCGGCTTGGTCATGTAGCCGTTGCCGAAGTTCGAGTCGTTGCGGTTCTTCTGGTAGACGCCGCCCGGGTAGCTCAGGTCGTCGTAGCCTTCGCGCCAGATGTAGGTGATGGGAGCGGCGGTGAACAGGTGCGGCGGCGCCTCCTGGGCCGTGGCCATGAGCGCCATGCCGAGCGCCGAGTAACCCCACGCACCCACCTTGCCGTTCGACCACTTCTGGCGGGCGATCCACTCGACCGCGTCGTAGCCGTCCTGGCCACGGGACGGGCTACCCGAGTAGCCGGCGCCCGAGGACGCGAAGTAGCCGCGCCAGTCGAGCACCACCCACGCGTAGCTGCTGCTGGTGAAGAGCGGGTCGGTCGAGTTGCTGGAGGTGAACTTCGACGAGAAGGCGCTCTTGTCGTAGGGCGTCTGGATCAGGATCACCGGCCACGAGCCACTCGCCGACGGCAGGTAGAGATCGGCGGCCAGGCTCTTGCCGTCGCGCATCGGGATCTGGAGCGACGACTGCTGATGGACAGCAGCGATCGCTGAGCCAGCGCCGGCCAAGAGCACCGCGGCGAGCGCGGCGAGGGCAGCGAAAACCGTGAAGATTCGTGCGGAAAAGCAGGCATTTCGTGACGGCGCGGGGATCGGTCGCATGGGCGCGCTGCGCTTCGCAAGTTGCGCGCCACCCACACGGCGAGCACCGCATCGTCCTCGAAGGTCACGATGGAGCTCGGGACCGATCGAGCGGAGGCGCGGCGAACGCGCTCGGAACGCACGCGATTCCATCCCGCCGCGCGTCCTTCACGCACGCCGGGTCCGTCGGCGATCGTCACCCATCGCCCGCACGCGGTGCCGCACGGCGTCAGCGATGCGTCAAGGAGCCCACCGGGCGGTCTTAGCCGACGGACACGCACGACGCTCGCGACGACTGGCGCCGACCTCGGCGCATCGAGCGCAATCCGCCCCACATCACCAGGCTCGCTGCGAGCCACTCCCCCAGTCCGCTGCCGCCTTGACCGCCGCCGGAGCCGCTCGCGGCCTCGGCGAGCTGCGGCTGGCAAGCGCCGGGCGTCGCCGGGTTGCAGTCGTCGTCGAGCCCGTTGCCGGGAATCTCGGTGGCGCCGGGATGCACGTTGGGGTTGGTGTCGAGGCAGTCGACCGGGCCGCAGGCACCGCCTTCCACCGAGTAGCCGTCGTGGTCGGCGTCGGTGCAAGGCGTGGCACCCACCTCGAATGCGCCGCGATCGCAGATCCCGGTGCGCGCGTAGTGCCGCTGATCGAACTGCGGGCACGACGCGGAAACACCGGTATTGATCGCGAGGCTGCCGGTGCCGAGTGCCTGCGTCCAGGTGGCGCCGCCGTTGTTGGCGAGCGGCTGCAACGCGAGCGACGAGGCCGCGACCGACGCGAAGTCGCCGCTCGCGTGGAAGGTGCACGTATCGATCGGGCTCTCGATGTTGCCACCGGAGGAAACCGGCGCCGCGGCGCCGTCGCAGGCTTCGCCGGTGGTGGCTCCGCCCGGCACCACCGCCGAGCTCGACGCGACCACGCTGTTCACCACGGTGGTCGACCCGTCCGAGTTGATCGCGCCGCCGAACACGCCACCCGCCGCAGCACCGCCGGTGCCCGCTCCCGAGGTGACCGAGTTGTCGGCGAAGGTCGAGCTGGCGATCGTGACGGTCCCGTCGGAATCCACCGCGCCACCGGACGCGGGGCCGCCGGCGGTCGAGATCACCCCTCCGGGACCACCGCTGGCGGCGTTCTTGGCCAAGGTCGAATTCTTGAGCGAGAGCGTCGCGCCGGACGCCACGAAGGCGCCGGCGCCGCCGCCCGGGCCGCCCACGCCGAACACCACCGACGCGTTGCCGGCCGCGGTGTTCTCCGAGAGCAGGCTCTGCTCGACGCTCACCGAGCCGCCGCCCACGAACAGCGCGCCGCCCAGACCGGCGCCGCCGTTGGCGCCGGAGCCGCCCGTGGCGTGATTGCGCGCGAACAGGGTGTCGAGGATCGTGGCCGTTCCGCCGTCGCTCACGACACCGCCACCGTTGGCGTTCGGTGACCCGACGCCGACCGAGCCGTCCCGCCCCGCGCTCACCGAGTTGTCCTGGATGGTGGAGCCGCGGATCGAGAGCGTGCCCTGGTTCTCGACGGCGCCCGCGCGGCCGGCTCCGCCAGCCGTGCCGAACATGCACGAGCACGAGAGCGAGCAACAGCCGAAGCTGCCGTTCCCGCCCACGGCGACGTTCTGGCTCAGCTCGGTGCCGTCGAGCGTGAGCGTGCCGGTGCTCGAGTTGAGGATCGCGCCCGCGGTCCCGCTGCCGGCGTTCGTGGCGGAGCTACCGGCCCCTCCCACGGCCTGGTTGTCGGTCACGACCGTGCGCAGCAGGGTGAGGTTGCCGTCGTTCCAGATGCCGCCCGCGACCGCCGACACGCCGGTGCCGCCGATCACCCGGCCGCCGCTGAGCGTGACATCCGAGATGCTGAGCGAGACGCCTGCCGCCACCTGGAGCACCCGATCGCCGAGGCCCGCGGCGCTGATGATGGTGGTCGCCGAGCCGGCGCCCACGATCTTCAGGTCTTCCCGGACGTCGAGGTCGCCGGTGGCGCCCGCGTCCTCGCCGGCGCCGCCGATGGTGAGCGTGTACGTGCCGGCCGCGAGCTGGATGGTGTCGAGCCCGGGGGATCCGGCCGGGCATGCGTCGACGGCGGCATTGGTGTTGGCCGCCAGGATCGCCTCGCGCAGCGTGCAGTTTCCGTTGGGACCGAGGTTGGCGTCGTCCGCGGTGACGCTCACGGAGTAAACGGTGGCGCTCGCGGACCGCACCGGGCCGGCGACACCGAGCCAGGCACAAGTCGCAGCGATACCGAGCATGCAACGAACGAAGCGGCGCATGAGTCCTCCGAGAACGACCGAAACCGTGAGTGGTGAGCGGCGCCACCGGCAGCCGCTCCGCCTACGATACCGGACTCGTTCTCGACTCTCCACCGGTGCGGATTCGCGCGAGACAGCCTGGCTCCCGCGGCGAGCCGTGACGTATGCTCGCCGCCGGATTTCCCGCAACTTATGGCGCCAGCATTCCACGCATATTCCCGGGCTGTCGCCCTTCGCGTGTCCCGCGAACCGTCGTTGACACGCGCGCCCCCTCGGATCGGAAATCGGTCCAGCGCTAAGAATTTCACCGAGGTCACGATGAGCGGGGCGGGCCGCTCCTGGACCGGGTGGGCGCGCCGCACCGGTTACACCGAGGAGCGCGTGGCCGAGGAGCGACGCTTCGAGCTCGGCTGGGAGGCGCCGCGCTGCGCCTCCGACCACTGGGCAGAGGAACGGTGATGCTCCGCCGCGGGTTCTCGCCGTCGCTCGGCACCACGTTCACGCTGGCGATCGTCGCGGCGGTGGTCACGGTGCTGGCCGCCGGACTCGGTATCCGCGCGGTGATCGACATCCGCAGCTTGCGGCGCGAGGTGCTGGAGGAGGCGACGCTCTTGGCCCGCGTGGTCGGCAACTACAGCGTCGCCGAGCTCGCCCTCGGCGACCGCGACGAGGCCACCGAGGGCCTGGCCAAGCTCCGCGATAACCCGGACGTCGGTCGCGCGGCGCTCTACGACAAGGACGGCCGGCTCTTCGCCGAGTACCGGAACCCCGAGCTCGCGACGGCCCTCGAGGTCCCGAGCCACGTCGCGGGGCCGATCGAGATAGGGACCAAGCGCATCGGCGACGGCATGGTGGAGGTGCTCGAGCCGGTGGTCTGGCAAGGCGAGAACCGCGGCGCGGTGCTGCTCCGGGTCTCGACCGACCGGCTCGACGAGCGAGTGCGCAGCTATGGCTGGACGGCGCTCGCGGTGGGTGCCGCGCTGGTGCTGGCCTCGGTGGGCATCGCGTTCCTGCTGCAACGCCGGGTCTCCGCGCCGATCCTCGCCCTGGCGCGGATCGCGGAACGCGTCTCGCGGAGCCAGGACTACTCGTTGCGCACCGACGTCCACGGCGCGCGCGAGATCGAGAGCCTCTCGGGCGGGCTCGACGGCATGCTCGAGGCGCTCGAGCAACGCGAGCGGCAGCGTTCGATCGCCGAAACGGGTCGCGAGCGGTTCGCCGAGCGACTGCGGGTGCTGCGCGGCATCGACGAGGCCATCCTCGCCGGGCAACCGGTCGAGGCGATCGCGGCGCAGGCGATCGAGAGTCTCATCGGGCTGGTCGGCGCCAGCGCAGCGAGCGTCGCCGGGATCGACGACGCGGACGGCCGGGCGCGCACCACCTGGCTCCTCGCGCCGCACGCGGGCACGCCGGGAAATCCCAGCGTCGAGCTCGCCGAGCACGCCGACCTCGCCCGCACGCTCCGAGGCGGCGGCAGCTGGCGGGCGCGAGACGCGGCGTCGATTCGCGGCGCCGGCGAGCTGCTCGAGCGGCTCAAGCTGGGCGAATCGCGCGCCGTGGCCCTCCTGCCGCTGATCGCCGAGCACGAGCTGGTGGGGCTCGTCGGGATCGGTCAGGCGGGGCCCGACGACTTCGACGACGACGACCTCGAGATCGCGCACGAGATCGCGCGGCTGCTCTCGGTGTCGCTGCAACAGGCGCGGCTCGCGTGGCAGATCGAGCGCCACACCCAGGAGCTCGAGAATCGGGTGGTGCGGCGCACCGCCGCGCTCGAGCTCTCGAACCGGGAGCTCGAGCACGCGCGGCTCGCGGCGGAGACCGCCGCGCACGCCAAGGGCGAGTTCCTGGCCAACATGAGCCACGAGATCCGGACACCGCTCAACGCGGTGATCGGCATGACCAGCCTGCTGGTCGACTCGACCCTCGACGAGACCCAGCACGACTACGTGCGCACCATCCGCTCGAGCGGCGAGCACCTGCTGACACTGATCAACGCGATCCTCGACTTCTCGAAGATCGACGCCGGCAAGCTCGAGCTCGAGGATCTGCCCTTCGATCTGCGCGCCGTGGTCGAGGAGTGCGTGGACCTGGTGGCGCTTCCCGCGACCCAGAAGGGCGTCGAGCTGACGTTCTGCATCGACCCGCGCCCCGATCGATCGCTGGTCGGCGATCCAGGCCGGCTGCGCCAGATCCTGGTCAATCTCCTGGGCAACGCGATCAAGTTCACGCCTCGCGGCGAGGTGTCGCTGCGCGTCGAGGCGCGCGAGCTCGCCGACCGGCGCTACGAGGTGCTGTTCAGCGTGCGCGACTCGGGCGTCGGGATTCCGCCCGACCGCATCGACCGGTTGTTCCGCGAGTTCAGCCAGGTCGACGCCTCCACCACCCGTCACTACGGCGGCACCGGCCTGGGCCTCGCGATCTCGAAGAAGCTGGTGGAGCTCATGCACGGGCGCATCTGGGTCGAGAGCGAGCTCGGCAAGGGCGCGACCTTCCACTTCACGATTCGCGCTCGCGCCGCGCCGCCGGTCTTGCGCGCGCCACGCCACGAGGAGCTGGCGGCGCTCCGCGGCCGCCGGGTGCTGGTGGTCGACGACAACGCCACCAACCGGCTTCTGGCGCGCGCCTACACCGAGAGCTGGCAGATGACTCCCACCGAGACCGGCGACCCCGCCGAGGCGCTGCACTGGGTCGAGCGCTCCGACCCCTTCGACCTGGCGCTGCTCGATTTCCAGATGCCCGACATCGACGGGCTGACGCTGGCACAGCGCATCCGGTCGCACCGCGACGCGCGCTCGCTGCCGATCGTGATCCTGAGCTCGATCGGCGATGCGCTCGGCATGGCACGGGCGCGCGGCGTCGAGATCGAAGGCTACGTGGTGAAGCCGGTGCGTCCCGCGCAGCTCTTCGACACCGTGCTCAACGCGCTGCGCGGCGGGACGGTCCGGGAGCGCGCCACCGGCGGGGCGCACGAGCACGACCGGCAGATGGCCGAGCGGCTCCCACTGCGCCTCCTGGTGGTCGAGGACAACGCCATGAACCAGAAGGTGGCGCTCGGGATGCTGGCGCGCCTCGGCTACCGCGCGGACGTGGCGGGCGACGGCCGCGAAGCGGTCGACGCGGTGGCGCGGCAGCCCTACGACGTGGTGTTCATGGACGTGCAGATGCCGATCATGGACGGGTACTCGGCGTCGCGCGAGATCCGGCGCCGCTTCGCGATGCCGGTGCGTCCGGTGATCGTGGCGATGACCGCGAACGCCCTCGCCGGCGACCGCGAGCGATGCCTGGAAGCGGGAATGGACGCATACATCAGCAAGCCGGTGCGGGCCACCGAGCTGGCGGAAGCGCTGGTACGGGCGGCCGAGCAGCGCGCCACGCGCGTGGCGGCGCGTGATGCGCAGCCCGACCGTGCCGGTCCCGCGAAAGCCCCTCCGTCCGCGGCTCGGACGCCGGCCGGTGCGGAGTCCCCGTCGCCCGCGCCTCGAGAAGCAGGACCGGCGATGGAGGCCGTGGTGGCTTTCGAGGAGCTCGACGAGATGCGCGAGACGCTCGACGCCGCGACGCTGGCAGACATCGTGCGCGAGTACCTCGACGGAACTCCGTCGCTGCTCGGCGAGCTGGCGGATGCGTGGGGGGTGCGCGATCCCGCGCGCGCCGTCCGCCCGGCCCACGATCTCAAGTCGACGAGCCGTGCCGTCGGCGCGCGGGTCCTCGCGGACCTGGCCGAATCCGTCGAGCACGATGCTCGCCGCGGCACCCTCGAGTTCGACGACGCTCGCCTGGAACGGATCCGAATCGCGGCGGCGGCCACGGTCACCTCCGTGGACGACTGGCTGCGCGGCGCAGGCACCGCACCGCCCCGCGGCTAGTCACGAAGGCGGTGCTTGCGAACCCCGCGGCGAGCGCCAGGGCTGCGCTCGATTCGCGAAGAGTCGTCCGCCGCAGCGCCCTCTGTTCGTGCTCTCGACTCTTCAACGTAGAAAATGAATCTATGGTAACTTTTGCGCTCAGAAACCATTCATCGAGAAGCAGCTTAAATCCAAGTCTTTCCTGAGCCACCCCTGGCTCGCCGACCGGCTCGTCTCTCGAATTTCAGCGTAAAAATATACAAGGCCCAGCCACGACGTCCTCGCCGCTACCCGTCCAAATCGCCGCCATCGAGGTGCTGCTCGCGAAACCGAGCGCGCGCCGCGCGTGGCACCACGCTCCCCTGGGTGTCACGCCACGCGGCGTTCGAGTGGTGCTGGTCGCGCTCTTCGGCGCCATGGCCGCGGTTCGGCTCTACCACCTCCACGCCGACCCTCCCACCACCCTCGACTGGAGCGGTGGCGTGTTCTTCGACGAGGGCATGCTCGCGCACGGCGCGCGCAACCGGGTGCTCTTCGGACGCACCGGCATCGACGACTGGAATGACTTCTTCATCAGTCCGGTGCTGGCCTACATCAAGTGGGCGGTGCTCGCGGTCCTGGGCGTCGGGATCGTGCAGCTGCGGCTGATCCCGGTCGCGTTCAGTCTGGGGATTCTGCTCCTCAGCTACACGACGGCCCGTCGAGCCTGCGGCTGGCGGGTGGCCCTGCTCACGGTCTCGCTGCTCGGCTTCTCGTACCTGTTCGTGATGTTCAACCGCATCGGTCTCACCGAGACCTCGGTGCTGTTCTTCATGTCCCTCGCGTGCTTCGCGTGGTGCGAGGGGTTCGCACGGATGGAGGGCGCGGCGCGGTTTCCGCTCTCGGCAGGATGGCTCTTCGGCCTCGCGGGCGCGAGCACGTTCACCTCCTACGTGTTCAAGAGCTATCCGGCGTTCCTGATCGTGCCGTTCGTGGCGCTCGGGACGGTGGCCGGGTCGAAGGACGGCGAGTCGGGGCTTCCCTCGCCCCGGCTCGCATGGCTGGCCGCGGCCGCGATGGCGAGCGGAATGCTGGCGATCTTCGTGCCCTGGTACGCGTGCTTCTACACCCGCCACCACGAAGCGATCCGTCGCGCGATGGATTTCTACGAGACCCAGTCGCTGCCGCGGAACCTTCACGATGCGATCGAGAACGTCTGCGATCTGTCGTTCTTCCGGGTGTTCTTCCGCGACCCCGCGCTGCTCTACCTGTCGTTCGGCTACCTCGGCGTGCTGCTCCACGAACGGTTCCACCACCCCGAGCGGCTGGTGCCGTACGAAGTCTTCGTCGCGGTGTGGCTCGCGACGCATTTCGCGTTCGACGCGCTGCTCAACTACACGCCGGTCCGCTACCACGTGCCCGCGATCCCGCCGATGTACGCGCTCGCGGCGTGCGCCGCGCTGCGCGGCGCACGCCTGACGCGCATCTCCGGACCCGGTCGGTTGCGAGCGACTTCGATCCCGTTCTTGTGGCTGTGGCTGGCACTCCTGCTGTCGCACATCCCGCTGGTGCTCGACCGCGCGTGGCTGGTGATCGCCGGCGCGAGCGCCGGACCGCTCGCCGGTCCCCAGCGCATGCTTGCGTGCGGGGTCTTGAGCGGGGTCGCGATGGCGGCCACGGCGCTCGCCGGACGCCGGGCCACCCCGCGCTCGTGGCGGCTACGGCCGGGCGTGGCACTGCTGGGGTTCGCGATCCTGCCGCTCGGCTGGACGTTCGCGGTGCAGGCCCGTGACTACGCCCGGTGGGCGCTTCATCCGCTCTACCGGATCGGCGAGGTGTCGCGAACGCTCGAGGAAACCCTCGACCACGCGTGGATCGCGGGGCTCGCCGCACCCGAGCTCTGCTTCGAGACGCACCACCATCCGCTCCACGTCCACGAGGGCTTCTTCAACGACCGCGATCTTTTCGGCCGTTTTCCGGTCACCCACCTGCTGCTCGACAGCCGGCAGCGGGAGCAGAGCTTCTACTACCGCAGCTATCCCGAGCAGATGCGGGACGCGGTGCTGCTCGACGCCTTCCCGATCTCGTACTCGAACTTTTTCCTGATGTCGGTGGTCGAGCCGAAGGTCGAGGCACTCCACGTCGACGATGCGACACCCACCGCTCCGGGCGCGCTGGCCGGTGGCGCACCGGACGCGTTCGCGGCGCACGTCTCGGTGCTCGACCCCGCGCGCGGTCAGCCCCGCACGGTGCGCTTGAGCTGGGCGCTGGTCCCCGAGACGCCACCGGGCGAGCACCCGAAGCCGCCCATCGTCGGGGAGGCGCCGGACGAGGTTCGATTGGCGCCCGGCGAAACGCGCGAGATCGCGCTCGCGGGCACGGCACCGCCGGGCCGCTACTGGCTGACGGCCCTCGTCGAGCCTCCCCACCAGGCGGTTCTGCAGGGCCGCTTCTTCGACCACCAGACCGGTCTCCTGGTCGACGACCCGCTGGCGCTCGACGGTCTGGCGTGGAAGTCGGGAGTCGCGGCGAATCGCGAGGCCTACCTGGCCTTCGGTCCCTACCTGCGGTTCGGTCCCGGACGGTTCCGGGTCGGGTTTCGCTTGCGGGCCGGACCGGCGCAACACTCCCGGGCGATCGCGCGGATCGAGATCGCGCGCGGCATGGGGCGCGGCGTGCTCGCGTCGCGCGAGCTGGCGCCGAGAGACTTTCCCGAGGACGGCGGATATCGCGACTTCGTCCTCGAGTACTTCCACGACCAGGACGAAGGCCTCGAGTTCCGGGTGCTCACCTTCTGCACCGCGGAGCTGTGGCTCGATCAGGTGAGCGTCGAGACCACTCCCGGCACCTGGGCCGACCAGCCGATCGAGCTCGGCGGCTGATTCGGCCCGGCCGGGCTCACAAGAGCGTCGCGATCACGTTCCAGATGTAGCGGAACCACACCTTGCGCAACGAGATCACCGACTGGCCGAAGTGGCGCGCGTACTCGTGGGTGGGAATCTCGGCGATGCGGAACCCGTGCCTCAAGCACTTCATGGTCATCTCTTGCTCGATGGTGGTGATGTCCGAGCGCAAGCGCAACGAGCGCGCGGCGCTGGTGCGGATCGCGCGAAAGCCGTTCTGGCTGTCGGTGAGCCGCACGTTCCACCGGTAGTTGATGGCCAGCAGGATGATGTCCGAGCCGATCATGCGCAGCAGCTTGTAGAGGTCGCCGTGCAGCTCGTCGCTGCCGCCCCGGCCACGAGAGCCCACCACCATGTCGGCCTGATCGTCGAGGATCGGCTGCACCATCTGCGGGATGTCGCGGGGGTCGTGCGAGCCGTCGGCGTCGATGAACACCAGCACCTGGGCGTCGAGGCTCTCGATCGCGGTACGGATGCCGTCGCCCTTTCCCCGGCCGCGGTCGTGCAGCACTTGGGCGCCGGCGGCCTCGGCCATCGCCGCGGTCCGGTCGGTGGAGTGGCCGTCGACCACCACCACACGGTGCACGAACGGCTGCGTCGCGCGGATGATCGCCTGGATCGTCGGCTCCTCGTTCCGTGCCAGGATCACTCCGAAGATCGTGCCCGAGTCGGACGGCGGCCCGTCACCCGCACGCCGCGCTCCCGGCGAGGTGAACGGGCGGCTGGCACGGATGCGTCCCTGATCGTCGAAGAAACGGCGCGCCAGCTCGTCGAGCGAGCTTGCCGCGTGCTTCTCGAGGTCGAGGAGCGGCGAGGGCTCGGAGGAGCTTGCTTCCGGAATCGGCGGAGGGGCGGTGATGCTCATGAAGTCTTCCGGGTCGGCGCAGCCGACATGGGACGAGCGCCAGCACCGGAATCTTCGACGCGGCGCACTCGCAACGGCGCGGCGAGCGTAGTTTCTCGCCCCGACAAACTCCAGGAAGGCGCCCGCCTTTCAACGGGAAAACCCCGCCAAGGGGAATTGCTATGATCGCGCGCCCGCCCTTCCCGCCCGGGAGCCTGCCATGCGCCGATCCTCGTCGATCCTGGCCACAGCGCTGCTTTTCGCTTCTGCGCTCGCGAGCGGCTGCAGCCCGAGCGAGCGGGGAAGCTGGTGGTACCGGCACCCGGGAGCGATGCCGCCCGATGCGTACGGCATCGAGCAGGTGTTCCTGGGCACCGGCGCGCTCACGCCGACCGGTGTCGCCGACGCGGCGCTCGCCTGTGGCGTCAAGCGCATGTACGGCTCGTACGGGCCGATGACCGGCACGCCTTCCCAGGCGCAGGTGGCGCAGCTCAACTCCGATCTGCACACCCGCGGGATGACGTCGCAGTATCTGTTCTCCGATTCGACGTACCTGACGAACCCGGCGGCGCTGGTGAGCGACGTCACCAGCCGGGTGGTCAACTTCGACGCGGCGCACACCAACCTCGCCGAGCACTTCGATGCCGTGCACCTCGACGTCGAGCCGGTCCAGTATCCCGAGTGCAAGACCGCGACGCTCGATCCACCCAATTGCTACGCGCGCGTCGAGGATCTGCTGTCGCTGGTGACCAGCGTGAGGCAGCTGCTCGCGGGATCGGACCCGGCGGTCAAGCTGTTCGTCGACATCCACGACTGGATCGATCTCACCGACTTGACCCAGGGAGCGCGGGTCGCGTGGCCAGCGGCGCCCACGCCCGAGGCGAGCCGAGACGCCTGGTACGGAAAGCTCGACGCGTTCGTCGACGGCGTCACGGTGTTCGCCTACGACCACACCAACGTCGCCGACGCGTACGCCGCCGCCAGCTACGAGGTGACGCATCTCACCCACGAGGTCCGGGTGGGCATCAATCTCGACCCGGCTTCGAGCTTCCCGGACGTTCCCTCGCTGCTCTTCGGCGCGTTGCTGCTCGAGTCGAGCTACCACGTCCCGGTCGATCTCCAAAGTGTCAACGACGTGCTTGCCGCGGGAGGTTGCTGATGCGCTCCACGGTCCGCGTCCGTTGCCTGGCGCTGGGGGGAGCGCTGCTTCTCGCCTGTGCGTCCCACGCGAGCGTCGCCGCCGAGGTCGGCGGCTCGCCGATCACGGCGATCGTCGGCGTGACCGTGATCCATCCGGAGCGAGACGGCGATGCCGCGGTGGCGAAGAGCTCGACCGTGGTCATCGACGGAGCACGCATCCGAGCGGTCGGCCCGGCGGACTCGGTGGCGGTACCGCCGGGCGCGACCGTGATCGACGGCAAGGGGAAATGGGTCGTGCCCGGCCTCATCGACGGACACGTGCACTTCTTCCAGTCGGGAAACCTCTACACGCGCCCGGACGTCGCCGACTTCAACGCGGTGATGCCGTACGCGAAGGAAGTGGCGCGCAACAAGGCGCGGCTCCCCGCGACCTTCAAGGTGTGGCTGGCGAGCGGGGTGACCGGCGTGGTGGACGTCGGCGGACCGATGTGGAACTTCGACGTCCGCGACGCCGCGAACGCCACGCCGCTGGCGCCGGTCGTGAAGGTGGCCGGGCCGCTGGTGTCGATGATCCCCCGCCCGCAGCTCGACCTCGGCGACCCGCCCATCATCAAGGCCGGCTCCGCCGACGAGGCTCGGGCGCTGGTGGCGCGCGAGCTGGCCAAGAAGCCCGACTACATCAAGGTCTGGTTCATCCACGATCCCGGCGACGACCTCGCTGCGCAGGAAGTGATCGTCAAGGCCGCTGGCGACGCCGCCCACGCCGCGGGAGTGCCGCTCGCCGTGCACGCCACCGAGCTGGTGACCGCGAAGGCGGCGCTGCGCTGCGGCGCCGACTATCTGGTGCACTCGGTCGAGGACGAGCCCGTCGACGACGAGTTCCTGACCCTCGCGAAGCGCAACCACATCCTCTACTGCCCCACCCTCTTCGTCGGTCCCGGCTACGACTACGCGCTCTCGAACCGCTGGCGCCCCACCGACGAGGAGAAGCGCCTCGCCGATCCGCAGATCCTCGCGGCGATGAGCGATCTCGACCGGATGCCTCTTGACAAGATCCCGGAGCGAGTCGCGAAATACATGAAGAAGACCGATCCGATCGACGTGCCGCAGGTGCTGCTCGACAACCTCGGCGTGGTGTGGAGCGCGGGCATTCCGGTGGTGATGGGCACCGATGCCGGGAACATCGGCACGCTTCACGGTCCGTCGGTCTACCGCGAGATGGCGCTGATGGAGCGCGCCGGTCTCACGCCCCTTCAGGTGCTGCGCTCCGCCACCACCAATGGCGCCCGAGCGCTCCGGATGGAGAAAGAGCTCGGCGCGATCGCACCGGGCATGCTCGCCGATCTGGTCGTCACCGACGCCGACCCGCTCGCCGATCTCACCAATCTGAGCCGGGCGTGGCGGGTGGTGAAAGACGGACGCTTCCTCGATCCCAAGGAGCTGATGGCGTCGCTCGGTGGTCCGTCCCCGACCCACTGAGGAGACGTCGCCGACGCGAGCGCTACGCGGGATCGACCACGATTCCGTGCGGTGACAGGACGCGCACGGCGTCGGCACCGGTCGCGGGGAGCGACTCCGCGATCGCGCGGGCGTGCTCGGCCAGCCATGGGTCGCTCGCGGTGGCCACGGTCGGAAGCCCGGTCGAGTCGAGGCCGAGCCGCCGGCGCCAGCTCGTGAAACACGCGTGACCGTGCTCCTCGAGCGACGTCAGATTCTGCCGTCCCGCGAGGATCTCCGCCATCCGGCTCGCCAGCTCGAGAGCCTCGTGGATACCGGAGTTCATGCTGTGCACGCCGAACGGAAAGGCCAGGTGCGCAGCGTCGCCGGCGAGCCACACCCGCCGGCGCCCGATCGGATCGCTGACCGCGTGCTCGAATCGCACCGCCACCGACCACATCAGACGCCCTTCCGGCAACGTGAGCCACGGGCAGCGCTCGGCGGCGAGCTCCCGCAGGCGGTCGTCGTCGAGGGAGCGAGTGAGCCACGGCACGAAGCCGGGAAGCCGGCTCTTGCGGCGCGCGGCCACCGGGCTTCCCTCGTCGGCGACCTCGAAGCTCATGCGGCTCCGGTCACCGGGAAGCGGCCACCACGAGTTGCGGGTGCCGGACACGAACGTCATCCGGGCTTCGTGTGCGGGCTCGCGCGGCGCCATCAGCTCGAAGGTGGCGAGCACCTCCGGCTTGCCGGCCACCAGGCGGGTGGCACCGAGCTGGCGGCGCACCAGCGAGCCGTAGCCGTCGGCGCCGATCAGGAACGACACGTCGCGGTCGTAGGAGTCCCCGACCGTGACCTCCGCCTTCGCGACTCCGTAGCCCGCCGACTGCACCTCGAGGCGGTCGACCGTGCACGACACCGACGCCTCCGACGCAGCGTCGAAGCGCCGCAGCCGATGCCCGAACCGCACCCGGCCTCCGGCGGTCTCGAGCGCGGCGATGAGCACGCTCTCGAGGTGCGCCTGCGGCACCACCAGCGCGAACGGGTAAGGCGAGTCGAGCGCGGCGAGGCCGATCTCGAGCTTGCGCGTCGCGCCGTCGTAGTACGCGACCCGCTCGATCTTGTTGCCGCGCTCGATCAGGGAGCCGGTGACGCCGAGCGGTTCGAGTGCCGCGAGCGTCGCCGGATGAAGCGCCATCGCGTAGCTCAGCCCCGCGCGCGAATCGGCCTCGTCGATGATCTCGACCTCGACGTCGCCGCGCAGAGCAAGCGCCAGGGCCGCAGTCAATCCGACCGGTCCAGCGCCCGAGACGAGCACGTCGATCTTGCGTTTGATCGCCATGTCGAACCTGCCTTTCCGCTGGCGAGTGGCCGGCACGGCGCCACCGCTTGCGCGAGACGGAGTGCAACAGAGATGCCTGCCACGATCGTTTCGAGTGGCAAGTCCGATTCTGCGGCGACTCACTTCGCAAGCCGCGCCGTTACGCGGAGAAGCCAACACTTGGACCCACGCTCGCCCGGGCTCCAGACCGCTACCTTCCGGCGCCTTGTGAAGGTCCGGTAACGCAGCCTCGGTCGCCCTCGACCTGGCGTAACCGCGAGACGACAGGGGACGATACGCACGGGACACCGCGGTCTGGGGTACCGTCGGGCCGGGACAACGGGTTAACCTCCGGCCAATGGCCAACGACGGCTCGAGCAGGGCCTCTTCCGGTCGGCCCGCCCAGGCGCACGCCAGCGAGGCGCTCGCGGACATCCCCGACCTCACCGGTCAGGTGAAGATCGTGGAGCACCGCGGGGCCCCGGTGCAGCTACGCGCCGAGGGCGGTGACATCCATCGCCGGCTCTTCGAGAGCGAGCTGCACGTGCTCGGTGCCGACATCCGCGAGAGCATGGCGTTGCAGGCGCTCGAGCCGCAGCTCTCGGCGCTGTGCTTCGACCCGGTGTCGCGGGTCATCCGCCGGCTGCTCGACAACCCGCGTTTCGGCCTCACGCACGCGCGCCTGGTGGCCGCCCACCACATGAATGCATCCGGGCTCGACGCGATCGGAGCCCGCGGTGTCCTGGTCAACGACGGCGAGGTTCAGCGGCTGCTGCTGCGCAACACCCAGACGCCAATTCACTTGCTACGCCGCATCCTGTCGCGCCAGCGCTGCCTCGACATCTGGGGCGCCGTGCAGAGCCACGACGTGTCGGACCGCAACAAGATCACCGCCCGCGAGTGCCTGCGCCAGCGCTTCGCCACGTGTACCTCGGAAGAGAAGGTGGATCTGATCATGCACTCGGAAGGGCGGGCGCTGATCGCGCTCTCGGGGGTGCCGCTCGATGCCAAGGCGGTGGCGTTGCTCTGCAAGCAGAGCTTCACCTCGACAGTGCTGATCCGGAACCTGGCTCAGTGGGGGCCCACGCCGCCACCGGTGCTGATCCATCTGCTGAGGCAGACCGTGGTGCGCCAGAATTCGCAGCTTCGCCAGATGGTGAAGCGACACCCCAACTGCCCGCCGGCCGACTGAGTCGCCGCGACGAGCAAGGGGCGCAGAATTGATTCACAAACTCTGACCGGCCGGCCTCAGGAACGGCCGCGCGCGAGGTGCCGTTCGAACTGCGCGAAGAACTGGTACCAGAACCAGAACGACGCCGCGCCCAGCAGGTGCCACGCCGCGTGCGGGCCGAAGAGATGGTTCTTGGGGTCGCAGATGATGCCCAGCTTGTCGACCCACCACAGCGCGTACGAGACGGCGAAGGTTCCCGCGACCAGCGCCAGCGGCGTGTAGCTCGCCGCGGCCGCTCCCCGCGACCGAGTGCGTAGCAAGAGGGCGACCTCGAGCGCCGCGAACGCCACCACTTCTCCGGCGAAGAGCGCGATGCCGACGGTGCGGAACGCGACCAGCAGCGCAACCGAGAGCCCGACCAGCGCCGCGTAGCACGCCGCGAGACGCCGGTCCGGCCAGCCCGTCCAGCGGCCCACGTCGAGGACCACGAAGAGCGCCGACTCGAACAGCATCACGCCCTGGTCGAGCGCCTGGCCGACGAACGTGTCGGTGGCGTGGAACGCGATCGAGCTGATCCCGGTGGCGATCGCGATCGGGCCCAGCCAGCTCGCCCGTCCCCACCCTTCGCGCTTCGCGATCCGGAGCAGCGCGATCCCGACCACCAGAAAGCCGACGTTCGACCAGGTGTTCGCGGGCTCCGCGATCCAGGTGCAGGTGTTCTCCTCGCAGAAATGCAGATTCGCCGGCGCGAACCCGCTCCACGGACACGATGGATCACTCATCGCACGCCTCGCCCGCGCCCCACCATACACCCCTGCTAACCCGGGTTATTCATGAAAGTTCGTAGCGAGGCCGCCAAGCGCCGAGCAGATTCGGGTGAACGCAGCCGCCTTGGTCCGCAGGCGTACGAACAGTACGTCGAGGACCAAGGAGGCGAGTACGCCCGAAGATGCCGACGATCGGCGGCCGCAGTAGAACGCTTCATGAATAATCCGGGCTAATGTTCGCTCTTCGTCTTTCGTCGCGGAGGTCTCCATGAGCATCGCACGCGAGCTGCGCACCGCGTCTCGGGCGGAGCTGCGCCGGCGGATCGTCACCGGCCATCCGCTCGACCCGGCGGCCCTCGAGGGCTGGGCCTATCGCGGAACCAGCCTGGGATTGCCGAGCTTCGTCGAGCGGCTCAGCTGGAAGATCTTCCAGAAAACCTTCTGGCGCGATCCCGCGAGCGGAAGGCTCTTGGGCTGGAACGTGCGGCTCGAGCAGGACGGCCTGGATTCGCCGAGCCGTCCCAAGGAGCGCGACGGACGCCCGGTGACCGTTTGGCACTACGAGGTCATCGAGCCCAAGGGAGTGCCGGCTCCCCGGGACTTCGATCGGGGGCTCATCATCGACTACTCGAAAGGCCAGAACCCGCGCTTCGACACCATCCGGTTCTCCAAGGACCCGCTGGTGGCGCTCTCGCCGGGGAGCGCCGACGAGCTGATCGGCGTCACCTATCTCTCGATCGCGGGGCTCTGCATCGAGACTCCGACTTACTTCACGCTCACGCGCGAGCACCCCGTGAGCTTCGTGCCCTACACATGATCGCCACCGCCGGGCGAGCGCTGCGGCGGGTCGTCCTGCGCTTCGAGCGGCTGCTGCCCTTCGAGCGGCGCTGGGCCGAGACCATCTTCGACGCGCTGCTCGCGATCGAGGGCGAGCACGGGCTGCCCGGCTTCCCGACCGTCGATGCCACCGCGTTCTGGCGCGCGCTGGGAGAGGCGCCGTCGCCCTCGTTCCGGTTGGGGCTGCGCGCGTTCGTTTGGGCGCTCACGTTCCTGCCGCTCTTCGACGCGCGCGCGCGGCGCCCGTTTTTCGCGCTGCCGCGGGCTACGCGCCTGGCACTGGTCGCCGAGGGGATCCACGGCCGCAGCTACCTCACGCGGCAGATGTTCGCGGCCCTCAAGATGCTCGCGTGCTTCGCCTACTTCGACGACTCGAACGTGCGCGCCGCGGTGACGGGAGTCGCATGAGCCCGCTGGTCGAGACCGACGGGCGCGCGGTGCGCCGCCCGCATGCGGTCGCGGCCGACGTGGTGATCGTCGGCAGCGGCCCAGGCGGAGCCACGGTCGCACGCGCGCTCTCGCAGGCTGGTCTCGGCGTGCTGGTGCTCGAGGAAGGATTCGAGGTCACACCGGACGAATTCGAGGCCAGCGGTGTGCGCGCCATGGCACGCCTCTACCGGGACATGGGGACCTCGATCGCGTTCGGCAAAGCACCCATGCCTTATCTCCAGGGCCGCGCCGTGGGCGGCACCTCGGTGGTGAACGGCGCCATCTGCTGGCGCTTCTCGCGCGAGGTGCTGGAGGAGTGGTACGCAGCGGACGGGGCCCTGCGCGAGGCGCTCGACTTCGGGGCCATCGAAAGAGCGGAAGACGAGATCGAGGCTCGCCTGCAGATCCGTCCCACCGAGAGCGCGATCGCCGGCGAGAAGAACCGGCTCCTCGGTGTCGGCGCCGAGGCCCTGGGCGTCGCGCACCGGCCGATCCGCCGCAACGTCGTGGGCTGCGAGGGCCTGGGGCGCTGCCTGCAAGGCTGCCCGCGCGGCCACAAGCTCTCGATGGATCGCACGTTCCTGCCGGACGCGGTCGAGCGCGGCGCGCGGATTCTCGCGGGAGTGACCGCGCGCCGGGTGCGCGTGGAGCGTGGCCGCGCGGTCGCGGTGCTGGCGCGCTCCGCCGGCGGCGCGACGGTCGAGGCCCGGGCGCGGCACGCCGTGGTCCTGGCCGCCAGCGCGATCCAGACGCCGTGCCTCTTGATGCGGAGCGGGCTGCGCTCCGGTCCGGTGGGGCGCGAGCTCTCGGGCCATCCCGGCGTGTCCGTCACGGGTCGCTTCGACGGTCCCGTGCGGAATTACCGAGGTGCGACCCAGGGCCACGAGGTCACCGGCTGGCGCGGCGAAGGCCTCAAGCTCGAAGCTCTCGGATTCGATCTCTCGATCCTCGCGAGCCGCCTGCCGGGCGCGGGCGCCGAGCTCGGAGCACGGATCGCCGAGATCGATCGCTACGCGGTGTGGGGAGCGGCGCTGCGCGCTCGCGCTCGCGGCACGGTGCGTCCCGGCTTCGGCCGTCCCAGCGTGCGCTTTTCGCTGACACCGGAGGATGTGGTGCTGGCCCGGCGCGGCGTGCGGGTGCTCGCCGACACCATGCTCGCCGCGGGAGCCACCGAGGTCCACCTCGAGATCGCGGGCTTCGACCCGGTGATCCGCGATGCGCGCGGTGCGGCGGCCATCGAAGAGCGCGCGCCGCTCGACCCGCGTGCCTACCCGATGTCGATGACGCACCTCTTCGGGACCGCGCGCATGGGGAGCGATCCCGCGACGAGCGTGGTGCGCCCCGACTTCCGCCACCATCAGGTCGAGGGGCTCTACCTGGCCGATTCCAGCGTGTTTCCGTCGAACCTGGGCGTGAATCCGCAGGTGCCGATCATGGCGCTGGCGCGGCTCTGCGCGGACCGCATCGTGGCCGCGCGCTGAAACGCAGCGAGAGCCCGCTCAGTTCCCGCCGCCGCGGCCGTGGCCGCCACCCCGGCCGCTGCCATGCCCGCCGCGTTGGGGCTCGTCGTCCATGTCGTCCCGAGGCTCGACGTCGTTCCTCGGACCCGAATGGCTGGCCTGGTAGACGAGCGTGTTGACGAGGTCCTCGAGCGCCTGCGCCCGGAAGGCGTCGCGAGCCTGGTCGAAGCGCGCGAGCTCCGGCGCCGAGAGCACCGAAATCAGATCCTCTCGTGCGTGGTCGGTGAGCTGGGCCGCGCCGGTTTGCAGGGCGGCGAGCGAGATCGGGTCGTGTGCGCCGAGGTCTCGCGCCATCAGCCCGAGCCGGGTCAGATAAAGGTCGACCGCGTTGGCGACCCCGGCGCGCTCCCCGGCCGCGAAGGAGAGCCGCTCGCTCCACGCGGTCAAGGTCCGCTCGGGATGCGCGGCCGCAGCGCTCGGCTGTGGCGCCTCGGGCTTCGCGGTCGAGCAGCCGGTGAAGCACGACGTGAGCACCGCGATCGCAACGCACCATCGCAGGCACCGAAACGCTCGCCACATGTGAACCTCCGAATGCGCAACGACCCTCGAAAATGCCCCGCCGCGATGATGCCGCGTTCGCGGCCGATCCAGTAGGGGTCTCGGTTCGAACGCAACAGCCGGCAGCCGGCTGCGCCCGATCTGACGTATTCTGCCCAACCCCCGAGCGGAGGATCCATGTCTCGCGTCCACGTTTCCCGGTCTCTCTCGATCGCCAATCCAGTCGCCGCGGTGCTCGCCGCGTCAGCGGCGCTGCTCGCGATCCTCTTCTCGACTCCGTCGCGCCACGCCGCGTACGCCGCCGAAACTCCCTCGGCCACGTCGTCCTTCTACGGGCTCGGCGCGACCTCGCTCGCCGGCGAGCCCGTGTCGTTCCAGCAGTACGCCGGCAAGGTGACGCTCGCCGTCAACGTCGCGAGCCAGTGCGGGTTCACGCCTCAGTACAAGGGCCTCGAGAAGCTCTACACCGAGCTCTCGCCCAAGGGGCTCGTGGTGCTGGGCTTCCCCAGCAACGAGTTCGGCGGCCAGGAGCCGGGCTCGGCCGACGAGATCCAGACCTTCTGCAAGAAGAACTACGGCGTCACGTTCCCGATGTTCCAGAAGCTCGTCACCAAGCCGGGCCCGGCGCAGAGCCCGATCTACGGCTTCCTGACCTCGGGCCGCGACGCGCCGAGCTGGAACTTCTGCAAGTACCTGATCGGGAAGGATGGCCAGGTGATCGCGTTCTTCCCCAGCAAGGTGACGCCCGACGACCCGAAGCTGCGTGACGCCATCGAAGCCGCCCTCGCCCGCTGAGGTCCGTCCACCCCCCGATCCTGGAGTACCCATGGCCACCGAACCCAAAGGTCATCACTGGAAGTTCGTCCGCAGCGGCGGACTCGATCAGGTCGTCCTCAAGTCCGGCGCCGACATCGCGAACCTGTCCAAGCTCGACCAGAAGCTGTGGGTGGCGCTCGCCTGCCCGACCCGCGGAATCGAGATCGATCCGGCGACGCTCGACCTCATCGACACCGACAAGGACGGGCGCGTGCGAGTTCCCGAGGTCCTGGCATCGGTGTCGTGGCTGCAGGACGTGCTCAAGGACCTGGGCTCGCTGCTCTCGGGCGGCGAGAGCGTGCCGCTCGCGGTCATCCGCGACGCGACTCCCGCTGGCGCCGCGCTGCTCGCCGGCGCCAAGCGAGTCCTCGCGAGCCACGGCCGCGCCGACGCCACCGACATCTCGCTCGCCGACATCACCGCCACCGAGAAGATCTTCGACGCCAAGAACTTCAACGGCGACGGAGTGGTGCCGGCCGCGTCGGCACCCGACCCGGCGCTCGCCAAGGCCATCGAGGACATCATCTCTACCCACGGCTCGATGATGGACCGGAGCGGCAAGCCCGGCGTCGACGAGAAGATCGTGGCGAAGTTCTTCGAGGACGCCACGGCACTCGCGGCGTGGCACGAACGAGGTCAGTCGCCCGAGGTCGCCGCCATCGCCAAGGCTGCGCAGGCGGTGGCCGCGATCCGCGCCAAGGTCGACGATTACTTCGCGCGCTGCCAGATCTCGGCGCTCGACGATCGAGCCGCCGGCCTCCTCGGCGCCACCGAAGGCGATCTGCAGGCGCTCTCGAACACGGTGCTCTCGAGCACCACCGCCGAGCTGGCCAGACTGCCACTCGCGCGCATCGCCGCCGGCCGCCCGCTGCCGCTCGCGGATGGCCTGAACCCGGCCTGGACGGCCCAGCTGCACACCCTAGCCACGGATGCGGCCGCTCCCATCCTCGGCTCCGCCAAGTCGGAGCTCAGCGAGAGCGAATGGACGAAGCTGGTCGCGCACGTGGCGCCGCACCGCGACTGGGTGGCGTCGAAGCCGTTATCGGCCGCCGAGGCGCTCGGGATCGAGCGGGTTCGCGAGCTGCGGGCCGCCGGCACCGAGGCCGCCCTTCAAGGGCTCATCGCCCAGGACCGCGCCGTCGAGAAAGAATTCGAGCAGCTCGACGCCGTCGAGAAGCTGGTGCGCTTCCAGCGTGACTTCATCAAGCTGCTCACCAATTTCGTGAATTTCTCGGCCTTTTACGCCAAGGCCGGAGCGGTGTTCCAGGCGGGCACGCTCTATCTCGACGGACGCAGCTGCAACCTGTGCGTGCGCGTCGCCGATCCCGCCAAGCACGCGGTCCTCGCCGCTCTCGCCAAGACCTACCTCGCCTACTGCGACTGCGTGCGGCGTGGCACCGGCGAGATCATGACCATCGCCGCCGCCTTCACCGACGGGGACTCCGACAACCTGATGGTCGGGAGAAACGGGATCTTCTACGACCGCAAGGGAAACGACTGGGACGCGACCATCACCAAGGTGATCGAGAACCCCATCAGCATCCGCCAGGCCTTCTTCGCTCCTTACAAGCGCTTCGTGCGGCTGCTCGAGGAGCAGATCGCCAAGCGTGCGGCGGCGGCCGACGTGAGCGCGGGCACCAAGCTGCAATCGGCCGCGCAACAGGTCGCCACCGCCGATCAAGGCGCGCCGGCTCCGGCGAAGGCCGAGGCCACCAAGTTCGACCTCGCGCTGATCACTGGTATCGGCGTCGCGATCGGCAGCATCGGCGCCTTCGTGTCGACGCTGCTGGGAAAGTTCTTCGACTTGGGACGCTGGGTGCCCCTCGGTTTGGTGGGCGTGATGCTCGCCATCTCCGGCCCCTCGATGCTGATCGCGTGGCTCAAGCTTCGCCAGCGGAACCTGGGGCCGATTCTCGACGCCAACGGCTGGGCCATCAACGGGCGCGTCCACATCACCGTGCCGTTCGGCGGTGCCTTGACCGACGTGGCCTCCCTGCCGCCCGGCTCGGAGCGCTCGCTCGTCGACCCCTACGCCGAGAAACGGCGCCCGTGGAAGCTCTATTGCTTCCTGGTGGCGGTGCTGGTGCTCGCTGTCGGCTGGTACGCCGGCCGGCTCGACCACTACCTGCCGGCGCCGGTGAAGAGCACCACGGTTCTGGGCTCGTACGCTCCGGCGGCGGATCCCGCCAAGTAGGAGAACGCCATGGCACGAACGGCGAGATGGCCCGTCGCGATCCTCGGGGGGCTCGCGCTGCTGCTTGCCGGCTGCCCGTTGCAGCCGCCCCCACCGTTCGTCGCACCGCCCGCGGCCATCCACCCCGACGTCGCCAGTCTCGCCTGGCTCGCCGAGCACTGGGTGAGCGACGACGGCACGTTCGAGCAGACCTGGGTGCCGGCGGGCGACGGGCTCTTCGGCGCCTCGTTCACCGTCGAGAGCGGCAAGACCACAGGCTGGGAAGCGTCGATCGTGGCTCTCGACGAGAAGGGCCGGCTCGCGTATCGCTCCATGCCGGATGGACAGGCACCGGTGGTCTTCCTGCGCGCCGCGAGCAACGACCGCGCGATCCGTTTCACCAACCTGTCGAACGATCCGCTCACCGCCATCTCGTACGCCCGACGCGACGCCGGCCCCATCGCCCGGCTGGGCCTGCGCCTGGGAGGGCGCACCAGGAACGAGGATGTGGCGCTGGTGGCGATGCCCGTCGAACGAGCGCCCGAGCTCGAGGCCGCGGATTCACGCTTCGCCGCGGATGTCGACGCGCGCGGCACGCCGGCCTGGGTGGAGGTCTTCGACCCCACCGGGGGGATGGAGAACCAAGGCAAGCGCGTCGAGGGCGCGGCCGCGATCCGCGCCGCGATGGACCCGCTGCTTTCCGACCGCACCCGCCGCTTGCAGTGGGCGCCGATCGCGAGTGGTTTCTCGCCCGCGGGCGACGTGGGCTACACGGTCGGCGCGTGGGGGCTCGCGCGCCACGCGAGGGGCGAGTGGACGACCGCAGCGCGCGGCGCCTACATCACGTTCTGGCGGCGCGGCGCCGACGGCACCTGGCGCGTGCTCTTCGACGCGGGGGACGACGAAGGCCCCGCCTCGACCTCTCCTCCGGACGATGGCAGCCAGCTCAACCCCTAGCGCCGCCCGCCACGCTGGCCCGGGTCTGGGCGCTCCGCGAGTCCGCCTCACCGCGCTTGCGGATCGCGAGCACCACGGTGTTTCTCAGCCGGCTCATGTACCCGAGGCGATGGTCGGAGGCGCCCGTGCCGGTGCCCTCCAGCACCGCGGGGCCGTCCACGTAAAAGATCCCGTGGGGAACTCCGTCGAGCACCACCGGGAAGAGTGCCAGCGCCGACGCACGGTACTGCTCGTACCAGGCGGGTAGCCCCGCCGCGACGTTGGGCTCGCGAGTGTCCGCGATCACCAGGTCGCGGACTTCGGCGACCGCCGGACCGAACGAGGCATCCGCGACGTCGTCGAGGAAGAAACGCTCGTTCCCCACCGCCTGGGCCAGCCGCGCGCCGAGCGCGTGGGTGACCGTGGCCGTCCGAGCGTCGGGGTCGATGCTCGCGTAGAACACGTTCTCGAACTCGAATCCGGTGAACGCGGTCTCGACCACCATCGTCACCACGTCGTCGATCTCGAAGTCGCGGGTCAGGACCGCCGAGATCTCGTGCAGACGCCGCAGCAGGATGCGGGTGCGATCGGCCGTGCCGTTCGCCGGAGTCGGCGGGCCTCCCGGCGCCGGTCCGGGGTGCGCGCCGGCCGCCGGCGTCGCGGAACCGTGGCCCGCGAAGGCGCGCGCCGCGGCGACGTGCGCGCTGCCTCGCACGTCCACGAACGACGCGCGCGCCATGGTGTCGACGGCGGCCACCGCTTGCTCCACCATCGGCGCCACCGACTTGGCGTCGATCGGCAGGTTGTCGCCGAATCGCTTCACCAGGGAGCCGAGCTTCCGCTCGCGATCCTCCGGCGCTGCGCTCGAGAGGAGCGTCACCAGCTCGCTCGCGAAGCCCGCTGCCTGACGGATCTGGTCGGCGGTGGTGCGAGGACGAGCCAGCCGCCCCGAGGGCAGTGGCTCCATGCTCTCCACCACGACGTCGGGGAATCCCCAGGAGCGCGCCACCGCCGCGCCCAGCATCTCGAGCGAAGCTCCCAGCACGCGCTCCACCGCGGTCTCGACGGTGAGCTGCTCGGCGGCCGCGACGTGTTTCGCCTCGCCCCACTCGTCCGGGAAGTAGTGCGCGGCCAGGTAGCGCCCCAGATCGCAGAAGAGCCCGCAGCTGTAGGCCCTCTCCGCCGCCGCCGGGCCGCTCAGGCGCGCTCCCAGGTTTCGCGCCACCGCGGCGCGCAAGAGCGATCCGAGCGCGATCTCGGCGAGCTCGGGATTCCCTCGCGCACGGCTCATGAGCAACACGTTGAGAGCCGCGTCGCGGACGGCGTCGAAACCGAGCAGCACGATCGCGTGCGACACGGTCGTGATCTGGCCCGCGGCCGGCCCGTGATAGGAGGAGTTCACGAGCCTCAGCACCTTGCTCGCGAGCGCCACGTCCTTGAGGATCACGCTGGCGAGCTGCGCCGCCGAGCTGGTCTCGCTCGACGCGATGACGTTGAGCTCCCCGATCACCCGTGCGACCGCCGGGAAGTCGGGGTTGGCGCGCATTCGCGCGAACAACCGCTCGACCACTCCTTGCGTGACCGGCGCGGCCGTGGCGCGCGGCGGCGGCGCTGGCGCGGCCACGGGCGCGAGCGTGGCGCGAGCGGGCGCCCGAGCCGCGGGTACCGCGGGACGCGCGCGATCGGCCGGAGCGGTGGGAGCTGCGGCCGGAGCAGGAGCGATCACGCCGGGCGAATCCTCCCGCGGGATGCCCGGCTGCGGCGGCGCTTCCGCGGCGGCGGGCACGACCGCGGGGGCAACCGGTTCGGCGTGGGCCGGAGCGACGATTCGCGCAACCGGAGCCGGCGGGACCACCACCGGCTCCTCCATCGAGTCGAGCGCTCGGGCAACGTCCGTCATCGAAGCCGGCCGGGCCGCCGGATCCTTCGCCAGCATCCGCAGCACCAGCGCGCAGAACTCGGCGGGAGCGTCGAGCGACGGACACACCGTCTCGGGCGGCGGCGGCTCTTCGAGCAGATGCTGGGTGAGCAGCCTCGCCAGCGTCTTGCCGTCGAAGGGAGGGCGCGCCGCCAGCATCTCGTAGAGAATCAGACCGAGCGCGTAGATGTCGGCGCGATGGTCCACGCTCTCGCCGCGGATCGATTCCGGCGACAGGAACTGCGGCGTGCCGAGCAGCATCCCGGAGCGCGTGAGGGTCTCGGCACCCGCCTCGGGTTCGAGGATCTTCGCCACCCCGAAATCCAGCACCTTCACGAGGTCGCGCTCGGTGCCGCGATCGAAGACCATCACGTTGGCGGGCTTGAGATCGCGATGCACCACGCCGTGGGCGTGGGCGTCGCCGAGCGATCGAGCGATCTGGGCAGCGACCCGCGCCGCTCGCCGCCACGGCAACCGCCGCTCCTCCAGCACCAGCTGCCGCAGATCACGGCCCTCGACGTACTCCATCGCGATGTAGAGCGTGCCCGACCCCGCCTCGCCGAAGTCGTAGACCGTGATGGTCGACGGGTGGTTGAGCCGGCACACCGCCGCCGCCTCGTTCACGAAGCGCGCCTTGACCGCCGGATCCGCCGCCAGGTGCGGATGGAGGACCTTGAGCGCCACGCGCCGGCGAATGGGCTGCTGGTCGGCCAGGTAGACGATGCCCATTCCCCCCTCGCCCAGGCGCCCCTCCACCCGGAAACGATTGCCTACCAGCTGCCCGATCAGCGGATCGGCGGTGGGTGGTCCGCACGCGGCTGGAGCCGGGCGCGCGCACCCGGGACAGGTCGAGAGCCCCTGTTTCCAGGCACTTTCGCAGCTCTGACAGGATGTTCGGGCTTCCAGCACGCGGCTCCACGTGGCGCCGGG
>CAZYWA010000023.1:0-27767 GCA_964650975.1 uncultured bacterium
AGCTGTGATCGCTCTGGCCGGCAGGCGGACGGCGGGAGCCGTCCCTCCCGATGAGACTCTTCCTCGCCACGTGGGAGGGACGCGTTCCCGCGCGTCCGCAGCGATCGATCGCGCTCGTCGCGCTGCTGCTCGCGATCGTGGTCTCCTGCCACCACGCGAGGCCCGCCGCGACGCCCGAGGCCGCGCTCGGCGGGCTGCTCGACGCCGCCACGGATCAAGACGAGACCAAGGCGGCGCTCTTTCTCACCCCGCGCACCGTCGAGCTTTTCGCGCAGATCGAGCGCGCGGCCCGCGAGATCCACGCCACCAACGTGCCCGAGCACGTGCTGCGCGCTTTCCTCGCCAACCTGGCCCGCGAAGCGCCCGACCTCACCGGCAGCAAGATCGACGGCGATCACGCCACGCTCTCGGTCTACTACCGGAGCGGCCATCCGGCGCGGCTCTCGTTCGTGCGCGACGTCGAGGGCTGGAAGCTCGACCTGACCCACGATCTCGAGCCGAGCCTCGCGCTTCTGCAAGGCGCCCATGCCCGCCTGGATGCCCTGGCACGCGGCGAGGTCGTGAAGTCCGACGACGACGACTGACCGTCGATTTGCAGGGGTGCCTGCGGACCGTGCCAAGATCGCGCCCGGTGTCCATGGCAAAGCCGCCTGGAAAATCTGAGCCCGCTGCCGACACCGGCTCCGGGCTCGGACGCTTCCTAGCCGTGGGCGTGGTCGCTCACGCCCTGCTGGCGACGGCCGGCTGCGGCGACAACGATCTCGGCTGCCTGCTGGACGACGTTCTTTCGCCCGACCTGATCTCGAAATTCCACGCGACCCCGGACGTCATTCCCGTTGGTGGAGTCGCGACGCTTTCCTGGTCGGTTTCCGATCCCTCCATTTGCAGCATCGATCACAGCATCGGGAGCGTCGACGACCTCGGCGGCTCCGTCGTTGTGACGCCAGCGACGACCATCACCTACCAGATGACTTGCGACGAATCGATCAACGCTCCTCCGGTCGATCCTGGCTCCGACAGCTGTGCGCCGGGACGTGAGCAGCAATCGGTCACGGTCACCGTGCTGAGCCCTGGATCGAGCGCTACCGGGGAGCCTCTCCGGTCAATGCGCTGACGATCGCGTGCCGCGGATCGTCGCCGGGCGCACGTGAGCGGCACCGTCGTCTTCTTGACGAGCCGCGATGGGACTCGCGAATTCGGCCGCTTTCAGCCAAGTGGCGCCAGCCCGTACGGTGGCTCGACGATTGCTGCGAATGGTCACCTACCCGGGGGAATTGTCACGGCGGAGGGTGTTCGTGAGGAAACGGCTGGTGAGGAAACCTCGTCGACTCTTGACCGCGGCTCTTCTGGCTTGCGTCGCGCTGCTCAACACGCGCGCGACCTGCACGACGGTCCACGGGCCGATCCTGTTCGTGACCCAGACGCCGTTCAAGGCGGACTTCACGACCATCACGTCGCCCTTCGGCAACCAGAAGGGCGACACCCAGGCGGCGCCGCGTGGCGGCGACCTTTGGATCCAGTACCCCGACGGCGTGCTTCGCAACCTGACGCAGGAAGCCGGCTACGGCGTCCAGACCGGTCAGGAGATCGCGGTTCGCGAGCCGAGCGTCCGCTGGAACGGCAAGAAGGCGATCTTCTCGATGGTGGTGGGCGGCACCACCAAGAACGACTACTCGCCGGTCTTCTGGCAGATGTACGAGGTGAGCGGCATCGAGGAGGGAAGCGCGGCCACCATCACCAAGGTCGCGAACCAGCCCACGAGCTCGAACAACGTGAGCCCGCTCTACGGCACCGACGGACGCATCATCTTCACCAGCGACCGGCCGCGCAGCGGCGATCCGCTCACCTATCCCCAGCGCGACGAGTACGAATCCGCGCCCACCACCACCGGTCTCTGGAGCATGGATTCCACCGTCGCGGGCGGCGATCTCAAGATCATCGAGCACACCGTCTCCGGTGCGTTCTCGCCGTTCATCGCGCAGGACGGACGTTTGCTGTTCATGCGCTGGGACCACTTGCAGCGCGATCAGCAAGCCGACTCCGACACCGATTACGAAGCCGCGCACCCCGGACAGACCGAATACGGCAGTTTCGACTACGTCTCGGAGACCTCCTCGACCCACGCGTCCCCGACGCGCACCGAGATCTTCCCCGAGCCGCGCGTTCATCCGGTGTCACCGGCGCATCCCTTCACCATCAACCAGTTCATCCCGTGGCAGATCCTCGAGGACGGCAGCAGCGAGGAAACGCTCAACCACATCGGACGGCAGGAGCTGCTCGGCTACATCGACTCGAGCCGTGACGGCCTCCCCGATTTCAATCTGCCGCAGGACCGGCTCCGGCTCATCAACTCGAGCTTCATCCAGCCCAAGGAAGATCCGACGGTGCCCGGACGGCTGTTCGCGGTGGACGTGCCCGAGTTCAGCACCCACGGCTCGGGCCAGGTGGTGCGACTCGACGGCGCCGAGAGCATCAACGCCGACGACATGCGGGTCACCTACGTCACGCACCCGAATACCGCGAGCTACGTGCAGGTCGGGCAAACACCGCCCAGCCCGCACGACGGTTTCTTCCGCAGCCCGACGCCGCTCACCACCGGCAGCGTCCTCGTCGTCCACACGCCCACGGTGAATCCCGAGCAGAGCGGCGGAAACCCGCTGGGCAGCAACTACTACGCCTTCCGCCTCCAGTACCTGGACCTCAAGAACGACGGCTCGGGCTACAGCGCCGCTGGGGCGTTCTTCACCACCGGGATCTCGAAGTCGCTCACCTACTGGGACAACTACTCGTACCAGCAGCTCTCGTACAACGGACCGATGTGGGAGCTCGATCCGGTCGAGGTGACCGTGCGCACCAAGCCGGTCACCCGGCAGGCCACGATCCCCGACATCGAGACGAATCTCTTGAACCAGCTGCTCGCGTCGGACGGCGGAATTCCGGCGCTGCGCCAGTACCTGGTCGACAACAACCTCGCACTGGTCATCAGCCGCAACATCACGCGCCGTGCGGACGAGCAGCAGCCGTTCAATCTGGGCGTCCCGAACGGCACGTCCACGTCGCAGCCGGGCGCGCCGATCGAACAAGTGAAATGGGTGCAGTTCTTCCAGGGCGATCTGGTGCGCGGCTACTCGGTGCTGGGCGGCGGCGGACGCCGACCGCTCGCGCGGGTGATGCACGATGCGCCGGCCTTCCCCGGCGCTCCCGCCGGCTCGTACCCGATCGCGAGCGACGGCTCGTTCGCGGCGCTGGTGCCCGCGCGCCGCGCGATGTCGTGGCAGATGCTCGGCCCCGACGGCCAGACTCCGGTGGTCCGTGAGCGATACTGGGTGTCCTTCGCCCCCGGCGAGATCCGCGTCTGCACCAACTGCCATGGCATCAACAAGGCCGACGTGGTGCTGGGCCAGCCGGCGCCCACGAATCCGCCCGCCGCGCTCGCGGGAACGCTGGGCATGGTGTTCTAGGCGACGCGCCGCTCGCTGCCGAAAGACCGCTGGCCCTCCAGCTGGGAGCGCTTTCTGGTCGACCGGGCGCGTTCGTGCGCTCCGGTTGCGAGGGACCGCAGCCCTCCAACTGCCATCCCGGTCGTTCGGAGGGACGCGGTCCCTCGCGTCCGAAGCGTTCCAGCACGACCGATCGATTCACACGCCCACCGAATTCGCCGCCCGCGGCGAGCGTCTCAAGTGACGATGCGCGCCACGGCCACACGGGTGATCCTGACGCTGACGCTGCTGGCAGGCGTCAGCATCGGGCTCTACCTCACGGCCCACCACGACTCGCAGCTCTACGGCGACAAGGCGTTCAAGCTCGAGAACTGCCCGCAGACCGAGACCGTCGACTGCGAGGCGGTCAACACCAGCGACTGGTCGGAGCTTGCCGGAACGCCGATCGCGGCCTTCGCGGTGCCGTTCTATTTGCTGGTCATCGTGCTGCTGTGGTCCGGGGTGCGGAACGAGCGGGCCATCTCGTACGCGTTCGCGCTCGGGCTCGCGGCCACCGCCGTCTCGGCCACGCTCTTCTACGTGTCGAAGGTGAAGATCGGGTTCCTGTGTCTGTGGTGCATGCGGCTCTACGGGATCAACGTGGCGATTCCGGTGCTGGCCGTGGTGATCGCGTGGCGATCGCCGCTCGCACTGCTGGCCGAGACCTTCGCGGACCTGACGCGCTGGCCGAAGGCGCTCCAGCTCACGGCCGCGGGCTTCGCGGCGCTGGTCGCGACCACCGTCGCGGGCGAGCGCCTTTACCGGAGCCACGTCCACGAAGCCGCGCGCCAGCGCGCCGCCACGCAGACCTCGACCGCGAGCCTCGGCGGCGGCAACCAAGGCAACCCGCCGGTGCGTCCCGCCCCGGCGGGTGCTTCGACCGCGGGTGCTTCTTCGACGGCACCGGCCGAGCCCGACCCATCGACGATCGTGCCCTACCGTCTGGCCGGGCCGTTGCGGCGCGTGATTCCCGGAAAGGACCACTTCCGCGCCGAAGACCTCGACGTGCAATCGCGGCTCGGCAGCGGGACGCCGGTGGCGCTCGTCTACTGGGCGCCCGGATTCGACTGGTCGGAGCGAGCGCTGGTCGAGCTCACCACCGAGCTGAAGCAACGATGGCCGGCCATCGAGGTCTACCCGGTCGCGGGCTTGAGGCCCGACGAGCGCGCAGAGGAGCCGTACGAAGTCTTCGGCCAGCTGCCGCTCGACCGCTCGCTGCCGCTGCTCATCGACGACGGCTTCATCGTCGCGCACCCGCTCAAGGCGGAGGAAGTGCCGTCGGTGGTGCTCTTCGACGGCAAGGGCAAGCTCATCGCCTCGGGGATCAAGACGCTCTCCCAGCGGGTGGTGACGCCCGAGGGGCCGGTGACGGCGTCGGACCTGATCACGCGGGTGGTGTCGGGCGTCGAGACCTCGACGGTTCGAGCGGCTTATCCGTACTTTCCGGGCATGGACTTCGACCGGCACTGCGCGCCCGGATTCACCCTCAAGAAGTTCGGCACCGACGAGGACTTCCCGTTCACGCCGCGCTCGGAGAGCGGACGCCCTCGGATGCTGGTCTTCTGGTCGGCCACCTGCAAGCACTGCCAGCTCGAGATGCCGCAGCTGGTGTCGTGGCTCGCGGCACATCCGGACACGGTGGACGTGGTGTCGGTCACGCGCGTGCCGGCCGATCGGCCCGGGCAGCCGTCGCACCGCGCCATCACCACCGAGTACGTGAAGAAGACCGGAATCACCTGGCCGGTGCTCGACGACGCCGGCGGCACCGTGAACGCGCTCTACGACGTGGTGTCGACACCAACCTCCTTCTTCGTGAGCCCCGACGGCACCGTCCTGGACGAGTGGTTCTATGCTCATCCCGACGGATTCGACGCCGCGATGGAGAAGGCACTCGCGAAGGCGCGCGCCCCGAGTGCCACGGCGTGCAGCGTCGTCGCGCCGCATCCGCTGCCGAGCGTGGCCTTCGACGTGCGCGACACCGCGGGCGGCACCCACCCCATCACGGCCCTGGCCGGGAAGCCCGCCGTGGTCCATTTCTGGGCCACGTGGTGCCAGCCGTGCCTGCAGGAGCTGCCGCAGCTCATGATGTTCAAGCAGCGGCTCGAAGCGTCGGGCGAAGGCAAGGTGATCCTGGTCTCCGTCGAGGGAGCGAGCGCCGGCCCGACGATCGCGGCCTTCACCCAGCGCGTGGGCCTCGGCTTCCAGTCCTACTTCGCGCCGAGCGGCGGCATCGCCGATCAGATCGACCTCTCGTACCACGTGCCGCGCACCTACCTGGTGAGCGCCGGCGGCCAGCTGATCGAGATCCTCCACGGCAAGCAGGAGTGGGACGACCCGAGCTTCGCGAGCGGCGTCCTGGCCCGGCTGCGCTCGAGCGCGCGCACCTAGTTCGCCCGCCGGAGGGACGCGGTCCCTCGCGTCCGCTGCCCTCGCACGCGTTTCCCGGCACTCCATCGCCAAAAATGGCGTATTTGGCCGCAAACTGCGGCATTTCGTGACTTCGCTGGCCAATTCTGATGTCGATTTGTATCAATCTTGGATATCGATCTGTATCCATTCTCGATATCGATCAGTACCGGATTTCGATGGCATTTCGTAACACCGATTCCGTGCCTCTCAAACCTCGGCGCGGCGCCTCGCCGAACCCCTGAGAGCGGCGTCGTGGTGGTGTACGATCCGCCGACGTATGCGACGGAGGTGCTACGCCCTGAGCGGCGCCCCGCTGACGTTCATGGATCGCGAACAGCCTGAGCTCTTCCGTCGCGTTCGCGCTGGGCTGGTGGTCGTGCTCCTGGTCGCGAGTGCGCTCCGCGCGCACGCCGCGGATGATGGCGCGGCCTCGGCTGCGCCGCCCGCGAGCCTCGGCAGGCTCGCCTCGCAAGCCGACTTCGACCGGCTGGCGCGCGTCTACCATCCCGGGCGCGGGACGCCGATGCCGCATGTGATGTTCGTCATCGACCGGCGGCCGTCGCAGCCGTCCGCGATCTACTACCTGGACTCGAAGCGCTTCACCTACCACCGGGATTTCGTCCGGCAGGCCGAGCTGGTCGACGCGCGACCCTTCGAGATCTGGGCGCTCGCCTACTCGAACCTGAAACGGCGGTTCGTGTTCGGCACGGTGGCGTGGCTCTCGCCGCTCGAGCGCTTCGTCTTCGAGTTCGATGCCGCCGATCAGATCGATCCGGCCGTGCTGAAGCAAACCGCGCAGCTCCTGGCCGAGACTTCTTCGCGCCCCTCACGTTTCTCTCGCAGAACCCGTCGCAGGAGGAAGCGGCGCAATCGTCGCCGGACTTGCCCGCGCTGCGGATCGGCGACGTGACCGCGCAGGAAACCTACGTGCCCTTCCAGACCGGCAGCGCGGTGGGAACGTTGCGTCTACTCGACCGCATCGGCCCCGACGTGACGTTGGCTCGCGACGAGATCGTGATCGTGGGCGAGCCGCCGGTCACGCTTCCGCCTGTGGCGGGTCTGGTGACGACGTCGTCGCCCTCGCCGCTCTCGCACCTCCACATCCTGGCTCGTAGCTGGAGCATTCCGGACGCCTACGTGGCCGACGCGGCCACGCGCTTCGCCGCCCTCTCGGGGACGCTGGTCCGCTTCGAGGTGCGTGGCGACGCGTATTCCGTCGCACCTGCGACCGACGCTGAGCGAGCGGAGTTCGAGAAGGCGCGGGGCGAGCGTCGCAAACGAGTCACTCCCCGCGCCGATCTCACGGCCGAGACGCTCACCGACCTCGCCCATCAGCGCCGCGCCGACGCCGTCCGCTTCGGCTCCAAGTCCGCGAACCTGGGCGAGCTGGTGGCGGCTCACATCGAGGACGTGATCGTTCCCGACGGCGTCGCCATTCCGTTCGCGTGGTACCAGCAAGCGCTGAAAGCGAACGGAATCGACGGCGAGATCGCGGCGATGCTCGCCGAGCCGCGTTTCGAGAGCGACGCTGCTTACCGGGCCACGCGTCTCGAAGCCCTGCGGCACCGCATCGAAGGCGTAACCTTCGACCCCGACCGAGCGGGCCAGCTGCTCGATGCCGTCCACACGCGCTTCGGCACCGCCGGAGTGTTCGTGCGCAGCTCGACCAACGCCGAGGATCTGCCCGAGTTCAGCGGCGCCGGCCTCTACACCACCGTGCCCAACGTGAAGGGCGACGATGCACTGCTCGCCGCGGTCAAGACGGTGTGGGCCTCGGTGTGGAATCGCGACGCCTACGAGGCGCGAGTCGCCGCGGGCATCGACCCGTCCGTCTATCCGGCGGTCCTGGTGCAGCTCGGGATCGACGCCGACGCAGCCGGAGTCGCGGTCACCACCAATCCGTTCAATCCGGTCGACCGGCACGCGGTGTACGTGACCGCCAAGCGCGGGCTCGGCATCCGCGTGGTCGAGGGCAAGAAGATTCCCGAGCAGATCCTCTTCCACGCCGGCGCCACGCCGAGCATCCGCGTCATCACGTCGTCCGCCGACGACACGGCGCTGGGATTCGCGCCGGAGGGTGGCGTGAAGGAAGTGCCCGTCACACCCGGGCGAGCGGTGCTATCGGACGCGCTGGTGAAGCGGCTGACGTCCGCCGCCACGGCGATCGAGCATCACTTCGGCACCAAGCCGGTCGACATCGAATGGCTCACCCGAGCCGACGCGCTCTACATCGTGCAGGTACGCCCGTACCAGGAGTGAGCGCGGCGCCCCCATCGAGGGTCGGCGGGGAGCCGAGCGATCGGTGCTCAGCGCGGGGCCACGTAGCGCAGCGCCGCGGTGTAGTGGAGCGCCGCGGCCAGCACCACGCAGACGTGGAAGAGCTCGTGATACGAGAAGACCCGCGGCCAGAGGCGCGGCCGCTGGCTGACGTAGAAGAGCGCCCCCGCGGTGTAGGCGGCGCCGCCGCCGATCAAGAGCAGCACCGCGCCGATCGGGAGATGATGCGCGAGCGGCACCAGCACCGGCACGATCAGCCATCCCTGGACGAGCTGCGCGGCGACCGACCAGCGCTTCCGCACCGCCGGGAAGAACACTTTCTGGAGGATGCCGCCCAGCGCGATCGACCAGGTGCAGGCGAGCACCGCGGTGCGCTGCCAGCCGTCGAGCGCGGCCGTTGCGAACGGCGTGTAAGTCCCCGCGATCAGCACGTAGATCATCGAATGATCGAGGCGTTGCAGGCGCTTCTTGGCATCCCGGTCCCAGTCGGCCGAGTGGTAGAGCGAGCTGACCGTGAAGAGCGCCACCATGCTGAGCCCGAACACCACCAGCGCGGTGAGCCGCGCTGGGTCTCCGGAAGCATTTCGCCACAGCACCAAGGTGCCCACGGCGGAGAGCACCGCAGCGCCGCCGTGAAGCAGCACGCGCACCGGGTTCTGAACGGGGCCCAGGACGAGGCGATCACGATTCACGACGAGACAGGCTAACGGCCGTCTGTCAGGCGCCGGTCAGCGCGGCGGTACGAACCTTCCACCCACGGCGTTCGGCAGCGACCACCTGCTCGCGAGGACACGTACCCTGGATGGCATTCGGCCCGAGGTTTGCGAAAACTCGCACGTTTTCTTTCCCAGGTTGGTGGCTCGGGTACACGTTGATCCAAAAGCGCTTCTCGTGGATTGCGGCGGTCGGCCGAGACCATCCGAACCGATGCCTACGCGCGGGTTCACTACCGTCAGGCTGCGTACGCCGACGCCAAGGATGCCCTTGGGCGCTACCTCCGTCGCCTCGAGCAGTCCGTTCCGTCGGACGCGGCGAGCTTGATCCGCTGGCGGCCGGCTGTGGGCGCTCCTGACGAGCAGCGACCAGCGGGATTCCAGGCGAGCCCGCCCGCCGACGCCCAGACCTCGGCACCCCAGCTGACCTGCAGCGCCCCGGGCAGCCCGCCGTCCGCGGGTCGAGGCGCCTCGGGCGAGGTGCCCGACGGCGCTTGCCCCGGCGGGCCTGAGCAACTCGAAAACGTCGTGATTTCCGGAGGATTCGTGCACCCACGCGCTGGCGACCGGCTTGCTCCGTCCTCGGTCCGAAGGCCGCCGACGAAGGCGCCCCACCAAGCAAGAGGTCACCACCATGCTCATCGCCCAGACGATCCACCACCTGTTCGAGAACATCACTCACGCCGTCTCCGCCGCCTTCGTGGTGGCGACGACGCTCGACCGCCGGGTGCTCGCGCACGCGGTCGCGACCGTGGGTCCGAAGTCTGGCTCGCTCCACGGAGAGAGCGCGGCGCAGCTCGGCGACGACTTCTACCGCGCGGCCCTCGCGGGCGCGCGGCCCACCGGATTCTGAGGTGCGAGCGACGACGACACGCCTCGCCGCGATCGCCGCCATGGTCGCCCTCACTCTCTCGCTCAGCGCCTGCGACGAGCCGACTCCGGCCGGCGTCGCCGCGATCAGCCCCGCGAACGCGCCCACCTCCACGTCGGACGATTGGTCGAGCTACTGGAGCGAGTCCGAGGCCGTCGGCGGCATGCAGGGCGTCAACGTGAACTGGGACGCCGACGGCGCGGGTCAGATCCCCAGCGCCATCCTCTCGACGGAGGGCTCCGGCCTGATGCCGGTGGTGGTGCTCGGCATCGACAGCGCCGTCGGCAACCCGGACGCTGAGACCGCACTGCGCTCGATGCTCGAGACCCTGGTGACCCATCACACGATCCTCTACCTCGGGCTCGGCAACGAGATCGACCGCAACCCGCTCGACGGCCGTGTGCAGCTCATCAACGACCTCACCGATTTCATCCACTCGCTCAGCTCCCCGACCACCGTGTTCACCGTGTTCCAGTACGAGCACATGCTGAGCCAGGACGATCCGGCGGAGCTGGTGGCGTCGGTGCCGAACGTCGACCTGGTCGCGTTCACCAGCTACCCGTTCATGCGCTACTCGAGCCCCGACCAGATCCCCGAGGACTACTACGCCCCGATCGCCGCGTGGACCGCGAAGCCGATCGCGTTCACCGAGGTCGCGTGGCCGTCGCGAATGAACTTCCCCGGTTACCCGACCATCCACGGCTCCGAGGGCGACCAGGTGTCGTTCATCAACCTCTTCCACGGCACGCTGCTCGCCGGCCTCGACGTCCGCTTCACCGACTGGTACTCGCTCCACGACACGGCCGACTGGTACGAGAGCGAGCCGCTCACCAGCTTCAAGGACGTGTTCGCGAGCTGCGGCTTGATGCGAAACGGCACCGACGAGAAGCCGGCGCTGGCCGCCTGGAGCGCGCTCAACTCCGCGTCGGTCGGCTGACATCCCGCGGGCGATTCCGCTCACGCGGCCCGGGCGCACGGTCCGGGTCGATCACAAATTGTCGTGATATCGGGGGTATTTGCAGTACGCCCGCTGGCACCGGGCTTGCTTTGCAGGGCGCCCAACGAACGATCCACGACGAAGGCGCGCGGCGAAGCGGGGTTCGCGGCGATGCTCAGCGCACGAACGCTCGCTCACCGCCTCAAGCTCGCCGCGAGTATTTCCGCGGCTGCTTTGCCACTCGCCCTTTGCGGGTGCGAAGGGCCGATGCCCTTCGGAGTCGCGGCACTGAGCCCGGCGAACGCACCCACGCCCACATCCGCCGACTGGTCGAGCTTCTGGAGCGAGTCCGTGGCGGTGGGCGGCCTGCAGGGCGTCAACGTCGAATGGGACGCCGACGGCCCGGGGCCGATCCCCAGCGCCATCCTCGCGACCGAGGAATCCGGCTCGACTCCGCTGGTGGTGCTCGGTCTCGACAGCGCGGTGATCGACCCCACGCTCGAGGACACGCTGCGCTCGATGGTCGCGACGCTGGTGACGGAGCACCGGCTCGCGTGGCTCGGGCTCGGCAACGAGATCGACCGAAATCCGCTCGACGGCCGCGTGGCGCTGGTCGACCGGCTCACCGACTTCGTGCACTCGCTCGGAACCGGGACCCAGGTGTTCACGGTGTTCCAGTACGAGCACACGCTCAAGCAGCCCGACCCGGGCGGACTGGTCGCGTCGGTGCCGAACGTCGACGTCGTCGCGCTCACCACCTACCCGTTCCAGCACATCTCGAGCCCGGAACTGGTGCCCGTCGATTACTACGGGCCGGTCGCGACCTGGACGTCGAAGCCGATCGGGTTCACCGAGGTGGCGTGGCCGTCACGCACGAGCTTTCCCGGCTATCCGACGATCCACGGCTCCGAGGGCGATCAGGTGTCGTTCATCAACCTGTTCCGCGGCACGCTCTTCTCGGGCTTCGACGTGCGCTTCGCCAACTGGTACTCGCTCCACGACACCGCGGACTGGTCCGAGAGCGAACCACTTGCGAGCTTCAAGGACGTGTTCACGAGCTGCGGCCTGATGCGCAACGGCACCGACCCGAAGCCCGCGCTCGCCGCCTGGTCGTCGTTGAATTGATTCTCGGGGCCACACCCCCGAGTCGGCTCGCTACGCTCGCCGGGCGCCTCTCGGCGCCGGCAGGGATCCGCGCAAGCAGTCGGTTCGGGGATGACGGCGAGTGGAAAGGTCCCCGAACCGATTGACGACGGAACTCCTCACACGCTCTGACTTCCTCTGATTGGCGGCTTTACCACCGGCTGCGCAGGATGCGGACGATGCGGCCGAGCACGGCGATCAGGAACACGCCGATCGCGAGCAGCGCCACGGGAACCGCGATGGCGAGGCTCGCCTTTACGACGAACAGGAACAGAGGTAACGCGACGAACACCACCAGACCGATGGCGATGAGCGCACCGCAGCCCGTGAAGAAATCCTCGGCGAGGCTGGCGCTCGCGCGGCTGTCGCTGGGCCGGCGCTCGAGACCGTTTTCCATGGCTCACCTCGCGGCAATCCGCTCGCGCCTGCGAGCCCCTCAGTCGTAACACACCTGGCAGAGCGCTCTCGTGAAGCCCGACCTCGTCACGGGCGCGACCGGCTTCATCCAACGTCGGCCCTCTTGTCGGCGCGGCCGGTCTTCCGCGAGGATGGCCCGCGATGCGCCCGCCGGCCCGGTTTTCACGCGCGATCCGACTCGCGACCGCCGTCGCGTGGGTGGCCGTCGCGGCCGGGACTGGCTGTGGTGGCGGCGGACAGCACGGGTCCTCCGGGCCGACCCTCTTCCGGTTTCCGGCCACCGATCCCGACGGCACGCTCTTCGTGTCCAAGATCGTGTTTCACGTCGACCACAACCCGGCGCCCGCCGACAACATCCTCACCGAGATCGTGTGCACCAACTTCGAGGGCCAGGGATTTCCGCAGTGCTACGGCGATCACACCGGCAGCGATTTCCTGCTCAAGGGCGGGTTTCCCGAGATGGACGCCGGCTCCACCGACGTGGTGGCGGGCGCCGACGGTGTGGTCGAGACGGTGGTGGACGGGAACTACGACCACTGCCACATCAGCCTCGCGGCTCTGAATTCGGGCGGCATCTCGTGCGACGGCAATCCGATCGTCCCCAACAAGGTCTACATCCGCCACCGGGACGGCCTGCTCAGCGAATACCTGCACATGATGAAGGACTCGATCGTGGTGAAGGTCGGACAGCACGTGAAGTGCGGCCAGAAGCTCGGCAAGGTCGGTAGCTCGGGCCGCTCCTCGACGCCGCACGTCCACTTCGAGCTGCACGCCGAGGACGGCACCCTGCTCGATCCCTTCGCTGGCCCCTACAGCCAGCCGCAGAGCTACTGGGTCGAGCAGGTGGGACCGTTCGGGCTGCCGGGCCAAGACTGTCAGTGAGCAGTACCGCTCGCAGCCAATCGTCCTCTCGCGCGCGAGGCGGCTGCCAGCACAGATCGTCGTGACGCGGGGCTCGCTGCTCCCGGCGGAGACCGCCGGGCTCCACCGGCTTCGGTTGGAGCGCGACGGTCTCCGGCGCGCAGCAGGCGAACCCCCCGCGCTACGAACATCGGTGGCGATGCTAGAGTCGCCGGTCCATGGGCGCGCTCTTCATCGTCCGACACGGGCAGGCCAACTCGCTCGATTACGAGCGTGACGGGGACGTACTTTCCGCGCTCGGCCGCGAGCAGGCGCGGCGGCTCGGCGAGCGCTGGGCCGACGAAGGGATGGCGCCGTCGCGGGTCTTCGTGGGGCCGCGGCGACGGCACCGCGAGACCCACGAGGAGGTGCGCGCGGCGTATCGCGAGCGCGGGCTTCCGTGGCCCGAGCATGCGGAGCTCGCGGCGCTCGACGAGTACCCGGCGGGTGCGATCCTGGCGCGCGGCGCGCCGCTCGCCATCGAGCGCGATCCCGAGCTGGCAGCGCTCGCGGTGGAGTTCTCCGAGACCCGGAACACCAGCTCTCGCGAGTTCCTGCGGCTCTTCATCGCGGTGTCGCGGATGTGGGTGCGCGGCGAGCTCGATCCCGTGCTGGAGGGCGTCGAGACCTGGGGGGCCTTCTGCGCCCGCGTGGCCGACGGCATCCGCGCGATGACCGAGGGTGCCGATCGCGGCGCCACCGTCGCAGCCTTCACGTCGGGCGGCGCGGTCTCGGTCGCCACCGGCGCGGCGCTCGGGATCGGCGACGAGCGGGTGATCGAGCTCTCGTGGCTGGTACGGAACACCTCGATCACCGAGCTGATCTTCTCGCCGTCGCGCGTCTCGCTGGCCGCCTTCAACGCGACGCCACACCTCACCGACCCACGCACCGTCACCGTCCGCTGAGCACACGCATTCCCGCGAGGCCACCATGCAGACTCACAGCGACGCCATCGGCCCGGTTCTCGACAAGATCCGCATGTTCATGCGCGACGAGGTCTTTCCGTTCGAGTCTGAGTTCCTGGGCCGCTCGGTGGCCGAGCTCAAGCCGACGCTCGAGGCCAAGCGATCCAAGGTCAAGTCGCTGGGGCTCTTCGCGCCCCACATGCCCAAGAAGATGGGCGGGCTCGAGCTCAGCCTCACCGACTTCGCGCACGTGAGCGAGCTCCTGGGCATGAGCCCCATCGGCCACTACCTCTTCAACACCCAGGCGCCCGACATCGCCAACATGGAGGTGCTGCTCTCGCACGGCAGCGACGAGCAGAAGAAGCGCTGGCTCGAGCCGCTGGCGCGCGGCGAGCATCGCAGCTGTTTCGCGATGACCGAGCCGGATTCGCCCGGATCGAATCCCACCTGGATGACCACGCGCGCGGTACGGGACGGCGACTCGTGGGTCATCACCGGCCGCAAGTGGTTCACCAGCTCGGCCGACGGCGCCGCGTTCGCGATCTGCATGGCGGTGACCGATCCCGACAACGCGAGCCCTTACGCGCGCGCCAGCCAGATCATCGTGCCCACCGACACACCGGGATTCCGCCTGGTGCGGAACTTGCCGGTGATGGGCGAGGCCGGCTCCGATTTCGCGAGCCACGGCGAGGTGGATTTCGCGGAATGCCGCGTGCCCTACTCCAATCTGCTGGGCGCCGAGGGCGCCGGTTTTGCGATCGCGCAAGAGCGGCTCGGCCCGGGCCGCATCCACCACTGCATGCGCTGGATCGGGATCTGCGAGCGCGCGTTCGACCTCATGTGCTCGCGCGCCGCGAAGCGCGAGCTGTCGCCGGGGAAAGCACTCGGCACGCGGCAGATCGTGCAGGAATGGATCGCCGACAGCCGCGCCGAGATCCACGCGTCACGGCTCATGGTGCTGCACGCCGCCGCCAAGATCGAGAAGAAAGGCCTCTACGAATCCCGAGAGGAGATCTCGATCATCAAGTACTACGTGGCGAACGTGTTGCAGCGGGTACTCGACCGCGCGATCCAGGTGCACGGCGCCATGGGCATCACCGATCTCACGCCGCTCGCGTTCTGGTACCGCCACGAGCGCGGCGCGCGCATCTACGACGGGCCCGACGAGGTCCACAAGACCGTGGTGGCGCGCCGCGCGCTGCGCGCCCACGGCCTGGAAGTGCGATGACCCACCGGTACGCGCTTTGCTGGGAGGGCCGCGCTCCGGCGCGGCCGCAGTGACGCCCATGGAGCCCGATCGCCCCAAACCCGTCCGCAAAGGCGAGGAGCTCGACGCCGCTCGCCTCGAAGCCTATCTACGCGACCACCTCCCCGACCTCGCGGCGCCGCTCACCATCGAGCAGTTCCCAGGCGGCCACTCGAACCTCACTTACGCGCTTCGCTCCGGCGATCGCGAGTGGGTGCTGCGCCGCCCACCCTTCGGCCCCGAGATCAAGACCGCTCACGACATGGGGCGCGAGTTCCGGATTCTCTCCGGCCTGATCCGCCAGTATCCGAAAGTGCCGCGCCCGATCGTGTTCTGCGAGGACCGCGCGGTGATGGGCGCGCCCTTCTACGTGATGGAGCGTGTGCGCGGCGTGATCCTGCGGCAGAAGAACGCGGGCGAGCTGGCGCTCTCGCCGGACTTGGCGCGGCGCATGTCGGAATCGCTGATCGACAACCTGGCCGCGATCCACGCGGTCGATCTCGACGCCGCCGGGCTCGCCGACGCCGGCAAGCCGGCCGGCTACGTCGAGCGCCAGGTCAAGGGCTGGACCGATCGCTACGCGAAATCGAAGACCGACGACATCCCCGAGATCGAGCGCGCCGCGCGCTGGCTCGCGGAGCGCATGCCACCCGAGTCGGGCGCGGCGCTCATCCACAACGACTACAAGTACGACAACGTGGTGCTCGATCCCGACGACCTCACGAACATCGTCGCGGTGCTCGACTGGGAAATGGCCACGCTCGGCGACCCGTGGATGGACCTCGGCACCAGCTTGAGCCTGTGGGTCGACCGCGACGACCCCGAACCGCTCCAGATGGCGGCCTTCGGCCCCACCTTGGTCGAAGGCGGGCTCGATCGCGTGGGCGTCGTCGAGCGCTACGCGAAAGCGAGCGGCCGCGCCATCGACGATCCGCTCTATTACTTCGTCTACGGCCTCTTCAAGATGGCGGTGGTGCTGCAGCAGATCTACAAGCGCTACGTCACCGGATTCTCGAAGGACGAGCGCTTCGCGATGATGATCCACCTGGTGCGCATGCTGTCCCAGATGGCCGACCGCGCGATCGAGCTGGGGCGCATCGACAAGCTCGGGTAGCGGCGATCAGTGCCCGGGCGGGGTCGGCACCGGGAAATCCGGGGCGAACGCCGCCATCATGTCGAGCTGGCTTTCCTGCTGCTTGCGCCAGGCTTCAAACTTCGGGAGCTGGTCGGCGTCGAGGACGCCTTGCAGCTGGGTGGCGACGCCGTCGAGCTGCTTGCGGCGCTCAACCGCCATCTTGGCCATCATGTCCTTGGCCGAGATCTGGCCCTGCTTGGCGAGGTCGGCGGCCCACTCGGGCGTTTCGCCGGTGTCGGGCACGCCCGATCCCATGAGGCCGAACCCGCCGTTTCGCATGATCGATTCGACCTGGGCCCGCTGATCGTCGCGCACCGCCACGTCGCTCGAGAAGAACGTGAACTGGCTGCGGAAAGACGTCTCTTTCTGCTCGTCGAGGTCGTGTTTCTTGGCGTCCTGGTAAGCCTGGTAACGGGCGTGTCCGAGGATGCGCTCCATCTCGGACTCGGTGTCGGTGTAGACGCGGCCGGTGTCGCGCGGGTCGGGCTGCTTCCCCTCCATCGCTTGCTTCGCGAAGTCGCGCCCCTGTTTCGCCTGGTCCTGGAGGAGCTTCTGGATGTCCTCGCGCTCGCGAGGCGTGAGCTCTACCGCCTTGTCGAGCTGGGCGAGCTGACGCTCGACCATCTGGTCCTGCATCTGGTCGAGGAAGCCGCTCGCGAGGACCGCCGAGAAGAGGTTCTTGGGTGCGTCGCCAGACTCCTTCGAGGGCGCGGCGCCTTGCTTGCCGGCGCCGTCCCGCGGCGCCGCGCTCGCCGCGTTCGCCTTCGCTTGCTCGAGATCGCGAGCGGCGATGTCGAGCTGGTCGAGGCGGCGCGATAGATCGTCGAGCTCGGCTTTCATCTGGTCGTGCGCCATGAGCGCGCGAGCGAGATCCGCCGAAAGTGCTCGCTTGTCGCGCTCCTCCGACGCGACGACACCGGCCGCGCCGATCGTCACCAGCACCACCACGAGCCACGCCCATCGAGCCGACATGAGCTTCCCCTCCTCCAGCGTCCGTCCTTCGTAGCGCGGGCGCTCGTCCCCCGCCAAGCGTTGAGCCGGGGCTATTCCATCCATTCGTTCGCTGGCTTCCGGTCGATGGACGCGATCGTCCGCTTCGGCTGCGAGGGACCGCAGCCCTCCGGCTGCCATTCCTGTCGTTTGGAGGGACGCGGCCCTCGCGTCCGGAGCGCTCGAGTGGAGTCGATCCGTTCACCCGTTCGCCACGCACCAGGACGTTTCCCGCCACGAACGGTGCTCGATCCGTCACACGTTCGAATGAATTCACAGTCGATTCATCTGCGCCTCATATCCGGTTGACGCGGCCGCCCTACCTTGCGGCGCATGAACGACGCAACGGTTTCGACGGATCTGGCCCCCTGGATCGAGTCCGCGACGGACCCGGGAGAGAGCACGCGCGCGCTGGCACGACTCGCGCGGTTCGCGGGCATCACCGGCGCGGCGACGGCCGGCCTCCTGGCGCGCGCGGCTGCCCGCCGATCGTCGATCGAGCACTCGGCGCGCGCCGGTCACGAATGGGCGCTCGCGGTGATCGGCCGGCTCGGGCTCGACCTGCGAGTGAACGGCTCGCCGCCTCCGCCGGGTGTGCTGGTGACCGGCAATCACCGCTCGTACGTCGACATCCCCGCGATCCTCGCCGCCACCCCCGCGATCTTCCTCGCCAAGGTCGAGGTGGGTGCCTGGCCGCTGCTCGGCTGGGGCGCTCGGATCGCGCACACGATCTTCGTGTGCCGCGAGGACGCCGCGAGCCGCAAGCAGGCGCTCGCCCAGATGCGGCGCGTGCTCGATCGCGGCACCAGCGTCGCGCTCTTTCCCGAGGGCACCACCACCAAGACTCCCGGAATGCTGCCCTTCCACCGTGGCTCGTTCCGGCTCGCGGCCGAGCGCGGCTACGGCGTGGTGCCGGCCGCGATCCGCTACGACGATCCCGAGGACGCCTGGATCGACGACGAAAGCTTCGTCGCGCACTTCCGCCGCCGCTGCGGACGTCGCGACATCCGCCTCACCCTCGACCTCGGACCCGTGCTCCACGGCTCCGACCCCGAGTCCCTCAAAACGCGCGCCGAGGACTGGATCCTCGACCGCATCGGAGGACCCCGATGAAGACGTCTCCTCGTTCCAGCCACCGCATCGAGTTCCTGCATCGCCCCGGCCTCACCCTCGACGACGCGAGCTTCCGCCGCCTGGTGGAAGGCGTGCGCGGCGTCGCGGCCGAGTGCTTCGACGAGCTGCCCGACTACCAGTGCATGCGCGGCACTCGCAACGAGCTCTCCGACAAGGTGATGACGCTCGCCTGGCGCCCCGACGGCACGCTCGCCGGCTTCTGCTCTGCGGTGCTCCTCGACGTCCCGCGGGTGGGCAGCGTGCTGCATCTCGGCCTCACCTGCGTGTCCGATCGCGACCGCAGCGCGGGGCTCACCCATCGCCTCACCTCGAAGCTCGCGATCCAGTACCTGCTTCGCCACCGGCCGTTGAGCCGGGTGTGGGTGACGAACGTCGCGTGCGTGCTGTCGAGCCTCGCCAACGTCGGGCGACATTTCGACCAAGTTTTTCCGTCCGCCGACGGTCCGGAGCGGCCGAGCGCCACGCACCGCCGGATCGCGGAGGCCGTCGACGCCCTCTACCGCGACAAGATCTACATCCGCGCCGACGCGGCGCTCGACCGCGAGGCGTTCGTGTTCCGTGGCAGCGTCCGCGGCACCGTGTTCCAGAAAGACGAGGACGACGCGCGCTTCCACCATCGCGACCGCGCCTCCAACCGCTTCTACTCGTCTCTCATGGATTTCGAGAACGGCGACGAGATCCTGCAAATCGGCTCGATGAGCCTGCTCACGGGCCTTCGCTACCTGAAGCGCCGCCGTCCCACCGCACGTCCCGCGCCGCGCGTCCCGGCCTGGCAACCGGTACCCACGCTGGCGACTCGTGCTACCAGCCCGACTCTGCCGGCGCCCTCCACCGGATTGCCCGCACTCACTCAACGCGACCGCGCCACCCCGCGCGAATCGCTGCGAGCGTAACCGCGCGCAGCTGTCCAGCCCGGTAGTGGTTCAGTTTCGAGGGCAAGACGAAGAAGGTGCCTGGGGCTGGGGCCCCGTCGCGGGGTGCTCGAGGCCGCGCATCCCGGACCACCGAGTGGGTGGTAAGCCCCAGTCGCGCGGCCGAATGCAGCCGAGCGGCCCGCTCAACGTCCTCGAAAGGGGCGCGAGGCGTGCCCCGAGACGGGACCCCAGTTCCAGGCATCGCCCCCGCGCTTCATCGGCAAACTGAACCACGATCCCCGCCCCATTTCATTGACTCCCCTGGGCCTTGTCTCTATCGTGACCCCGCGCTGCGAAGCGGCAGCGCGAGGATCGCGCTCGTGTCCCTTTCGCGTCCGCCGCGCGATCTGCCGTCGTCCCTTCCTCGAGTGAACCTCGAGCGCTGGTACCGGCTCGTCGATCGGCTGATCCCGCCGGCGGTCCGCCAGGCCGATCCGGAGACGCTGCGCCGCGCGCGGCTCGTCATCACCTTCTGGATCGGCGTCAACGTCTGGGTCCCGCCGCTCTACCTGATCCTGCCCTGGGTCGGGGTCGAATCGCTGATCCGCCCGCTCCAGGTGTCGATCCTGCTCGGACTGGTCACGCCGACGCTCCTCTGGCGCACCCATTCGGTGGGGATCGCCGGCAACTACTTCACCGCGTGTCTCTTCGCGTGCCTCACGTACTTCGCGATCGGCTCGGGTGGACTGCACTCGCCCACGCTGCTCTGGCAGCCGGTGATGATCATGGCCGCCGGCACGCTGGTCGGGACGCGCTCGGCGCTGCTCTGGGCGGGGATCGGCCTCACCAACATCGCGGTCTTCCTGGTGCTCGAGCAGCACGGGATCACCCACACCTCGCTCGCGACCGCCGCGAGCGAGCGGCTGCTCCTCGCGTTCGGCCTGGCGAGCGTCAACATTCTGGTGCTGCTGCTCACCCAGCTCTACGAGTCGTACAAGAACACCGCGTTCTCGGTGCTGCAGCTGGCGCGCGTCGAGACCGAAGCGGCGCGGCTCAAGGCGGAGGAGGCGAGCCGCGCCAAGAGCCAGTTCCTGGCCAACATGAGCCACGAGATCCGCACGCCGCTCAACGCGGTGCTGGGCATGACCAGCTTGCTGCTCGACACCCGGCTCGACGGCATCCAGCAGGACTACGTCGAGACCGCGCACGCGAGCGGCGAGCACCTGCTCACGGTCATCAACGACATCCTGGATTTCTCGAAGATCGAGGCGGGCCGTCTCGACCTCGACCACGCGCCTTTCGCGGTGCGCGACGTGGTCGACGAATCCCTCGACGTGGTGGCGCTCGGGGCCGGCAAGAAGGAGCTCGAGATCTCGGCGCTGGTCGAGCCCGACGTCCCGGATTCGGTGGAAGGCGACTCCGGCCGGTTGCGCCAGGTGCTGGTCAACTTGCTCTCGAACGCGATCAAGTTCACCGATCGCGGCGAGGTGACGCTCACGGTGGCGGCGCGGGCGCTCGATGCGCGCGGCAACTTCGAGATCACCTTCACGGTTCGCGACACCGGCATCGGCATCGCGCCCGAGCACCGCGATCTGCTGTTCGCGGTGTTCACGCAGGTGGATGCGTCCTCCACGCGCCGCCACGGCGGCACCGGGCTGGGCCTCGCGATCTCCAAGCGGCTGGTCGAGATGATGGGCGGACGGATCTGGCTCGAGAGCGCTCCCGATCGAGGCTCGACGTTCGCTTTCACGATCCGCGCCCTGCGCTCGACGCCGGTCACCGATCGCATCGACGGCGGCGCGCGGGAGAAGCTGGCCGGGCGGCGGGTGCTGATCGTCGACGACAACGCCACCAACCGGCGCATCCTGAGCGCCTTCACCGCGTCGTGGGGCATGGCGCCGCGCGACACCGCCTCCCCCACCGAGTCGCTGCGCTGGCTCGCCTCCGGCGAGCCGTTCGACGTCGCGATCCTCGACTTCCAGATGCCGGAGATGGACGGCGCCGAGCTGGCGCGGCGGATCCGCGAGCTTCCCGGCCACGGGGCGTTCCCGATCGTGCTCGCGACCTCGTCGCTGGGCCGCTCGGCGCGCGAGACGGCCGAGGCGGCACCGGGCTTCACCGCGTATCTGGTGAAGCCGGTGCGGCGCGCGCACCTCATCGCGCTCCTCGCGCGGGTGCTGGCCAGCGCGCCGGTCGCCACCACGACGCCGGCGCCCGAGATCGAGATCGACCACGGCTCCTCGCCGGCGCCCGCTCCTCCGCCCGAGCCATCACCCGTCGCCGAAGCCCCCGGCGACGACACGCTCGTGCCGCTCCGGGTGCTGCTGGTCGAGGACAACAAGATGAACCAGAAGGTGGCGCTCGCCATGCTCTCGCGCCTGGGGCTGGTGGCGGATCTCGCCGGCGACGGCAGCCAGGCGATCGCGGCGATCGCGGCCAAGCGCTACGACGTGGTGCTCATGGACGTGCAGATGCCGGTCATGGACGGCCTCACGGCGGCGCGCGCCATCTGTCATCGCTGGAGCGCGGCCGAGCGCCCCCGCATGATCGCGATGACCGCCAACGCCATGACCGGCGACGAGCAGCGCTGCAAGGAGGCCGGCATGGACGACTACGTGAGCAAGCCCGTCAAGCTCGAAGAGCTGGCCGCGGCGCTGCGCCGAAACGGCCAGCGCGCTTGAGAATCTCAACGCGGCTGAGGGAGCCCCTTGTCAGTCGGTTCGGGGCGCCTTCACTCGCCGTCATCCCCGAACCGACTGCTCGCGTGGATCTCGTGCCGACGCCGAGAGGCGCCCGGCGAGCCTAGTGAGCCGCCTCGGTGGGGCCCCATGAAAATCGCACTTTCATGGGGCGGGGGGCCGGAACAGCCCCCCGAAAGGCTCGAGCTCGATCCGGCCCAGCTCCTGATCGACGCTCACCAGCTTCACCGCGACGCGCGTGCCGAGCGGAAACCCGCCCGCGGGCGCTGCGTCCGTGGCGATGATGCCGGTCACGCCCATACCCTCGAGCTGCACGACCGTGCCGAACGACTTGACCGAGACCACGGTACCGCCGAAATCCTGGCCGACGCGCGGCTCGAGCCAGCGCGCGGCCACCATCTGCAAGCGCTCGATCTCGGCGCGGCGCGAGGCGTAAGCGGCGCGGTTGAGGTGCGCGGCCAGCGCCTCGAGCGCGGGATCGGACGTGGCTGGCGTGCGCGAGCCGTCCAGAAAACGCTTCACCGCGCGATGCACCACCAGATCGGCGTAGCGCCGGATCGGTGACGTGAAGTGCAGGTAGCGCTGCGCCGCGAGGCCGAAGTGCGGGCTCGACCGCGGGCTGTAGCGCGCAGGACCGAGCACGGCGAGCATCGCGGTGCGCATCGCGGGCTCCACGGCGGTCCCGCGCAGCTGCGCCTCGAACGCCGCGAGCGCGAGCGGCGTCAGCGTGCTGCCGAAGCCGGGCTCGAAGCCGGAATTCCGCGCCAGCTCCGCGAGCGCCGCGAGCCGCTCGGCGTCGGGCTGATCGTGAACCCGGTAGAGCGCCGGTAAGCCGCGATCGAGGAGCCACGCGGCGACCGCCTCGTTCGCCGCGACCATGAGCCGCTCGACCAGGCGGTGCGCGGTGGTCTCGGAGCGGGTCGCGATCCCGGTGGGCTCCTTGGTGTCGGCGTCGAGCCGCACCGAGGCTTCGTCGCGGAGGAACGCCACCGCTCCCCCGCGCGCGGCGCGCACCACCGCCAGCCGCGACGCCGCGGTCCGCAACCAGCGCAGCGTCTCGAGCACCGCGCCCGGGATCTCGCCCGCCTTTCCGGTGTCCAGGTACGTGGCGACCTGATCGTAGGTGAGCCGCGCGTGCGAGCGGATCAGGCTCTCGGCGACGTCCACCGACGTCACCTCGCCCTCGGGTCCGATGCGCAGCTCGACGGTCAGCGCCAGGCGATCCTCGGCAGGCAGCAAGCTCGCGGCCTTCTCGCTCAGCTCGAACGGCAGCATCGGGATCACGCGGCCCACGAGGTAGACGCTGGTGCCGCGGCTCTTCGCCTCCCGATCGAGCGCACCGCCCTCGGGCACGGCCGCATCCACGTCGGCGATCGACACCAGCACCCGGACCGCGCCGTCGTCCTGCGCGGGCAGCACCGCGAGCGCGTCGTCGATGTCGCGGGTCTCGGCCGAGTCGATGGTGACCGTCGGCACGTCGCGCAGGTCGCGCCGCCGACGCGCGGCCGCGGATGCGGGCTCCGTACGTACCGCGCCCACCTCGGCGGCGCACTCGGCCGGGAACTCGGTGCGCAGTCCGTGGCGCACCACCACGCGCTCGATGCTCGCTTCCGCCACGGGGACCACCCGCAGGAGCTCGGCCGAGTCGCCGCGGATGCGCGTGACCACGTGGGTTCCTTCGGTGAGCGCGCGCACCTCTCCGGTGAGCGGCCAGTCGGTGTTCGCGACCACCCGATCGATGCGCAAGAAGGGGCGCGCGCCATGCCGCACCACGGTCCCGAAGAGCTCGCCGCGAGTCCGCTCGATGAGCCGGACGTCCTGTGCGGTGAAGCGGCCCGGCTGCGTCTCGACGATCGCCGCTTCGACCTGATCGCCGTCGAGCAAGCGGTTGAGATCGGGAGGCGTCACGAAGGCCGAACCCGGCTCGACGCCGCTCTCCACGTTGACGAACCCGAAACCACGCGGATGCACCGAGATGCGGCCGGCGATCGTCCGCGGTGTCGCGTTCGTGGCCTTCGTGGCCGTTCTCGCCGCGGCTTTCGTGGCCTCTTTCGGAGCTGCCTTCGCCATGGCGCGCAAGGATACCAGCGCCGACCGCTCCGGAGCGGTGGCGGTTTGGAGCGCGCGCGGTCCCTCGCGTGCGAGCGCTGGAACGGGCACCATTCGATCGCTTGCCCGCCGAGGGACCGGCGGCCTCCAGCGGAGCGATCAGAGTCGCTGTTCGGAGGAGCTCCAACGAGTTCACGGTTCGACCGGCCACCTGGCGCTCCGTTATGGTCGGCGGGCGATGGACGCTCTCGCCGCCGCGTCCCGCCCCGCCGTGTCCCGCGGGCGAAAGCTGCTCTTCAGCGCGATCGTGGCGCCGCTCGTGGCGGTGGCGCTGGGCGAAATCGTCGCGCGCCTGGTGCTGCCGCCGCGCGCGACCTCGTTCGGCGCGGTCGCGGCCGGCGACGACCGCGAGCAGCGCGAGTTCGAACGGCGGCACCCCGAGAGCCGCACGGTCACGCACACCAACAACAGCGCCGTGCTGCAAGTCTCGGGCTCGGGCGGTATGCGCCTCCGTGCCTCCACCAGCGTCGTGATCCAGCACCACATGTGGAGTCACCTCGACGTCCTGGTGCGCACCAACTCGATCGGCTACCGGAACCCGGAGCTGGGCCCCAAGACCAAGCGCCGCGTGCTCTTCCTGGGCGACTCGATCACCCTCGCCGACTACCTGCCGGAGGAGCAGACGTTCGTGCGGCTGGTCGAGATGCTCACGTCGCAAGGACCGCAGCCACTCGAGACCGTGAACTCGGGGGTGAGCGCCATCGGCACCGAGAACGAGCTCGGGATCCTGCTCGACACCGGCTTCGGCATCGCCCCCGACGACGTGGTGGTGGATTTCTATCTCAACGACGTCGAGCCCTCGCCGTTCATCCGCCCCGTCGAGCTGCCGGCTTTCTTGCGGTGGAGCCGCCTCGCCGCCGAGGTCGCGGTACGCCTGCAGCGCGCACGCGCGGCGTGGGAGCTAGGGCATCGATCCGGCTCCTCCGGCGACGCTCGCGCGCACTGGCTCGACGAGATCCACCACGATTTCCCGCCAGGCCCCGGCGACCCGCGCCGCGATCCCGCCGCCTTCCATGCGCAGGTGGCCGGCGCGATCGACGACTGGGGCACCGCGTGGAGCCGCTCGGTGTGGACGCGACTCGACTCGCTGCTCGACGAGATGAAGCGCGAGACCGATCGCCGCGGCGTGGCACTCCATCTGGTGCTCTTCCCGGTGCGCCCGCAGGTCGAGGCCGAGTTCCTCGACGACTGGCCGCAGCAACAGGCGCGGGCGTGGGCGAGCGCGAACGGCGTGGACGCGCTCGATCTGCTGCCGCTCTTCCGCAAGGCGGAGCGCGAGCCTCATCCCCCGTTCTTCTACGATCAGTGCCACCCGACAGCCGAAGGACACCGGCGGATCGCCGGGTGGATCGCCGCGTTCCTGACGCGGCACGAGGCGCCGCCCGTCACTCCTCGGTGACGACGGCTGCCCGGATCGAACGGATCTCGAGCGCGCTCGCGTCGCGCCAGATGCCGAGCTTCCGCCTGCGCTCGATCGCCTGTGGGCGCAGCCTGAGCGACGTGACGAGCTTCCCCGCCGCGTTGAGCACGTGCGCTCGGCCGCGCTCGCCGATCACCACCATCGTGCCGTGCCGAGTGTCGGCCAGGATCGACGCGTCCGGGGCGCGCACCAGATCGGCGACCGCCATGCGCGTCGGGCGCAACCCCTCTTCATGGCGCTCCTCCGCGTGGCCGGTGCGCCGGTCGCGCGCGCGGCTGCCCTGGCCCAGCCGCTTGGCGAGTCCGCGCAGGATGCCGTCGATGCGGGCCTCGAGCGGCTCGCCGCTGCGCTCGCGGCGCTTGGGCGAGCGCTCGATCCGCTCGAGCACGCTCTGCGCCCAGCGCGCGGCCGCGGCCCAGGGCACCGGCTGATCGCGGGAGTGAAGGTCGGTGAGCGGCTGGCCTTCCGGCCCCACGCCCACCACGTTGAGCACGAACCGGCGGCGCGTGCCGGGAATGCGCGTCGACGTGATCTGGAAAGTGATCGCCACCGGCGCGGGCGGACCGGAGCGCGCGGCCGTGCGATAGAAGCCGGCGACCACCTGACCGTGGAGCCGGAAGCCCACGCCGCCGCCCCGGAACTCGGGCAAGAGCTCGGGATCGAGCAGCGCAGCGCTGGTCACGTCCGCGGCGAGCCCCGGGTGAGGGCCGTACACCAGGTCGATGCGCGGATCCTTGCGCTCGAGGAAGTACTGGCCGAGGTCGATGAAGCGCGGCAGGCCGGTCGGGCCGTAGCTCGCGAAGACTTCCCGGCTCGACGCGGGCGCGGCGTGCTCGCAATCGGCGGAGGAGCAGCGCAGGCAGAACGCGTGGCCGGGCTTCGCTGCGGCCCGATGGGCGGCCAGCGCCGCGATGCCGGCGTCGAGCCCGCGGTCGAGCTGTGCCGTGGCCTCGAGCGCACTGGCCTCGTCGCCCCGCAACGCGAGCGAGAGCTTGAGGTCGACACGTGCCCGGCGGCCGCTCACGAGGTGGCCGGCGGCATGACGCTCGACCCGCGCCCCGAGCTCGGCCGCCAGGAGCTCGACCGCCGCGCGCAACCGGTCGGCGCGCTCGCGCGGGATGGATGCCGCCATGCGCCCGGCTCAGCCCTTGCCGTCCGGACGGACCTCGTGCGGCGGCGCGACCTTCGGCAGTGGAGCGTTCGCGGTGGTGAGCGCCGTCGCGTAGCGAGCCGCGAGCTTCCACGAATCGCCGGACTTGGTCCACGCATCGACGTAGGTCGACTCCGCCGGCGAGCCGCCCGGCGCCCGCTCGATCCAGCGGAAGCTCACCAGGATCACGTCGCCGAACGCGCGCGTGGCCATCTCGGTCGCCTCGAAGGTCGCGACCGGGCGTCCCAGGTTGGCGCGCAGCCACTCGGCGCGCGGCAGCGGCTCGCCCGGCTCGTCGGTGCGGCGCAGCTCGAAATCGTCGGCGAGCAGCTGCGTCACCTGAGCCTCGTCCTTCTTCTGCAGAGCCAGCGCGAGCTGGTTCTCGAGATCCGAGAACACCTTCATCCAGCGTGTCATGGTCACGACCTTCGGCGAGCCGCCCTCGTCGGGCGACGCGGCATCCGAGGGCTGGGCGGAAGCGGGCCGGGCAGCTCCCGCGACCCCTGAGATCGCGATCGCCACCGCCAGGAAGATCCGTCGTACGTTCGCGTGTTTCACGGTGTCACCTCCAACGCCGGGCTTCGTCTCCAGGAATCTGGCACACGCGCGCGCCGAGCCCTACGGAGACACGAAGGGGGCCCCCAGCCGGGGACCCCCTTCGTCGTCAGCTTCGCCGCGCTGACGCGGCGTGCGCTAGCGGTTCAAGGATAGTGCATCGTGCAGGCCTGGCCGGTGGTCGTGGCCTTCCAGTTCTGCTGGATGAGGTAGTCCATGCTGCCGATCTTCACGTTGGCCGTGCCGCCGTTACCGGTCGTGTACTCGGTACCGAAGGTCCACGCGCACTTGTCGGCGTTCTCCATGCCGTTCAGGAACGACCAGGCATTGAGATCCTCGTCGGTCACCGTCTCCTCGAGCTCGTGAGCGATGATCGACGCCATGCCGTCCGCGCCCACGTTGTTGTTCGGCGACTTCGCACCGG
>CAZYWA010000024.1:0-27742 GCA_964650975.1 uncultured bacterium
GCATGAAGGTGAGGATTCGCGTCGCGTCACACTGGAAGGCCACCACCGCGAGCTCGAGCATCTGGTCGACGCGCTCGTGCCACGCCGTGGTGGGGGCCGGCTCGACCAGCCCTCCGCAGGTGCGCGGCGTCGCGTCGAGCCGACGCTCCAGTTCGCGGACGCTGGTCAGATACTGGTCGAGGCGTGCGCGGTCGGCGGTGCTCGCTCGCGCGCTCAGGCGCTGGGCGTCCTCGCGCACGTAGTCGAGTACGCTACGCCGGCCGTCGGCCGTGTCGGGCTTTCCCAGGCGGAACAAGCGGTCGAAGACGAGCCGGGGATCCGTCACGTTGGGGATCGGGCTCGTCGGAGATTCCCAGGAGATGTGCTCGGTGTAGGCACAGTACCAGTCCGGCTCGCAGCCGAGGCCAAAGTTCGTCCGCTGGATCCCGAGCTGCAGCGTGCGGAAGGGGATGTCCGCCGGCGTGGCGGCCGCCGCGACCTGGTCGAACGACATCCCTGCCCTGAGCGGGCCGTCCGACATCTTGTTCGGCGTCACGGAGGTCAAGAGCGCGCCCATGTTCGGCGCATGGCTGAAGCTGCCAGCCGGCGCGTTGTCGAGGCCGCTGACGACGAGGATCTCGCTCTTGTGAGGCTCGAGCGGCTCGAGGGTCGGCGACAGGGTGTAGTCCGCTCCCGTCCCGCTCGGCCGCCACTTGTCCATGACCGCGCCGTTGGGCACGTAGTAGATCATCAGGCGCCTCGGCGCTTCGCGAGTCGCCGCGTGCGCCCGGCGTCCGAGCCACACGGACTCGAGGAGCGGCAAGGCCAGGCAGGCGCCCGACGCGCCCACCATGCCGCGGAGGAATGTGCGTCGGCTGTGCGGGGTCACGGCGCCGGCTCCGGGCGTGCGTCGCGATGGGTGAACAGGCGGCTGGTGGCCACGCGCACGATGAGGTCGCGAAAGCGGGCGCCGTGGGCGACCCAGTCGCGGACGAGCGGGTCGAGCTCGCGGTGGTCCCCCGGGCCGAGCGGTCGACCGAGTGCGTAGGTCACCATCTTCTCGGCGACGCAGCCCGGGTAAGCCGGGTCCTCGGCGATCACGCGGCTCAGCTCCACCGGACCGTCGAACGTGCGACCGTCGAGCATCTTGCCCGTCGCGTCGATGGGGACTGACATCTTGCCCGGGGGCGGGCCCTCGTGGTCGCCGGGCTCGTCGTCGTGCGCCGTCGCGTCGATGGGGACGAAGTGCCGGGGCGGGGTCCAGTCGTCGCGCCACTTGCCGATCTCGTCGAAGTTCTCGAGCCCGAAGCCGAGCCCGTCCATCTCCACGTGGCACTTCGCGCAATACGGCGTCTGATGCTGGGTCAGCACCTCGCGGACGTTGATGTTGCGGTTGTGCTCGGCATTCTCGATGAAGTCGGCGATCACCTCGGGTGGCGGCGGCGACGGCGGCCGACACAGCAGCCGGTCGAGGATCCATTTGCCGCGCTTGACCGGCGAGGTCCCCTGCGGGTTGGACGTGACCGCGAGCGTGCTGGCCATGGTCAGGATGCCGGTCCGCGGGGCGTCACCCCGTGGCACCCACGTGAACTCGTGCGAGCCGACCTTGCGCATGCCGTAGTGCTCCGCCATGCGGTCGTTGAGCGGCAGCGAGGGCGAGTCGACCAGCTCGTAGACCGTCTTCTCCGGTCGGTCGATGAAGGACTCGAGGAAGACCCGCACCTCGGCGGCGGCGTTGGCTGGAAGGTCGCGCTCGAACCAGCCCGAGTTGAACGGCTCCACGAGGGGAATCCGGCCGAAGGACAGCCACTGGGCACCGAAATCCTCGACCAGGGCCGTGCGTCGCGGGTCGTTCAGCATCCGCTCCACCTGCGCGGCGATGTCGGCTTGCTCGACCAGACGCCCGGCGGCCGCGGCTCGCAGGAGCTCGTCGTCGGGCACGCTTCCCCAGAGGAAGAGCGCCAGGCGCGTCGCCAGCTCGCGGCCGGAGAGGGTCCGAGCCCCGTCCGAGACCGGTCCATCGCGACTCTCGATCACGAATAGGAAGCTGGGCGAGAGCAGGATTGCCTCGAAGGCGAGCTCGATCCCACGTTCCGGGCCGCCGCCGAGCTTGTCGGCGACCTTCAGGAAGTCCATCAGCCGGTCGACCTCGCTCTCGCTGACCGGCCGCCGCCACAGCTTGGTCGCCATGGCCCCGATCGCGATGCGTGCGCACTTGGTGGCCGAGGTGCAACCCGAGCTCGGGCACTCGACGCGCGCGGCCGCCTCGGCGGCCAGCTCGCTCGCCGCCATGGCGTAGAGCTCGAGGTGGAGCGGCGAGAGGCTCTGCACCGTGGCGTCGTTGTTGAAGCTCACGCCGACCAGATCGGGGGGGAAGCCGTCGGCGGGAGAGCCATCGTGCCTGAGGAGGTCGCGGACGACGTTGGTGTACTGGAAGCTGGTCAGCCGCCGGAACGGCGTGGGGCCGAGCCCGCGCGCGGGCGGCTCGACGACATCGGTCCCGACCTGGACCCTCGCGTCGCTCAGCGCGTGCCTTCCGGCGTCATCTCCTGCGACGACGAAGCCGTTGCGGCTCACCAGATCATCCACGAACAGCGACGCCACCAACAGACCTGGCAAGGTCAACAGCGACATCGCCGTGACCAGGATCCGCCGGAACCACGACGGAGCGAGTCGGCCCGCGCCGCTGGTGCCCGCCGAAGCGGCCTGGCACTTCCCATCCACAATACGAATTAAGCAGCTCACTTGGACGCTGTCGACCGCAAGAGACCACGACAAAAACCCCCGCCACGAAGCTCATGCAGGTTTCCGCGATCGACGGCAACCTGGCTGGGGACGTGAGCGGGTGCAGGACATCTTCCACACCGCCGATCGGGGGCAATCCTGCGCCAGGCGAGCGGGCAGCTCATGCAGGTCTCGCGACACACGCCATGGCGAACGCTGCCTCGCCCCCCGCCTTCCGCACTTCCGCCCGCGCGCCACGCAGCGTCGCGGTCCGAGCGAACGCTCGAGCCACCACCTTCCACCCGGCGGATTCGCGTGGTCAGCGGCGAGACAGCCGACAGCGAGCGCAAGGCCAAGCCAACCGGAGGCTCGAGGTCATCGAGAGATCGTCGGGAGGAAGCGCCGGTGCGAGGGCTCCGGTCCGGTTGCGGCCAGGAGGCAGCGCATGGCCGGTGCAGTGCAGGGCGGGCTCACTCGAGTGTCCCATCGAAGTGCGCCAGCGTGACGATCGGCAGTTCGGGGGGCGATGCATCCGTGAGGCGTTCCACCAGCTCGGGATCGAGCCGGCGATAGAGCATGGAGACCTCGACTCGGAGGGGAAGGGCCGGGTCCCCGTCGGGTAGCGCTACCGCGCGCTCGAGAACACCGTCAGGCGGCACGGCACCGCGGTCCACCACGCGCCGAACAGCCCACAGCCGATGCTCGCGCAGCTCCTCACCGTTAGCGTCGAGCAATTCGTGCCCGAGTCTCATCGTGCCGGGGTGTCCATCCCACCCATCTTCCAGTTGCACGCGGCCGGTCGCGTCGCGAACTCGGACAGCGAGCCAAACCTCGAGCAGATCGCTTGGGCCGTTGGGGAAACTGTGTCCGATGCGCCCGTTACTCCTGGTTCGAATGACGACACGGGTCGCTCCATCCGTCGCATCGAGGCGTGCGTCGATCGCTAGCAGCGAGACACCGGTTCGCTCGGCACTCGACACGGGGTCGCCGACCGGTAAGCCCGCCGCCGGCATGTCACCTTCGAGCGTCGCCCTCACCGCAGCCACCTGCGCCTTGCCGCCGCCGAGACCGGCGAGATACGTGTTCGCGGCTAAAAACCGGTGGTCTGCGACCGAGTAATCCCCGGACGACAGGAAGCGTGGTGCGTGGCAGCTCTTGCAGTCGGGTCCGCCGACACCGAACGACGAGTGCGCCCAGGAGTCGAATTGATCCTGGATCGCATCGTTCATGCGTCCATCTGTCGGATTGGAGAGCGTCTGCACGTGGCACGGGGCGCACGAAACCGGATCTCGGGACCCGAATCGAAACCGCTCGCGGTGACGCTCGACCCGCGACAATACGAGCACGTCCGCGCTCGCCTCAAAGAGCAACGATCGCGCCAGTGCCGTGAGCCCCCCCGGCTGAGAAAGCGACCGCGACGGGACGCGCGGGGGCACCATCAAGGCACTTTCGGTCACCAGCCCGCTCGCGGCCGAGTCGAGGGGGGCAACCTGCATCGAGCCGTTTCCGTGCGCGGTTCCAGGCGTGCTGCGGTGGCACGACTCACAATGGACGCCGGCGCGGTATCCCTCGCTCTGCACGACCTCTTCGAACGAGCTCGCCTTCGTCGGGTCGAGCGCGTGTGGCGCATGGCATCGCAGGCAGTACGTCGCAGCCTCGGCGCCGCGCTCGTGGAAAAGCCGGCGGGCTATCGCCGTGAACACCGGGTCGACCGCCGCGAGAGCATGCGACGAGGTCCTCCACCCCTCGGTGGCGTCGGGATGGCAGTACCAGCAGCCTGAAGGCACCAGGTCGGAGAACCCGCGCTCGAGTGGAAGAATCGCGCGCTCGTCGGGGCTAGACGACGTGGTCGCCGAGGCAACGCGCTGGGCGGTGATGACGATGCCGGCACCCAGCAGAATAGCCAGAGGCATGGCGATGCGCACGAGCGGCCGGCGCCACGGATAGCTCCGCCGCGCTGAATCGACGTTCCCTCGCGTGACACGTCGCGCGGTCGCTAGGTGGGTGGCGAGGAAGACCAGGAGCAGGCATGCCGTCGCGATGTGCAAGGAGCGCGGTGACCAATACGAGCCACCGTAGAGATGGGCGCCGGCGAGCGCTCCGAATCCGCTCAGCGCGACGATGAGAGCCACCAGCGCCGCGAGCTCACCGGTCCGGACGGAATTCGAATCGCGCCCGAGGAAGAGGCGCGCCGCGAGATACAGCGCGCGGCCCGGTAGGGCGAACCACAGGATCGAGAGGCCGACGTTGAGCGTGCGCAGCCACGGGAAGCTCGCGGCGCCGCTGCCAAGCCGAATCACGAACACCAGGCTGACCGTCGCGGCCACCCCCGCCGCCACGGCGAGCCACCGCAGCCTCACCGCGCGCGCTGCGCCGGCGAGACCTGGCGCCGTCTGGGTCAGGTGTAGGGCGAGGTAGGCTCCGCCGACGCCGATCGCGAGCAAGCCCACGGCCGCGTGCGCGAGCTGGACGGATTGCATGAAGAACGACGGCGAGCGATCGGCGAGCGCGCCGAAGCCCGTCGCGGCCAGGACAGCGAGTAGCCCGACCGCGCAACCTCTGATCCGAGCTTCGAGTTGCATTTCCGGAAAGATCCGAGGATTCCGAGCCCCGGATGCACGTCAGTCGGCCGGATCGATCGACAGGATCTGGTCCTTCGAGATTGTGACCGAGATTCCCGCGCGTAGCACCTCGATGGTGTAGCCGTGGTCGGTGTAGCCGCGCGCCTTGAAGCTCGTCCCGCTGCGCAGCTTGATCTCGAAGTAGCCATCGAGATGGTCGCCGTTCCCAGGCTGCTGTACGAGTGGCGGCCTGGTCGGCCCGGTCGTGGCCTTCGCGTTCCCGTCGCCGACGATTGCTGCGTAAAAGGCCTTCGCGATCTGCTCGTGCCCGACCGCGGTCGGGTGGAAGCAGTCGGGCAGGTACCAGCTCTCGGGCGAGACGAAGCCGTGGCCGTGCAACGCGTCGTGGACGCGGACCATCGACTGTCCCGCCGTGGCGACCATGTGATCGAGGCAACCGTTCCAGCGCGTGAAGAGCTCGTTGATCTTCTCGTGGCCGATCGGGATGCCGCAGCCGTGGCTGTCGTACTCTCCCCGTCCGTCGCTCGCGTCGTCGAGGTCGGCCACCAGGACGTGCACCGCGGCGTGAGCCTCGAAGGGCGGCGTGGCGACGAGCGCGGTGATCGCAGCACCGACGTTGGCGCACAGGGCGGTGCGCTGCGGGTCGTCCTGCTTGGCGATGGCGGCACGGAACGCCCGGCGAAGCTCGTCGCCTCCGGTGCTGATCACGACGACGGCTGGGCCGGCGAGCTCGCTGGGTAGCGCGCGAATCTGAGCCATGAGGTCTTGCGACCGCGAGCCCGCCGTGGCGCGCTTCACGACCTGAATCGCGCCGTAGTGCTGCTCGAGTGCTTTGGCGAGGACGTCGGCATAGGATCCCGCGCTGCCCGGCGGCGCGCCGTAGGAGTCGCCCAGCACCACGAGGGTCCGGAGCGCCGGGAGCGAAAGACTGGTCGGGGGCGGAGGAGCGGCCGAAGCCGCCGCTTCCTTGGCGAAGTCGGGAAAGTTCGTCGTGATGCTGGCGATTCCGTCGGCGAAGAGCGGCTCGATCGGGCCGCTCTCCTCCACGCCCAGTGCCTGGGTCATGATTCCCATCGCGCGCAGCTCCGCGAGATCCGGGGGCTCGAGCCCGAGAGCGTCGAGCTCGGTCGGCTGTACGGCCCGGATGACGTCGCCCGGTGGTCGGTCGTTACCGAGCGTGTGCGCACGAAGGCGGCTGATGAGATCGCGCACCGCCTGGTCGTCCAACGAAGTCGCGATCGCGGGCTCGAGCTCGCGGATCTTCGCGAGTGGCGCGGGGTCTCGCGACACCACCAGCACGCGGGACTCGGCCTTCTTGGCCCGTACGACCTTCGCGAGCGCCACCGCGGTCGCCGTGTCGAAGATCTCGATCTCGAACCGTGCGGCTGGTACCGCCTCGAGGGCCTCGGCGAGCGTCGGAATCTGGACACCTGTGCCGCGCGCGGGGAAGTCGGATTTCTTCTCCGGAGCGAAGCGGTAGCCCGCGTCGAGCCCCTTGAGGATGGCGAGCGGCAGGTCGCGGACCGAGCCGCTTCCGTTCGTGGTCCGTTCGACCGTCTCGTCGTGGAGCAGCACGACCACGCTGTCCGCGGTAACGCGCGCCTCGGTTCCGATGACGGCGTCGGGCCACCGGTTCGCCGAGCCACGGAGCGACTGAAGTGTGTTCTCGGGCCAGAGCGCTCCACCACCCCGCTCTACGACCACGCGGAACGGCTTGTTGAAGAAGGGTCGCACCGCGACGGCCGCGGACGGAGCCGCGGTTGCCGGTCTTTGCAGTGTGCGGCTCGTGTGGCCGTCTTCGTTCGGAGCCTCGAGCGGAGCGACGGTATCCGGTGGCGCGCCGGCTGCGGGCTCGGCCGGGTTGGCTTGACCAGCGATCAGAGACAGTGCGATCGCGGCCAAGGGACGGACCCATCGCCAAGACCTCGGTGGGGTCGGCGAAGCTGGTATCCACATGGTCACGATCGGCGCTGGCGCTCGACGATGCGAGGCGTCCGAGACCACGGTCTCAGCACCGAATCCGTCGTGCGCGGCCGACGAACGTATCGCGGCCGGACCCTTCGATGCTAGATCGCGCCAGTCTGGGCGTGGCGCGCCAACCGCGTCGCTCATTCGCGAGTCGGGTTCGCGTGCACGCTGCCATCCTGGTCGATGTCGAGGTCCCAGGCTTCCTGGATCACGGGCTCCACGTTCGCGAAGTAGAGAACGCCGGCATGTGCTGCGCGCCGCATCGTGAGGAAGATCCGGTCGCCCGGAACCGACGCCGAGGGCTGAGTACCGCCTCGCCTCAGAAGGCCGATCAACAGCCGATCGTCTCCATGCATCGCCATGCGGACCGCAAACACGTCGATCGGGTCGGGGAACCCGCTGGCGGCGAGACCTCGGTGGATTTCATCCTCGACGGAGGTCGCCATCGGAAGGACCAATGCGCCGGCAGGTACTTCCGCGGGATCGACCGCCCTGACCCAGTGCTCGCCAGCTGCGGCCGGCAGGCGATCGAGCGGGATCTCCAGCGTTACACGGTCGCCCCCCGACGGCGGGACTTCCGCGGGGCGCCAATCGATGTGCGCGACGCGGGTGCGCGCGAAGAGCTCTGGGACGAGCAGTGGCGGAAGCCTGACCCCGGGCGTGGGCGTGCGCGCTTCGTATCGCGGATCGGCGAGCTCCTCCCAAAGATCGCGGAGCGACGATGCCTTCCGCGGGAGCTGTCGCAGGATCTCGCCGGGGTCGGCGCCGGGGCCAAAGCCAGGCTCGCGCACCAAGACCCGGCGCATGTGCTGGAAGTCTGCCTCGGTCTCCACGGCGTGGTGCGGCCGTCCCACGTATTCCCGGGGGTCCACGGGTACCCGCAGGCCCAGCGCCGCGTGCCAGATGGGAATTTGCGCCCAGGCGAGCGTGCCGATCAGTGTTGCGACCAGTGGACGCCTCGGCCCCCGCGCGAGCCACGCGCAACCCTCGACCATCAGCAGCACCAGCGGCGCGAGCGGTGTGATCGTGAGCCGGTTCTTGTCGATCTCGCTCCAGTTGCCCTGCACCATGAGAATCGCGAGCGGCGGCAGCGCGATTCCCAGCAACAGCGCCAGTGTGCGCGGCGCGCGGTATCCGAGCCGCAGCGCACCCGCGATCCCGAAGCCAGTCAGCACGGTGCCGAACACGCCGGGAATCGCGGTCGCGAACTCGATCAGCGTGGGAAGCGGGTTGAAGGGGCTGCGATAGAGGCGGTCCGTGAACGGCCACGCGAGGATCGCGTGTAGCTCGAACGTGTATCCGAGGAACCGGTGGGGGACCGGTTCCGGGAAATGGCGCAGGCTCTCGTGCGCCAGCAGCGAGCCCAGGGTCAACGCGTGATGTAGCGCGAAGTACCACGATGGAATCGCGAAACCGATCGCCACGCGAGCAACCGCGCGCCATCGGTCGCGTCCGGCGAGTGCGAACACGATCACGCCCGCGAGGCCAGGAAGCAGGATGTGACGACAACCGAACGCGAGCCCGAAGAACGCCGCGCCCGCGATCCAGCTCGGTGCGGGCCGCAACAGGAATGCGAGCGCGCCCAGCAACATCGCCATGCACAGCAGGTTCTCCTCGGTGTCGTGGATTCCGGCGACCAGTGGATTGAAGAGCAGCAAGAGCGCGAACAGCCATCCGTAGACACCTCGCCCCCCGAGCCGCCGGCCGATGACGAACGCGAGCAGGAACGAGAGCAAGCTGGTGTTCGCGTAGAACAGCCGGTAGCCGAGAAACCGGAAAAGCGCCGGAAACGCGCCGATGAGCGCGGCGTTCCCTTCCTGGTTCTCGGTGTCGAGCGTGAGGACGTCGTTCCGGTCCCAGTGCGCCAGCGAACCATCTCCCAGGCGGAGCCCCGTTGCGTACGCCGGGGCGAAGTTCACACAGGTGAGGGCGAATTCTTCGCGCTCGTAGCGCAGCGCGAAGATCAGTGCCGGCATCGCCACGAACACGGCCGTGGCACCGAGCGCGCGGAGCAGGGCTCGCGGCGCGACACGGGTCGTTCGCATCCTCCGAAGGTCGCGGATCCACACCGGCAGGTGGGCGAGGTTCACGGCGTTCGCCACGCCCAGGACGATCACCGGCGTCAGCCACACGTGGAGCAGCGCGGCGAGCACGAAGCTCGTGAATGCGACGCCTGCGGTACCGATCGCCAAGGCCAGCGCCACGGTCTCTGCGCCGTCGACGTCGCGGTACCAGCGGCGAACGAACCCGTGACCGGGGAGCAGGAATGCGTCGAACCAGGTGAGACCGACGAGAACCGTGGCTCCGAGAATCACGCCGAGCTCTAGCAAAGGTTCCGGGACGAGTCGGACGGCGGGCCGCGAGGGCTTCGCGGATCGGGCGGTGAGCATCTCACGCCGAGCTCACCCGCGGCCACGGACTACCACGCCATCCGTTACGCGGCGCCCAATCTGCCGACGGATGTAGCGCCCACGAGTAGCCGACCAACAGTCCAACGGGCGCGGACCCCCGATCCAAGAGCAGCTGAACGCTCTGTCCTCCGTCTGCCAGTGCAGAGGCCGTCGACTCGAACCCCGCCAGAGCGGGCGGCGCTCAGCGGAGTGCGTCGACCAGAACCGGCTCGAGCGCCCCTGCCATCGCACGGTGGCCGGCCTCGGAGAAGTGGACGGCATCGAAGAAGGGTTGAGTGGCGCGGCGGGCACGCAGCCACGGTCGCGGATCGCACAGCCGCACCTCGGGATGGCGGCCCAGCTCGTCCAGGGCCGGCCGAACGGCGTCGAACCCGGTGGGATAGTCGTAAGCGGTGATCGCACCTTCACAAGGCGTCAGATCGCATTGATCCGGCTCGCGAACCAGCGCCAGTACCGCTCCCTGGACACGCGCCGTGCCGTCCAGCTCAGCCAGCGCCCACTCGACTGTCTGCAACTTCTCGGCGGCGGTGCCCATTCTGCGCCCGAGCAAGAAGGGAACCAGCCGGCCGATCCAGCGAGCCCCGGAGCAAGCGGCCACGAATGCGCATGGATCTGCAGCAAACGGGGATATCTCCCCGCGCCGGATGGCATCGATCCGCGCCGCGCGCGCCGGAGTCGCGCGCAGGTACGCCAGGTCGTTCAAGCCGAACACGGCGACGATCGCGTCGATGCGTTCGCCCGGATGAACGTCCAGGTAGTGACGGAGGCGCACCGACTGACTCGCGAGGGTCGAGCCTTGAACCGCTAGGTTCACCAGGTTCCAGTCGGGATGTGCCGCGCCGATTCGCTCCGTCCAGATGCGCGAGTGGGGCGAGCCGGTGAACCCTTCGCCGTAAGTCTGCGAGCCTCCCAGCACCAGCACGCGCTTTCCTCCCGGAGCCGTGCCTTCGTCCTCGACCTGCCGATAGCGTCCGGTCAGCGAGGTATCGGTGAACAACCGCTGCTCTGGGTCGAGGTAACCGGTGATCGCTCTCGATGAAGTCGCTCCCACCCAGCTGTGCGTGAACCGGGACGCCCCGAGGCCGCCCGCCACGGCCAGCAACAGGTTGGGTGCGGCGAGAGCCACCAGCAGTGCGCCCGCGATGGCCCCCCCGGTCATTCGCCGCCGCCGGACCAACTTCACTGCGGCCACGAACGGGGCCGAGATGCAGGCGATCGGAACCAGAATGCTTGCCGTGAGGACGGGCAAGTCCGGTGCCCCGACGGCCGCGCAGACGGCAACCGCGAACCACGCGCCGAGGACCGGCCAAACGACGCTGGCTGCCAGCGAACCGACCCATGGTGTTCGGCGAACCACCTCCCGAGCGAGCACCAAGCCGCCGAGTGGCACGAGAAACGCTAGCAGCCTCTGAAACAGGAGCCCCGTCCAGGGACGACGGATCTCGACCCGAACGGCGGGCCGCGCGAGCACGGGAAGGATCCGAACACGACCGCTTCGAGCCGGCAGCCCAGAAATCCGCGCCAGCACTTTCGTGCCATCGGACAGCTCGACTCCGCCCGCCCGGTGTGTGAGTCGAAGGGGTCCCACGGGAGCGCTTCCGGCAGCCCGAGCCAGATCACCCGCGACGAGGGCCCAGTCAAGACGCTCACCCGAGCGCTCGACCACCACTCCAGGCGCCATCGATCCGAGGTCCCCGTAGAGCAGCGGACGGAGTGGCGTGCCAGGCTCGGTTGCCGGAGCATCGACGTAGGCCGCGACAGCGCCGTCCTCGAGCAGGTCGACGTCGAGGGTCGTCGCGCGATCGCCGCCCTGCGCGGGTTCGCTCGCGGGAGACCAGGAAACGGGTCCTTCCGTCCGGAATGCGGCGATTTCCGGCGTCGAGTCGGGCCGAGGATGGATCAGGACCGGTAGGATCCAGCTCGCGATGGCGCCGCCCGCGAGCAGCGACTGGAGAACCACGATCGCCCACGACCGCGGGCGCTCGCCCTCGGTGCTCGCCAGGTCTGGGGTTTCGGTGCGGCGCTCGCGCGATGCGAGGCTCGCGACGCCCAGCGCGAGGGCGCAAGCGGCCCAAGGCACGATCGGAAGCACCGCGATCAGGAGAGCGACGTGGGCCAACACACGAGCCCAAGCCGGCGGCAGGACCGTCGACGGAGGAGCGCGATCACGGCGGCGGCTCCAGCGCCGCTTCATCACGACCAGCGCGACCGCCACCGAGGCGACCACGCCGCACAGCGCGAACCGTGCTGCGGGCGAGGCGGCCAGGAGCTGGTATGGCTCGGTCGCCGACCCCTTGCTCTCGAAGCGCCACACTTCGAGCCCACCGAGGCCCGCGGCGAGACCGGTGCGACCAGCGCCACCCGTTCGATCCGCAACCACTTCGGGACAGGCCCCGACGCGTAGGCGAATCGAGTCCGAAGAGAACACGAGCTTCACCGTCGTGCGTCCAGCCAGGCATCCGGCCGGCAGCTGGAGCGGACGCTCCACGGGAGCATCGCTGGCAGAATCCCGCACATCGGCGACCCAGGACTCTCCGGGTTTCGCGGCCAGGCGAATCACGGTCCGTCGATCTCGATCGGCGTCCACGATGACATCGAACCAGGATCCCTCTGGAACCCGGACCTCGAGATCGAGCGACGCGCTCTCGCCCACGGTGGGCGGCGTGAGGAACGCGTAGAGGTCGGGCACCCGAAGCGCGCCACGCCGCACGCGCATCAAGCCACGCTCCCGCGACGAGATCGACAGATCGTGCCGATCCGCTCCGGAGAGCGGCTCGATCCTCCATTTCTCGGTTGGCGGCCGCGGCACGTCATCGAAGGCGTTGGCGAGCGCCAACACCCAAAGCACAGCCGTGATCCAGCGCCGCTGCTTCAACGGGCGCACACGTCCGATGGGAATCCGATCGTCAGGTAGCCGGAAGCGCTCGGTGTGTAGACCCGGCGGGACTCGGGCCACAGCATCCGGCCCATCCCGCCGGTTCGAACCTGGAGGCGCCGGCTCAAATCATTCGCGCAAACGGCCTCGATCTGCCCGGTCGTCCAGTGGTCGAAGACCAGCAATCCGAGCTCCGGAAGCGAGACACCGTAGAACGAGCCGGGTGACAGCTCGGCAACGAGCCGAGCGCTCTCTCCAGCGCGGCTGAAGTGCCAGAGCTCAGGCCGATAATAGGCCTTGAGGAAGACCGCCTGCGGGTCACCGGGATCGGGGATCACGTACCCCCACGCGCCCGGGAAGCGAGAGAGGACCCTAAAATCTCCGAAATCGCGTGAAACGGAAAAGAGCTCACCCTCGCGCGGGTCGATCAGATACCACGACGAGTAGGCACCCACGATCCGGTCCCCGAGCCAGACGATGTTCACGATTCCCGAGAAGTCGGGGTCCCGATCGAGGTAGCGGTCGAGGACGCGTACGATCGACCAGGACGCGAGGTCGATCTGCAGCAACGAGGCTGGCAGCGAGGTGGACACGTAGAGCGTCTCGTGTGCGGCATCGAGGAGCATCGTGGCGGGGTGCGACGGCAGATCCATGTCACGGATCGGGCGCCCATCGTCCAGGCGCGCGAGGCGCAACCGCTTGCGCTCGAAGCTCGCGGTCAGCACTTCGTCGCGGTCGCAACGCTCGATCAGGGTCTGGCTCGATTCGACCCCGTCGAGGAAGGTGGTCTCGGTTCCGTCCGAGCCCAGCCGATAAGTGCGATCTGCCTCGCCGATGTAGAAGGAACCTCGCGTGGCTGGACACGTGCTGGGCCGGAAGAAACGCGCTCCCGGGCAAGTGGCCGGGCTTCCGTGCATCAGGGCGGCGATCGAGACGCCTTCGGGCGGCGAACGGTCGACGTGCCCGACGTACTCGGCACCGTTCACGAACCCGAGCCAACCGTAGACCGCGCTCGTCGCGCTCAGCATCCACACCAGCGTGGCGGGCACGCTGGGCCGATATACGAGCATCGGAGGAACGAGCAGCGCTGCCGCGGTGAGCCCCGAATTCGTGAAGAGCCCCTGGGTACCGACCCGCACGATCGCCGCACCCACTCCGAGCAGCACGAGATCGCCGCCAATCAGCGCTCCCGCCGAGCGCTGAAGGCCGTCGCGACGGCCCCAGCTGCCGCGACGGGTTTCGAGCTCGAGCATCAGCGTGAGCGCGCCGGCGGTGCCTGCCACGCGAAGCCACGCATGCTCCTCGATGGTCGGCAGCAACCGGCCCGCCGCGATCACCAGTGCCGCGCAACCCGCGAGGTAGATCTTGAAGGCGATCCCGCACCGGTGGCCTCGGCGCCGCTCGATGACCCAACCGAGGAGAACCGCGCAGAGCAAGCCGGCCACGATTTCCTCAGACCTCCGTGACAACCACGCGAGCGCGAGTGGCGTCACGAAACCCGGGATGGCGGCGAGCGCGCGCACCGCGAGCCAGGCGCGGGCCGCTCGCCCTTGCGGCGCGGACGGTGGTTCGCTGGGCGATGCGACGCTCAGGGCCGGGATGGGATCACCTCGAAAACGATGACGCGCGGACGGGCATTCCGTCGCGGGCTACCCGAAGCGATGACTGGACGCAACAGCAACCAGCGGGGATTGCCACCGCGCCACGCCCGCTGGACTCGACCGGTCGGGCCCGGTAACTTCGCTCCGCAGCACTGGCTCTCCTTTGGTCTTTCGGCGGTCGAGCGAGCCGCCGGGCACACCACCCGACACGCATGAGTAGCCTCGGCTTCAGCGAGCCGGTCGAGCCTCGTCAGCGGACTCCGCGCAGACCAGCGCCACGCTGGACCGCATTGTGATCGATCGGTCCCAGCCGCGGAACCCCGGAGCCGAGACCACTTCACGGACCTTGCCAGGCGCTTCCGGCGAGCGCGCTTCGCGACCGTCGAAGCCGCCGCGCGGCGTCTTGCGCCGCATCGCACGGGTCCTGCTCGTCGGTCTCGGGAGCTCGATCGCCGCTCTCGCGCTGTTGCTCGCCGCCCTCACCGGTTGGCCACCCACGCCGAGGCGGATCGGTGCCGCGATCTCGGCGGGTATCCACTCGAGGTTCATCTTTCGCGGCCCGGAAGCCACGTGGTGGGGCGATCTCGTGCGCACGGCCTGGGTGCGAGGCGATCGAGCCTACATCGCCCTCGGCACGCGCATTGGCGTGCTCGACATTTCCGATCCTGCCTCGCCTCGGCTGCTGACCGCGCTCCCGGCGGGCGGGATCGTGCACGGCTTCGCGGCCTCCGGCGACATCCTTTACATCGCGCACGGAGTGAATGGCTTGAGCTCGTGGGATGTCACCGATCTCGACCATCCGGTGCGGCTCGGGTTCTTCACGAGCGACGGCTACGGCATGGGCGTGGCCGTCCTCGAGCGGTACGTCGTTTACTCCGCGGGGCTCGACGGGTGGTGGGTGCTCGACGTATCCGACCCGCGCGATCCGCGGCCGGTGTTTCACGACCCCGAGGGAAACGCGAGCGCCGCCACCCTCGACCATGGGCTGCTCTATCTCGCCGACGGAACCCGCGGAGTCGTGATCTGGGACTTTCACGACCCGGCGCACCCGGTCAAGCTCGCTGCGGTCGACACCACGATCCGGCAGGGTCTCGTTCCGCTCGATCCCGCACCGCTCTGGATCGCGGTCGGCGACGGCGTCGCCTACGTGGCCAATGGTCCCGATGGCGTCGTGGTGCTCGACGTCTCGGACCCGAAGTCTCCCCGACAGACCGCTCACGTACCGCTCCACGGCTATGCATACACCGTGATGCTGGATGGCGATCGGGCGTATGTCGCCGACATCGGACGCGGCCTGGTGACGCTCGACACGAGCGATCCGCGGGCTCCGAGAGAGTTTGCGACCACACGCACCCCAGGCGGCGCCTTCGACCTGGTGCGGCAGGGGCGGACGCTCTATCTCTCCGACGGCGCCGGCGGATTCATGATCCTCGACCTCACGGACCGCGACCGCCCCAAACAGATCGGCTACTTCCCCATGGCCGGCCAGACCCGCAGCGTGCTCCTCGATGGCAACCGCCTCATCGCGTCGCGAGGAAGTCTCGGAATCGCCGTATACGACGTATCGGAGCCTCGCTCGCCCGCTCTGAGGGCAGTCGTCGACACGCCAGGCCTGGTGAACGACGTGACGGCACACGGCGATCGGATCTACGCGGCGGATTTCATCGGCGGCGTGCAGGTGATCGAACCCGACACGGGAGGAGCGCTGCGGATCTCGTCGACGTTCAACATCGAAAACCATCCGCTGGGGCTCGCGGTGGACGACCAGCATCTCTTCATGGCCAACGCTCACTACGGCTTCATGGAGTTCGACGTGAGCGGAGAGCCGGTTCTCACCGGCCAAGATCAGTCGCTCGGTGGGTATTCCGTCGGGCTCACGCGATCCGGATCACGGGTGCTGCTTTCCAACCTGGTGAAAGGCATCGGCCTCCTCGACGTCGCCGACCCCGCTCGTCCACGGCTCACCGCGATCTACCCACCGCCCCGTTCCGCCGCCCATCAACTGGCCTTCGGCCTGCCGACCGTGATCCGCACACGCATCCGCGGCGACCATGCATTTCTCGCGGCCTACTCGAACGGTCTGCAGATCGTGAGCTTGCGCGACCCGAACGCGATCGAGCCCGTCGGCCGGCTCTCGACCGGCGGCTACGTCTACGGCCTCGACCTCGACGGAGACACCGCGTACCTGACCGACTACGAGGGACGGCTCATCGCGGCTGATATCTCGGATCTGGCTCGTCCGTCGGTGAAGCGTGTGTACCGGATGCCGGCCGGGGAGGCGTGGAACGTGGCGGTGCGAGGACGGATCGCGTACGTGGCGCTCGGCTCCGCTGGACTGGGCGTGGTCGATCTCGACACCGGCGAGACCCGTGTCCTCGACCACGTTCACTGAGCGGGCGGAGCGATGGCATCGGCGAGCGCGCGTGCCACCAAGCGGTGGCCGTAGCGAGTCAGGTGCTGATCGCGATCGAGGAACAGGAAGTGCTCCCGGTTCTCTTCGAACAGCGGCCGCAGCTCCACGTAAGGAAATCGGTGCGCAGCGACGAGCTCGCGATAGGCCGGCAAATAGGCCGGCGATCCGCTGCCATAAACGCTGTCGAACTCCATCTCCTCGGCGAATAGCGGCTGCGCGCCCCGGGACGCGAGCTGCGAGATGAGCTCCAACCTTGAGCTGAAGCTGCCCGGCTTGAGGCCGTAGTCGCTGAGCTTCGTGTAGAAGACCACGTGACTCGGCGCGAGTCCGCGCGTGTCGAACTCAACCCGGCGAGCCAGGCCCGTGACCACCGATGGGCCGCGGTCCCAGACGACGGCGGCCGGATCGCGCTCGTAGAGAATCCCCTCGAGAAGCCGCGGGAAATCGGGTGGCAGATCCTCAACCACGATGGGGGCGCCGGAGAGGCGTGAACCGCCGTAGCACAGCACCCGGAGCTCGGCGCCAGGCAACGCCAGGCGCGCGGGGAGCGCGAGGTCCGCACCGCGACGGCCCAGCACGCCGGCCACCAGGCCCAAGATCGCGGCTGTGACCAGCACGATCTGAGGAACCAGCAGCGCTCCGTGCATGAGCTTGCGACTTCCCAGATCCGGGAACCGGGCCAGCAGGCGATCGCGCGCCATCGTGACGAGCACCGGCCATGCGACCACGCCCAGCATCGCGACCCGAAGCCGCGCCTGGCGGATGGCGCCGACTGGCGGATGGCGGTCCGACACGCCAAGCGCCAGTGCGACTCCCACGACCCCGGCCGTGACCGCTGCGAGCAGTACCGACACGTGGCCCGGATGGTGGCTGGTGTGGTGTGGCAGGACCCGTGCAAGCGGCGACGGCGTTCCCGAGACGAGAGCCCACCCGACGAGCAATGCAATCACCACGAGCGAGGGTCCGGATGACAAGAGGGTCCAGGAGGGTGGCGGTCTCGTCGCCAGCTCGGAGCCATCGTCGAGCTCGACGCGCTCGAGCTTCACCCGCGAGAAGAGCTGTGTGCTCCACGGTGGGAACATCGCCAGGTCGAGCGCGCCGCTAGGTTCGGAGCGCAGCGTCGCGAACCCCGGCGCACCCTCGACGCTCACGTCGACGCCGCTCGCCGTGCGACGAAGGACCATCTCGCCGTCCTGGGCAGCGGAGGCCGACAGCACGGCGGGCGAGGTATCGAACAGCGCCCCATCGCGGATGCGAATCCGTCCACTCGAGAGCAAAGGCGTGCGGCTCACGCGCGCCACGTCGAAGTCGTCTCCCGTCCGGTCGGCCGCGACGCTCAGCGCCTCGCCGTCCGCCAGCTGGTACCGCAAACGGATCTCCTTCCACGAACGATGCCACGGCAGCACCAGGCGCGCGGTGATCAGCGCGAGCAACGAGTCGTCGAGCTCGAGTGTCTCGAGACGCCCATCCGCCGAGCGCCACGGCGGCATCAGCCATGGAGGCGTGCCGGCGAAGAGCCCGGTGGCGAGCAGCGCGACACACTGCAGGAACCAGATCCTCCGCCAACCGGCGCTGAGTGGCACGGGTCTCACTCCACCGCAACCGTGACACTCGCTTCGTCGAGCGTGTGCACCGGAAGCTGCGTGTGATCCGGGGCCAGCATCCAGGTCGCCAGCTCAGGCTCGATCCGCCGGTAGCGCCACCGGACGGTCACGGTGAGCGGTCCGCGCACCGAGGCGGAGAGCGGTACCACGAGCTCGTCCACGATCGAACCGTCGGGCGGAAGCAGCCGTTCGTCGCGCACCGCCGCGGTTTTCCAGATGCGGTGCTCGGTGATCGGGTTTCCGGAGGCGTCGACCGGCGTCCCGCCCAGCTGGTGCGTGCCGGGCGGCAAGCTCCCGTCGGCATCCAGCACCCCGGTCGCGAACACCGTGGCGCCGCTACCGTCGGTCACGCGACCCTCGAGCCACAGCTGATTCATGTCGAGCGGTCCGGAAGGGAGCGGATGAGCGTGCGTGCCGTTGGCGGTGTGCACCGCGACGTGTAGCTCGCTGCCCGAGGAAACGCTGCGCGGCACCTCGAGGGTCACGGCGAGGGGCTTTCGCTCGTGGAGGAAGTTCCGGTGCGCCCTGCTCTTCCCGCTCTGGATCGACGCCAAATAGACCTGCTCGTAGCTCGACACTGACAGCTTGCCCAGCGCCCAGCGCTCGGCGGCCCGGTCGAAGGCCTCGAGTCCTCCTGCCGGCGTGAACCAGCTCGGTGCGAGCAAGCTCATCGAGCGCAGCGTGCCGAAGGTGCGATGGTCGGGACGCGCGTGAATCGTGTCCTCGAACACGTTGAGCTGCATGTGACAACTGGTGCAGCTCACCGCGTCCTTCGCCGCCGTCGAGCCGTGCCACGGCGTGTAGAGGTCCTCTTGCACGAGCTCCGCGCCGCCGTTCATCTCGGCGGGCGTCACGATCCGGTGGCAGCCCGCGCAGAACTCCGACTCGACGTAACCCCCGTGCTTGTAGTCCTCCGAATGAGCGACGAGCCCGTCCGACACGAACAGCGCGTCGTCGACCTGACCGGGAGCCCACGCGCCCAGCGAGAACTCCGGGCGGTAGCGTTTCTCGAAGGTCACCTGGACGCGGCCGGTCGCCTCCCCCGGATCGGTGTGGGTGATGATGTGGCAGTACTGGCACGAGATCCCCACCCGGCTCACCGAATCGAAGAGCGGGCTGGAACTGCCCTCGGTGAGACCGAGCAACGCGGCGAGCGGATTGTGGCAACGGGCACAGAAGATGGTCTTCTCGGATCCTTCCTCCTCGGCCATCAGCGCAACGGCGCGCGCGTAGGGACGGTTGGTCGCGGCGAAGCGATGGGGGGAAATCTGCCATTCGCGGAAGATCTCTCCATGGCAGGTGCCGCACACTTCGGGGTCGACCAGGCGCGTGAAATCCACCGGATTGGGACCGGCGCCGGGCTTCAGGTTGCCGACCGACACGGTACGATCGGCGCCCGGGAGCCCCAGACGATCCGGATTCCTGGCGGCTTGCGCTCGTACATCGCGGCTCGCCCACCAGGCATAGGCTCCCAGCACGGCGAGCGTCGTGACGACGATGCGGAGCGTTCGCCAGAGCGGTGCGTCGCTCCGGAAGCTGCGGCCGTAATACGAGGCCAGGCCATGCCAGAGGAGCAGGGCCGCCGTGGGGAAGCCGAGCCAGGCGTGCATCAGTGCCATCCGCCGGCGGCCCAGGGCGTCGCCTGACATCGCGGTCGGATCGAATACTCCAAGGAACACGCCCGACGCGAACACCACGTGCGCCAGTGCCAGCGTCACCACACCGACCACGATGATGCCCTTGTGACCCGATCGGTGGATCCGCATGTAGACCGGAGTGAGCGGCACCATCGGCACGATGCCGATCGCCAGCGCGAAGGCGGGCGGCACGTGGATCCAGAAGATCGTCACCGGCGACAGCAAGCACAGCAGGGTCAGGACCGACACGGTCCGTCCCGCGATCCGTGTGACGTGGCGCGTGATCAGCACCACGAACAGTACGTACATCACGACACCGGCGGCGATGTGACCACTGGGCGTCGCGATCACGGGCGCGGCGAGGTGGTGCTGCGCCACCAACACGCCCGCGAGCAGCGTGGTCGCGATCAGCGCGCCCAGGAACCATGCGAAAAGTGGGCCCTCGCGCACCCACGCGCGCTCGGAACGCTCGTCGGGCCCGCGAGTGCTCATGGCGAAGACACGGAACGGGGGCGCGAGGACCTCAGTCGCGAAAGATCTCGGCTCGTGTGACCCGACCGTCCCGGATCGAGATCACCGCGAGGTCCGAGGCGAGGCCGTCGGTCGCCCGGATCCGGTAGACGAGCGCGCGATTCCGGTCCCCCCCGGCGCCGACGGAGTCCTTCTCCCCAACGTCGACGCCCTCTGGATAGGCCGCCATCGCGGCTCTCGCCTCGGCCACTGTCGATCCAAGAGATACCCGCTCGAGATCTTGCTGAAAGCGCTTGTGGGAGGTCCACGGCGTATGCCAGAGCCCCACGAGCGCCCCGACATACCCCACCGCGAGCGACAAGCGCCGGATCGGTGGCTCTCCTCGAACAAGCCACATCAGGAACGGGACCGTGATCGACGCATAGCCCGCGTAGAGCAGGAATGCGGGGTGAAACGCCAGAAAGAATTCCGAGATCGCCGGGAGCGCGACCAGCACCCCCACTCGGGCAGCACGAGGGTACCTTCCGAGACGGCCGGGGCGAGGTGAGCTCGATTCCGGTCGGGTCATTCGACGGTTCGCTCGGTCAATCGAGCCGCTCCACGCGTGCCGTCGCGGGCGGGGGAAGCCCAGGCGCCGATGATCTTACCAGCTCGTGCCGTCACGGACGTCAATCACGATCCGTCGAAACGCTCGACCGCGCCGAGTCGCCGAGGGCGGTGCCGCGAGAACGCACCTTGCGTTGCACGGTTCACGAACGCGATGACATCCTGGCCCTGTCTTCTCCTTCAGAAGGCAGCGGAGCGGAAGCTCCGCACGATTCGAGATCGGCCAGAAGACGGAACGCCAGATTCGCGGCTCGACCGGTGGGGTCCGCCAGGGATTCGCGAGATCGACATCGGATCCCGAACGCCACCACGCCAGACTCGGCACCTCTCCGCCTCTCATGCACGCGCCGTCGCGAACGCCCGCCGCCGACAAGGAGCCGGCGTTTGATCCTCAGCGGCGACTTCACCAGCTCGCTGACCGTGCGGTAGCCACAGCCAGGCTGGTGCCATGCATCGCTCGACTGCGTTGATTTCGCTCGGTCTGCTCGTGGCCGCTTCCGCTGCTAGCGCCGCGGATTGGCCGAATTGGCGTGGGTCCAACCACGATGGCAAAGCAGCGTCCGGCCCCGTGTTCACCAGCGGCCCGTTCTCTCTCCGGCTGGCCTGGTCGCGGCCGTTGGGAATCGCGTACTCCGGGATCTCGATAGCCGATGGACGCGCGGTGACCATGTACTCGGACGGGAAACAGGACCAGCTGACCGCGCTCGATGCGGCCACCGGCACCACCGTGTGGACGAGAGCGATCGACGCGACCTTCCCTGGCGACGGCGGCTCGGAAGGTGGCGCCAAGAGTGTCCCCACGATCGACTCCGGTGTCGTCTACGCGCTCGGACCCAACGGACAGCTGCTCGCAGCGCGCCTGGCGGACGGCTCCGAGATCTGGCGCGTGCGACTGGACGAGGCGGACGGAGCCCTGCGCCCCGAGTTCGGCTTTGCGACCTCGCCCGTCGTCGCCGGCGATGTGCTCTTCGTGCAGACCGGCGGACCGAAGGGTCACAGCCTGACCGGCCTCGACAGATGGACCGGGGCCGTCGTGTGGTCCGCTGGAGACGATTCGGCGGAATACCAGTCACCGATCCCGGCCGAGCTCGCTGGTGTGGCCCAGATCGTGGCGGTGACCGACCATCTCGTGAGTGGAATCGATCCGGCGACAGGGCGAGTCTACTGGTCGCATCCGTATGCCACGGACGGCGTGCCGACACCGGTACTCCTGGACGACGATCGATTCATGCTGCCCGGCAACTCGAAATCGGTCGCGTTTCGTGTGCGGCGCGGCGACGGCCGATTCGAGGTCGACGACCTCTGGGAGACCGCCGACCTCAAGGGAAATCTCGCGACGCCGGTCTGGTACGACGGTTTCCTCTACGGCTACAGCGGCGACTTCCTGACCTGTGTGTCCGCCGAGGACGGCCGGAAGGTCTGGAAGTCGCGGCAGCCGGGAGGACACGGGCTGATCCTGGTCGACGGACATCTCGTGATCTTCGGCAGCGGAGGAAAGATCGTGGTCGCCGATGCCTCACCTGACGGGTATCACGAAGCCGCTAGCATCGACGTTCTCGACCGCACCAGCTACACGTACCCGAGCTTTGCCGAAGGGCGGATCTTCGTCCGCAACACGAGAGAGATCGCGGCCGTCGGCATCGGGCCGCCCGGAACACCCCTCGAGGCCGGCTCACGGGTCCACGAGCTCGCTCGCGTCGCGCGCATCAAGGTCGCGAGCACCTTCCACGGGATCGTGGATTGGTTCTGGACCGAGGTGAGCCACCATCTCGGTCCCGGACCGGACAGCCCGCATCCTTGATGGGTGAAGGTCAGGCGTCGGCCGCGCCATGCCGCGCGAAGTTCCGGCCCACGCTGCCCCAGACGCTCAGCGCCAGGTTCATCGCGGAGCGCTCGATGAGACCGTGGAAGAAGAGGTTGGCGGTGCGGAAGCGCGCGATCGGCTGGTAGGCCTTCGCGAGCGCGCGCACCGCCCACGGCGCGCCGTACTCGCGCGCCTTGTCGTCGAGGAAGAGCGAGGTGAAGTAGATCGACTCGTAGAGCGCCTTGCGCTCGGGCATCAGGTTGGTTCGCTCGTGGCGGAAGTCCGCCCAGCCCTCGAGCGTGGCCGGCGCCTCGAGGCCCGCGTCCATGGCGACGTCGAAGAGCGCCGTGCCCGGGTAGGGCGTGAAGTTGTAGAGCGGCGAAACGTGCACGTTGTGATTGAGCGCCAAGAGCTTGAGCATCAGGTCGACCGTCATGCGCAGCTCGTCGAGGGTCTCGGTCGGGATGCCGCACATGAAGCTGTAGAAAAGCGTGATCGGGTACCGGGCGAGGCGCTCGGTGACCTCGACCACGTCGTCGACGGTGCCGCCCTTCTGCACGTAGGTCCGTAGCCGCGGCGAGCCCGACTCGATCCCGCAGGTCAGCCGGCGGCAGCCGCTGTCGACGATCAGCTGGTAGTCGTCGTCGGTCATGCGCGCCATGCCCTCGATGTCGACGCCCTGGACCTGCCAGGTGATGCCGAGCGACTTGAGGCCCTCGGCGATCGCGCGCGCGCGCTTCAGGTTGGTGAAGAACATGTCGTCGACGAAGTAGATGTCCTCGATCCCGAACTCGCCCACCAGGCGGTGGATCTGCTCCAGCGTTCGCGTGGGATCGAGCGCCCTCCAGCGCCGGTCGTTGAACACCACGTTGTAGCAATAGGTGCAAGGCAGCGGGCAGCCGCGCGAGCTCTGGAAGAAGGCCGACTTCCGGCCCTTGTAAGTGGGCTGGTAGCGGCTCATGTCGACCAGATGCCAGGGCGGAGCCGGCAGCGCGGACAGATCGAGCTTCGGGGCCGGCGTCCAGGCCACCACTCGCTCGCCGTCGCGGCACCAGAGGCCGGGAATTTCCCGGGGCGAGCGCCCCTCGGCGAGCGCTCGAGCGAGATCCCTGAGCGGAACCTCGCCTTCTCCCTGGACCACGAAGTCCGCGAACGGACTGTGGGCGGTCTGCTCGGGAAGCAAGCTCGCGTGGATCCCGCCCCACACGATCGGGACCCTGGGACGCACCCGACGCACCACCTCGCACATCTCGATGCACGAGCGAATCATCGGACCGGTGAACGCCGTCGCGCCCACCAGCAGGGGCTCGTCGCGGAGCGACGCTTCGAGCTCGGCTTCCCAGGCCGCTCCGTGGAGCCGCCGGTCGAAGATCTCGACGGGAAACTCTCGCTCAGCGAGGGTCGCGGCGTGGATCAGGGCGAGCGGCAGCGACGGGCTCGACCGCATCTCGTCCCATTCGCCGACCGCAGGTTGTAACAGCAGGAGCCGCCGCGCTGCAGCCATGTGGGAAACGATTCTCGTCGGGTACGACGGAAGACGACTCGATCGCGCGAAGGTGGAGGCAGGATAGATCCAGCGCGTGGTCCCCCGTCAAGCGACGAGGGTCCGCGCCCGAGCGCGGACACGAATCGCCAGGCGCGGCGCCGCCGCGGCTAGCTGCTGAACGGACGCTGGGACAGGAACCCGGTCTTCTGCCAGCAGAGCCTGATGCACACCGCGGTCACGAGCACGGCCAGCAACGTCGGGAGGTTGCGCGACTCGAGGACACCTTGGTGGGTCATGTGGTTGGTGCGGTACCAGACCACCACCGCACCCACCAGAGCGGCTGGCAGCCCGACCGCTTGCCCGAGCGTCAGCTCGGACGTGAATCTCTGCAGCCCCGAATCCTTCCCCAGGACGAGCCTGGCGCCGAGGCCAATCAACCCGAGCGCCGCGAGACCCGGGAGGACGGACTCGATCATCCCCACGTTTCGGCTGGCGATGAACATTCGGTACCAAAAAACCTCGACCGCGAGCGCCAGGAGCGGAATGCCGATCAGCTGACCTCGCCCAAGCTGGACGGGTCGCACGAAGAGCCAGATGCCGGTGGCCAGGATCGCGATCCCCAGGATCGATCCGATGGGCTCGCCGGTCCAGACCCGGCACAGCTCGACGAGCGTCAGCTTCAAGGCACCCAGGACCGCCAGCAGCGCACCGACGACCTGCGTCGAGAAACCGCTCGATGCGCGTCCCGCCCAGATCATCGCCACTCCGGCGGCGCCGGCTCCCAGCACCATCACCGGCTGCAGCGGGAGTGCCCACGCACCCGGGCTGAATCCGGTCACCTGCGGTCCGACGACGGCAAGGAGGAGTCCCGCGGCCTGCAGTCGCGAGTTGCGCGTACGTTCGTCTTCCATGGCTTCACCCGTGCGCGCGTGTCCGGTTTCGCTCCACACGCCGCCTCCCCCGCGAGGCTACCAACGTCCCGCGCCGCTCGCAATCGGCGGAATCAGGTCGTGTAGTCGGCGTTGATGCGGACGTATTCGACCGAGAGGTCGGAGGTCCAAACCGTGGCGCCGGCGCGCCCCGCGGCGAGGTCGACCGTGAGCGGCACGAGCTCACGGGTCTTCATCAGGCGGGAGGCCCGCGTGAGGGGGCCGGGGCCGGCCACCTTGCCGCGGTCGTAGAGCTTCACCGGACCGATCGAGACCGCCGCGCGCCCCGGATCGAAGCGCGCGCCGCTGTAACCGGCGGCCGCGAGGATGCGCCCCCAGTTCGGATCGGCGCCGTTGACGGCGGTCTTGACCAGCGGGCTCTTCGCGATGGCGCGCGCCGCGCGCAGCGCGTCGACGTCGGAGCGGGCGCCGCGCACGCCCACCTCGAGAGTCCGGGTCCAGCCTTCCGCGTCACCCACGACCGCGAGCGCCAGCTCGCGAGCGACGGCGGTGAAGGCCGCCGCGAACGCGGTCCAGCCCGGCTTCCCCGGCGCCAGCGTGGGTCCGCCGGCGCGACCGCTCGCCAGCGCCAGCAGCGTGTCGTTGGTGCTGCGGTCGCCGTCCACGGTGATGCGGTGGAAGCTCGACTCGCACGCGTCGCGCAGCAGCAGCCGGAGGGCGGGCGCCGAGATCACGGCGTCGGTGAATACGCACGCGATCAGCGTCGCCATGCGGGGATCGATCATCCCGGCGCCCTTGGCGAATCCGGCGACGGTGACGCTGCGTCCCCCCACGGCTACCCGCCGCCGCGAGCGCTTCGGACGGGTATCCGTGGTGAGGATGGCCTCGGACGCCGCCTCGACGCCGCGCTCGGCGAGCGCGGCGACCGCGCGCGAGACACCCGCTCGCACCCGGTCCATCGGCAGCGGCCGTCCGATCACGCCGGTCGAGCACACCAGCACCTCGCCGGTGCGCACACCGAGTGCGTCGCTCACCAGGCGGGTGGTCTCGATCGCATCGCGCCGACCCTGCTCGCCGGTCGCCGCGTTGGCGTTGCCGCTGTTGATCACGAGCGCACGCGCCGACCCACCGCGGATCCGGAGGCGCGAGATGACCACCGGCGCCGCCTTCACCAGGTTCGTGGTGAAGACTCCCGCCGCGACCGCCGAGCGATCCGCGACCACGAGGGCGAGATCCTTGGCGCCGCTCGCCTTGATCCCGGCGGCGACACCCGCGAAACGGAAACCGGGTACCCGGATGGATGTCCGCGGCATGGACATGCGCGACCGCTACTTGCCGTGGCACTTCTTGTACTTCTGGCCGCTGCCGCAAGGACACGGGTCGTTGCGTCCCACCTTCGGCCCTTCGTGTCGCACGGTCGCCTGGCGCTGCCCCGGCGGAGGCGCGCCTCGACCTCCGCCACCACCGCCCGGTCCGGGCGGGACGGTCGGGCGGGCCTGCGCCCCGCCAGCCGGCGCATCCCCCGCCGCGGCGGGTGGAGCCTCCCCGTGCCTCATGGTGATCCGCTGCGGAGCGCGCTGCTGCTTGGCCTGGCGGCGTGCGACGTCCTCGGGTTTCTCGACGTGGATCCGGAACAAGATCCCCACCGCGTCCGCCTTCACCTGCTTCATGAGCGCGGTGAAGTACTCGAATCCCTCGCGCTGGTACTCGCGCAGCGGATCGACCTGGCGGTAGGCGCGCAGGCCGATGCCCTCCTTCAGGTGGTCCATCGACAGCAAGTGGTCCTTCCACAGCGAGTCGATGGTGCGCAGCAGGATGTCCTGCTCGACCAGCCGCAGCAGCTCCGGGCCGATCTCCTGCTCGCGCTCTCCGTAGAAGGCGAGGACCTGGTCGGCGAGCTGGCGGTGCAGCTCCTGCTCGTTCACGTTTCCCAGCTCGGCGAGATCCAGCTTGAGCCGCAGGCCGAACTGCTGGAAGAGCGCTTCCTCGATGGTCGGCAGCTCCCACTCGTCGGGGTGAGCCTTGGCCGGGATGTGGAGCTCCAGCACGCTCTCGACGAGATCCTCGATGTAGCCGTTCACCATGTCCCGGGTCCCTTGACCCGAGAGGATCTGGCGGCGCATCGAGTAGACGACCTCGCGCTGCTTGTTCATGACGTCGTCGTACTCGAGCAAATGCTTGCGGACGTCGAAGTTCCGGTCCTCCACCTTCTTCTGCGCGTTGGCGATGGCGCGCGTGACGATGCCGGCCTCGATCGGCTCGCCTTCCTGCATGCCGAGCCGCTGCATGATCGAGGACACCCGGTCGGACGCGAAGATCCGCATCAGGTCGTCCTCGAGCGACAGGTAGAAGCGCGAGCTGCCGGGATCGCCCTGGCGGCCGGATCGCCCGCGCAGCTGGTTGTCGATGCGCCGCGACTCGTGCCGCTCGGTGCCGAGGATGTGCAGGCCGCCCGCCTCGAGCACCTGCTCGCGCTCCTCGGTGCAGGTGTGGCGAAACTCCTCGAGCCGCCGCTCACGCTCGGCTGGATCCTCGATGTGCTTGGTCAGGAGCTCCGGGTTGCCGCCCAGCACGATGTCGGTGCCGCGGCCCGCCATGTTGGTCGAGATCGTCACCGCCCGATAGCGTCCGGCTTGCGCGACGATCTCGGCCTCGCGCTCGTGCTGCTTGGCGTTCAGGATGTGGTGCGGG